>JAJQEM010000047.1 GCA_021201635.1 Clostridiales bacterium | reverse complement strand
CGGACTCTATTAAAAATTTTTCGCGGATGTGTTCAACTTGCACTTGCAATTTTCGAAATTATAAAAATGAAATCTGGACAACAAATAAAGGTACATTGATGCAATTTTTCCATTTGGGTGTTGCAACTAATATAATATTCCCATTTACAAAAAACGGCTGTTCAATGTATCAACGTGGAATTGCTTCAACCTTGTCCCCCAACGACCCCAACTTCCCGGAATGGTGGGCGAAGCACAAATCCGAATGGGAAGAGGGTAAATAGGCAGCACAGCGCCTTTTGACAGACGAAGCCGGCCCCCGCCGAAGCGGGGGCCGGCTTTTTTGGTTTAATTCTGTGCTGATGCGGGGTCTGCGGCTTAGCCGTACAGGTCGCCCAGCTTCTTCAGGTGCTCGTAGCGGGCCATGGCGGTGTCCTCGGACTTCTGGAACAGCTTCTCGGCACGCTCCGGGAAGGAACGGGTCAGAGCGGAGAACCGGGCCTCGCCCATCATGAAGTCACGATAGCCGGGCTTGGGCTCCTTGGAGTCCAGAGTGAACGGGTTCTTGCCCTCGGCCTTGAGGGCCGGGTTGTACCGGAACAGGTTCCAGTAGCCGCAGTTGACGGCCTTCTTCATCTCGGCCTGGCAGTTGGTCATGCCGCCCTTGATGGAGTGCAGCTCGCAGGGGCTGTAGCCGATGATGAGGGAGGGACCGGGATAGGCCTCGGCCTCCACCATGGCCTTGATGCACTGAGCGGGGTTGGCGCCCATGGCCACCTGGGCCACATAGACGTAGCCGTACTGCATCTGGATCTCAGACAGGCTCTTCTTGGCGACCTCCTTACCGGCGGCGGCGAACTGGGCCACAGCACCGATGTTGGTGGACTTGGAGGCCTGTCCGCCGGTGTTGGAGTAGATCTCGGTATCGAACACGAAGATGTTGACGTCCTCGCCGGAGGCCAGCACGTGGTCAACACCGCCGTAACCGATGTCGTAGGCCCAGCCGTCGCCGCCGAAGATCCAGCAGGACTTCTTGTTCAGGTAATCCTTCTGCTTCAGGATGTCCTGAGCGGCCTCGCAGCCGCAGGCCTCCAGAGCGGCGATCAGCGCCTTGGTGGGCTTCTGGTTGTCGGCGGAGGAGTTGTAGGTCTCCAGCCAGGCAGCGGCAGCGGCCTTGACCTCGTCCCCGGCGTTCTCGGCCAGAGCCTCGACCTTGGCCTTCAGAGCGTCACGGATGGCCTTCTGGCCCTGATACATGCCGAAGCCGTGCTCGGCGTTGTCCTCAAACAGGGAGTTGGCCCAGGCGGGACCCTTGCCCTCCTTGTTGACGGTGTAGGGGGAGGTGGCAGCGGTGCCGCCCCAGATGGAGGAGCAGCCGGTGGCGTTGGAGATGAACATCCGGTCGCCGAACAGCTGGGTGATGATGCGGGCATAGGTGCTCTCGGCGCAGCCGGCGCAGGAGCCGGAGAACTCCAGCAGAGGAGTCTTGAACTGGGAGCCCTTGACGGAGTTGTCCACCAGCTCGTCCTTGACGGAGACGTTGGCGACGCAGTAGTCGAATACGGGCTGCTGATCCAGCTGGCTCTCCTGGGGAGCCATGGTCAGGCTCTTGGTGGGGCAGACACCGGCGCAGACGCCGCAGCCCATGCAGTCCAGGGGGGAGACGGCCAGGGCGAACTTGTACTTGCCCTTGCCCGGGCCCACCTTGAAGTCGGCCATCTTGGTCTGGGCGGGAGCGGCGGCCTGCTCATCGGCATCCAGGGCATAGGCCCGCAGGGTGGCGTGGGGGCAGACGAAGGCGCACTGGTTGCAGGCGACGCACTTGGTCGGGTCCCACTCTACCACGTTGACGGCCACGCCACGCTTCTCATAAGCGGAAGCGCCGGAGGCGAAGGTGCCGTCCACCATGGGCTCAAAGGCGGAGACGGGGAGGCTGTAGCCGTTCATGGCGTTGATGGGCTGCATGACCTCCTTGACCAGCTTGACGGTGTCGGCACGTCCGGTCAGCTCGGCGGGCTCGACATCGGGAGCGGGGTTGGCCCAGGACTCAGGAATCTCGCACTTGACGAAGGCGGTAGCGCCGGCGTCGATGGCGTCCCAGTTCTTCTGGACCACGTCACGGCCCTTCTTCAGGTAGGAGTGCTCGGCGGCGTCCTTCATGTACTGGATGGCGTCCTCGGGAGGCAGCACCTTGGCCAGAGCGAAGAAGGCGGACTGGAGGACGGTGTTGGTGCGCTTGCCCATGCCCACCTTGGCAGCCAGGTCGATGGCATTGATCATGTACAGGTTGATCTTGTGATCGTACATGTACTTCTTGCTCTCGGCGGAGAGATGCTCCTCCAGCTCCTCGAAGGTCCACTGGCTGTTGACCAGGAAGGTGCCGCCGTCCTTGATGTCGTTGACGATCTTGAAGTGCTTAGTGATATAGGAGGGGTTGTGGCAGGCCACAAAGTCCGCCTTGTTGATGTAATAGGGGCTGCGGATGGGCTTGTCGCCAAAGCGCAGGTGGGAGACGGTGACGCCGCCGGTCTTCTTGGAGTCATACTGGAAGTAGGCCTGGACGTACTTGTCGGTGTGGTCGCCGATGATCTTGATGGAGTTCTTGTTGGCGCCCACGGTGCCGTCGCCGCCGAGACCCCAGAACTTGACCTCCACGGTGCCCTCAGCAGCGGTGTTGGGGGCGGGCTTCTCCTCCAGGGAGAGGTAGGTCACGTCGTCGGTGATGCCGATGGTGAAGTGCTCACGAGGCTCGTCCTTGGACAGCTCCTCATACACAGCAAAGACGGAGGAGGGGGGAGTATCCTTGGATCCCAGACCGTAGCGGCCGCCGGAGACGGACACGTCGCTGCGTCCGGCCTTGGCCAGAGCGGTGACCACGTCCAGATACAGAGGCTCGCCCAGAGCGCCCGGCTCCTTGGTGCGGTCCAGCACGGCGACCTTCTTGGCGCTCTCGGGGAGGGCGGCCAGCAGGCGCTCGGCGGAGAAGGGCCGATACAGATGGACGTTGATCATGCCCACCTTTTCGCCGTGAGCGTTCAGGTAGTCCACGACCTCGGAGGTCACGTCGTTGATGGAGCCCATGGCGATGATGACCCGGTCAGCGTCGGCAGCGCCGTAGTAGTTAAACGGCTTGTAGTCGGTGCCAATCTTCTCGTTAATCATGTCCATGTACTTCTCCACCACGTCGGGGACTGCGTCATAGAACTTGTTGCAGGCCTCGCGGTGCTGGAAGAAGGTGTCGTCGTTCTCGTGGGAGCCACGGACGACGCCGTGGTTGGGGTTCAGGGCGTGATCCCGGAAGGCCTGGACAGCGTCCATGTCCACCATCTCGGCCAGATCCTTGTAGTCCCAGACGGACAGCTTCTGGATCTCGTGGGAGGTACGGAAGCCGTCGAAGAAGTTCAGGAAGGGCACCCGGCTCTCGATGGCGGCCAGATGGGCCACAGGGGCCAGATCCATGACCTCCTGGGGGTTGGCCTCGGAGAGCATGGCAAAGCCGGTCTGACGGCAGGCCATGACATCCTCATGATCGCCAAAGATGTTCAGAGCGTGGGTGGTCAGGGCACGGGCGGCCACGTGGAGCACGCCGGGGAGCAGCTCACCTGCGATCTTGTACATGTTGGGGATCATCAGCAGCAGGCCCTGAGAGGCGGTGTAGGTGGTGGTCAGCGCACCGGCGGCCAGAGAGCCGTGGACGGTGCCGGCGGCGCCGGCCTCAGACTGCATCTCGATCACCTTGACGGTGTTGCCGAAGATGTTCTTCTGGCCCTGAGCTGCCCACTGGTCCACATAGTCCGCCATGGGGCTGGACGGGGTGATGGGGTAGATGCCAGCAACCTCAGTGAACGCATAGGATACCCATGCGGCTGCGTTGTTCGCATCCATGGATTTTTGTTTTCTGACAACCATGATTTTGGACTCCTCCTTCATGACGAAGACTGTGTTTTCCGCATCTCCGGCGGGACCGGCCCCACCCGTGCGACCCGAAACAGGTGCGCCGAGAAAGCCCTGCCCGGCGGAGTGACAGATCATCTCGGTCATTCGATTCCAAAGCCAATGCTTTTACTCCATAATCATATCAGCAATTTGACCGTTTGTAAACCATGAAATCGTGGTTTTTATGTGATTTTCTTCAGATTTTACAGTTAGCAATGGCTTACTCTTGGTGAAAAGTTGCAAAAACGGCGTTATGTGGTAAAATCTGTCCGATGATGGGAAAATAGTTGGAGAAATCCGGAATGAGGCGGGGCCTTCGGCTCCCCCCAAAAGATTATCCATGACTAACCGCCCGTCCCGTGCTATCATATCCTATATAGAAAAAGCCGCCAAATCCGGCGGCAAAGTGATTTTTGCAAGGAGTGACAGAAATGAAGGTACTGCTCATCAACGGAAGCCCCCATGAGAAGGGCTGCACCTATACCGCTCTGGCCGAGGCGGCCTCTGCCCTGGAACGGGAGGGCGTGGAGACCGAGCTGTTCTGGGTGGGAAATCATCCGGTGCCCGGCTGCATCGCCTGCGGCAAGTGCGCCACGACAGGCCAGTGCGTCTTTGACGGCGGCATCCACCGAATCACCGACGAGCTGGACAGCATCGACGGCATCGTGGTGGGCTCTCCCGTGTACTACGCCTCTGCCTCCGGACAGATCACGTCCTTCCTGGATCGGCTGTTTTATGTCAACGGAAAGCGGATGGCGGGCAAGCTGGGGGCCAGCGTAGTCTCCTGCCGCCGGGGCGGGGCGACCGCCGCCTTTGACCAGCTGAACAAGTATTTTCTCATCAGCAATATGACGGTGGTGGGCTCCCAGTACTGGAACCAGGTCCACGGCAACACCCCCGACGAGGTGCGCCAGGACGAGGAGGGCCTCCAGACCATGCGCACTCTGGCCACTAACATGGCCTGGCTGTTGAAAAGCATCCAGGCAGGTCGTGAGGCGGGCGTCCCCGCCCCGGTGTACGAGGCAAAGCGGGGGACGAACTTTATCCGCTGACAGAGTGCTGCGCCCAAAACCGCAAAAAAGAACCCGCCCGAAAGTCTTTTCCAACCTTCGAGCGGGTTTCTCTGGCAGCGGGAGAAGGATTCGAACCCTCACATACAGAGTCAGAGTCTGCTGTGCTACCCTTACACAATCCCGCTATATCATCCTGCTGTCGCCTGACGACTTTTATCATTATATTCATTTTCCCCCGCTTGTCAAGGGCCTGAACGGATTTTTTTACTTTCCGCCGAAAGATACCTCCCTGCTGCATCTTTATGTCACCCTCCGCCGCACCCCGCCGGATGACAGGTACGCCCAGAGTAGCAAAGCGCAGAATACGCAACAAAAAGAGCGTTACAGCCTCTCCCGCTGCAACGCTCTTTTGCTGCTTTAATCCTCGTTGTCGGCGCTGTCCCCGTGCTCTCCCCGGCGGGAGCGGGTGCGCTCCGGCTTTTCCTCGGGCTCCTCAGGGAGGACCTCCACCTGGATCTCTGTCACCCGCATCCGGTGCATATTAGTGACGGTGACCACCAGGTTTTCGTAGCGGAACTGGTCGCCCTTGGCGGGCACCCGGCCCAGCTCCTCCACCACCCATCCGGCCACGGTGGATGACTCGCAGTCCTCCTCCTTCAGGTCGAACCGGCGGAACACCTCGTGGAGGTCGGCAGTGCAGTTGATGAGGGTGGAGCCATCGGGCAGTGTCTGGAAGGGCTCGACCACCTCGTCGTGCTCGTCCCAGATCTCTCCCACCAGCTCCTCCAGGATGTCCTCCATGGTGACGATACCCATGGTGCCGCCGTACTCGTCAACGACGATGGCCATGTGTGCCTTCTGTCGCTGGAGGGTCTGGAGCAGGTCGTAGATCTGCTCCGTGTGGGAGGCGTAGACCACCGGGGTCAGGGCGGTGAGCCAGTCGGTGCGTCCGCTGCGCTGGAGCTGGTACAGGTCGTGGATATGGACGTAGCCCAGGACGTTGTCCCGGTTGGTGTGATAGACGGGCAGACGGGAGTAGTCGCTGGTGAAGAATACCTGCTCCACCTCGCCCATGGTCATGGTGTCCTCCACCATGACGGTGTCCACCCGGGGGATGAGGATCTCCTCGGCGACACGGTCGCCGAACTCGATGGCAGAGCGAATCAGCTCGCTCTCGTCCCCGTCGATGCCCCCCTCCTGCTCCGCCTCGGAGACCATGGTGATGAGCTCGTCGTTGGTGATGCCCACGTCCTCCTCGCTTTTGAAGGCCCGCTGGATCAGCTTGGTCCAGGCGTTGAACAGGGCGGTAAAGACATAAAAGACGGTCATAATGGCCTGGATCGCCGGAGCCACCGCCATGACCATCTTCTCCGGCATACTCTTGGCCAGGGTCTTGGGGGTGACCTCGCTGAAGATCAGCACGACCACCGTGATGACCGCCGTGGAGATGGTGGCGCCGTAAATGGGAAAATACATGGTGAACAGCACCGTGCCCAGAGAGGCGGCGGAGATGTTCACGATATTGTTGCCGATCAGAATAGCGGACAGCAGTCGGTCATAGTCCTCGTGGAGCTTCATCACCCGTTGGGCCTTTTGGTTCCCGTCCTCCGCCCAGCTCTTCATACGAATCACGTTGAAGGATGTAAAGGCCGTCTCGGCTGCCGAAAAGAAAGCGGACAGGGCCACCAGCAGCACCAGGGCTGCGATCATCGCCGGTGTACCGGAGTTCATCGTCCCGTCACCAGCCCTTCCGTCTTCCCTCGTCGTCCTGTGGGACTACTGCCATCTACGTCGTGATCCATTTGTATTGTTCCTCCATCCATGATATAACCTGCTCCCGGCCCTCCTCGGTCAGAGGGAAGGCAGCCTGGGCGAGCACCTCGCTCTCCTCCAGGCAATACTCTCCCTTCCAGACAAGGACCTCTACCTTGCTCTCCGGAAGCGGCTCACCGCTGACCTTGTCCAGGACTGCAGTGGGCTTGATGAGAAAGCGCATCTCCCGAAAGCTGCCGTAAAAAGCGTTTCCGTTGACCCAGCTGTGGAGATTGGTGATATAAAAACCAGGCTCGTCTCTCAGCATAGCACATCCTCCTTTGGGTCATTAGAGGTTATTGTACCCGCTTTTACGGTCAGCGTCAATATCCATTTTGGGGCGCATGGGTAAAATCTTTCCAAAATCTTGCCATTTTCCCGGTCTCACGGCAGAAAACAGGCCCGGTCCACATCAAAACCATCGCCCCCGGCACATCTGCGCCGGGGGCGGTGAACATCTGTTCATTCAGTTCTCGTCAGAGCCGGAAGGACTGTCCCCATCCTCGGGCTTATCCTGTTCCGGGGCCTGGGGCGGCTCGGAGACGATGGAAATTTTCCGGGCGGGCTTTTCGATGCCGTCCGTGCCCACGCTGGGGAGGGCGGTGTTGCTGTTGTCCGCCAGGATGCGGTTGGCGCCGTCCTCTGGAGTGGCCCCGAAGTTGTCCACCAGGGCAGGGTCCCGGCCCTCGATAATGGCCATCATCTCCTGGCCGGTGATGGTCTCCTTCTCCAGCAGGTAGGCGGCGATCTTGTCCAGCAGCTCCCGGTTCTCCTCCAGAATCTGCCGGGCCTCCTTATGGCACTGCTCCAGCAGCTCGTAGATCTCGCTGTCCACCTCGGCGGCGGTGGCCTGGGCACAGGTGAGGCCGTAGCTCTGATCCAGATACTGGCTCTGGACGGTGGCCAGGCCCATAATGCCGTACTTGTCCCCCATGCCGTACATGGTGATCATCTTCCGGGCCAGGTCGGTGGCCCGCTCGATGTCGTTGGACGCCCCGGTGGTGGCAGTGTGGAAGACGGTCTCCTCCGCAGAGCGTCCGCCCAGCAGGGTGCGGATCTCGCTGCGCAGCTCGTCCTTATCCATGAGGAATTTCTCCTCCTCGGGCAGCTGCATGGTGTAGCCCAGAGCGCCCTGGGTATGGGGGACGATGGTGATTTTGGAGACCGGCTCCGTGCCCTTCTGCCGGGCGGCCACCAGAGCATGGCCCACCTCGTGGTAGGCGATGAGCCTTTTCTCCTTCTCGGTCAGAACGGTGCCCTTTTTCTCGGTGCCGGCGATGACCACCTCGAAGGAGACCAGCAGGTCGTTCTGGTTCACCGCCTGGCGGCCCATACGCACTGCCCGGAGGGCGGCCTCGTTGACCAGGTTGGCCAGGTCCGCACCCACGGCACCGGCGGTGGCCTGGGCGATCTTGTTCAGGTCCACGTCGTCCGCCAGACGAATTTTCCGGGTGTGTACCTGGAGGGTGGCCAGACGTCCGGCCAGGTTGGGCCGGTCTACGGTGATCCGCCGGTCAAACCGTCCCGGACGGAGCAGGGCCTTGTCCAGCACCTCCGGCCGGTTGGTGGCCCCCAGGACGATGACGCCCTTGGTGGGGTCGAAGCCGTCCAGCTCGGCCAGCAGCTGGTTCAAGGTCTGCTCCCGCTCGTCGTTGCCGCCCAGCCGACCACCGTCTCTGGACTTGCCGATGGTGTCGATCTCGTCGATAAAGATGATGCAGGGAGCCATCTTGGCCGCTTCCTTGAACAGGTCACGGACACGGCTGGCGCCCACGCCCACGAACATCTCCACAAAGTCGGAGCCGGAGATGGAGAAGAAGGGAACGTTGGCCTCCCCTGCCACCGCCTTGGCCAGCAGAGTCTTGCCGGTGCCGGGAGCGCCCACCAGCAGAGCGCCCTTGGGCAGCCGTGCGCCGATGGCGGTGTACTTGCCGGGGTTGTGGAGGAAATCGATGATCTCCTCCAGAGACTCCTTGGCCTCATCCTGCCCGGCCACGTCCCGGAAGGTGACGCCGGTGCTCTTTTCCACATAGACCTTGGCGTTGGACTTGCCCACATTGCCGATGCCGCCGCCGCCCATTCTGCCGCTCATGGCGAAGCGGTAGAACAGCACCATCACCAGCAGCATGATGGCCATGGGCAGCACGTAGCTGATGAGGATCTCAGAGAGGACACTGCTCTGCTGATAGGGGGAGTAGTAGGCCACGCCGTGCTCCTGGAGCAGGAGCAGGAAATCCGTATAGCTCAGGGGGGTGGTGTACAGGGTGGGCATCTCCGCTCCCTCGGGGACGGAGGTATAGCCCTGCTCGGCGTAGTACTCCTCCAGCCAGGCGGCCTCCCCCTCCTCGGTCAGGGTGACGGTGTACTTGCCGGACTCCAGCATGACCTCCTCCACCTGGTCGGATTCCACCATAGTGATGAGCTCGCTGAAATAGATCTCCACCGAACCGGTGGTCTCCGTGCGGCTCAAAACATAGTTGCCAAATATGGTTAAAATCAGCGCCCAGATGACCAGGGTGACGATGCCGGTGATATTCCGTTTCCGGTTGTCGTTCTGGCTGGGCTTCTTTTTCTTATTGTTATCGTTCAAGGACATGACCCTCTTCATTTCCGCCGCAGGCTGCGGCTGAGTCTAATCATCGTATAATATAGCACAGGGCCGGGGCAAAAACAAGAAAAAGCACCGTGAACATTCTGTAAAAGGATGTCGAAAGAGTTGTGAAGAATTTGGATTCTACCTTTTTATGGCCGTCGAAATGTGGTATACTGCATTTATCCGGCCATGGGACACCCCCGTGGCCGCTGAGAAACGAGAGGTGTCTCCATTGAACGACAGAAGAGACCGGCGCACCGAGCCGGACAGCCCGGCGGATGGGGTGATCGAGGGCCGCAATGCGGTGATCGAAGCCCTCCGGGCCGGGACGAATATCGACAAGATCATGATCGCCCGGGGCGAGACGGACGCCGCTCTGGGGCATATTGCGGCAAAGGCCCGGGAGAAGGGCATCGTGGTGGTGGACGTGGACCGGCGGAAGCTGGACCACATGAGCCAGACCCACGCCCACCAGGGCGTCATCGCCATCGCCGCCGTCCGGGAGTACGCCAGCGTGGAGGACATCCTGGCCGCCGCCCGGCAGAAGGGAGAGCCGCCCCTGGTGCTGGTATGCGACGAGCTGTCCGATCCCCACAATCTGGGGGCGGTCATCCGCACCGCCGAGTGCGCCGGGGCCCATGGGGTCATCATCCCCAAGCACCGGAGCGCCGGGCTGACCGCTGTGGTGGCCAAGACCTCTGCCGGAGCAGTGTCCTATGTGCCGGTGGCGAGAGTGCCCAACCTGACCGCCTGTCTGAAGGAGCTGAAGGAGGAGGGCCTCTGGGTGTTCGGCACGGCGGCGGCGGGCAGCGTCAGCCTCTACGACGCCGGCCTGAAGGGCCCTGCCGCCATCGTCATCGGCTCCGAGGGCAGCGGCATGAGCCGCCTGGTGGCGGAGAACTGCGATTTTACCGTCAGTATTCCCATGAAGGGGAAGCTGAATTCACTCAATGCGTCTGCGGCGGCGGCCATCCTGCTCTATGAGGCGGTGCGCCAGCGTCTGGGCGGGAACGGATGATGAGATAGGGTGATACTGTGACGAACGAAAACAGACAGCCGGACGAGCTGGACATCGACGATCTGCTGAAAACCATCCGGCAGCCGGAGGCTGCTCCTCCCCCCGCTCCAGAGCCCGTTCCGGTACGGGAGACCCCTGACCCGGACGACGGCATCGACCCCAATGTGGCGGCTATGCGGGAGCAGATCCGCTCTCTGATGGGTTCCTGGGGAGCGGAGACAGAGGCGGCGAAGGAGCCGCCCGTCCCGGAGGAGCCCGCCCCGGAGCCGGAGCGGCCCCGCCAGCGCTTTCAGCGTACAGAGCAGCCGGAACCGGCCCAGGTCATCCCGGCAGAGCCGGAGCCGACCGTGCTGCCGGAGCCAGAGTTTGAACCGGAACCGGAGCCGGAGGAAGAGCCCGAGCCGACGGCGCCCTTGGAGGAGCTGCCGGAGGAGGTATCGGAACCCATAGAGGAGCCCCCTGCCTCGCCGGAGCCGTCGGTGGCAGAGGCCCCCGCAAAAAAGCCCCGCCGCTCTCTGTGGGAGCTGCCGTTGTTCCGCCTGTTCCGGCGGGAGACGCCGAAGTCCCAGGAGGAGCCTCCCCGGAGAGAGCCATTGGTGTCGGCGTACATACCCGACGGCCCGGCAGACGAGGACGAGCCCGCCCCTGCGGATGCCGGCCCTGAGCTGCTCACTGACATTCTCCCTCCCAGCCATATGCGGCGGGAGGAGCCAAGCCCTGTCCCGCCGACAGTCCAGCCGCCGGAGGAGCCGGAACCGGCAGAGCTGCCGGAGGAATTGGATCCGGAAGCGGTGGCGATAACAGAGGAGCCCACTCCCTGGGAGCTGTCCGAGGAGTCCGAAGCGGCAGAGGCCGAGGAGGAACTGCCGGAGGCCGAGCCTTTGGAGAAGCCGGAGGCTGTCCAGCCGCCGGAGGACATTCCCGACGACGTGCCGCTGAGCGACTCCGAGTGGGAGAAGCTGACCCAAGCCCCGGAATACCGGGAGCCGCCAAAAAAGCCCTCCGTCCAGGAGGAGCGCCGGGTGCAGGTGCTGACGCTGAACATCCGCAGGCGGGAGGGGTCGTCCTCCGACGCCCCCGCTGACCGCCGGGACTTCGACCAGGACGAGATGGAGATCGAGCCCCGCCGTCCTGCGCCGGAGATGCCGGAGGAGGACTGGGAGCAGATGGTCATTCCCGGTCTGACCCCGGAGGAGCCCACAGAGCCCCAGCCCCGGGAGGATGCCGCCCCTCCGGAGGCTCAGGAGGCCCCGCCCTCCAATGCCGCTCCCCGGGAGCCGTCCCGGTCTGAGCCGACGGACGAGGAGGATGCGGACGGGGACGATGAGCCCCCGGAGGACTGGGAGGATGGCGTGCCGGACGAGTCTCTGCTGGAGCGTCCGGAGCGAGGCCCCAGTCTGCTCCAGCGGGCAGCGGCGGGAGCCGCCGTTATAGGCGCCAATCTGCAAAAGGAGTGGGGCAAGCTCAAGGCCGCCGCCGAGGAACGGCGGCAAGCCGCCCAGGAGGAGCAGCGGCGTGCCCGGGAGGAGGAGCGTGCCGCCCGGCGGGCCGCCCGTACCGACGAGACGCCGGAAGAAGCGCCGGAGAAACCGGTCTCCCGGCCTGTCCGTCAGAAGAAGCCGCCTGCGCCCCCCAAGAAGGATAACGTGGTGGAGATGCCGCCCCCGGAGCAGCCCGGTCTGTTCCAGCGGAAGCTGGAGGAGATGGAGGAGCGGGCCAACCAGTTCGCCGACTCCATGTTCCAGAGCGAGAGCGAAGAGGGGCAGGAGGAGGAGGCCATGCAGCGCATGGCCGAGCAGCATATTCCCGGCACCGACGAGGAGCGGCCTCCCCGCAAGCCCAAAAAGCAGAAAAAGCCGGAGCGGGACAAGCGTCCCGCCCGGCGTATCCCGGACACCTCCCCCCGAGAGCTGGCCAGGATCTACAACGGGAGCTGGCGGAGCGTTCGGGGCCGTCTGCCCTTCCAGCTGGCCATTGCCGCCGTCCTGCTGGTCATTACGGCGGTGGCGGACGATGCACTCCCCTTCCTCACCGGGACACTGCTCAGCGAGGACCTGCGTATCACCGGGCTGCTGCTGGCGGTGGGCCTGCTGGCCGCCTGTATCGTGGGCCTGGACACCCTGCTGGAGGGCATCCTCCAGCTGTTCCGGGGCCGTCCGGGGCTAAACACCCTGGCCTCCATTGGGGTGGTGTTCACCCTGATCGACGCAGTGTGGTACGCCGCCCTGAGCCGGGAGGGACCCCTGCCCTTCTGCGGCTTTGCGGCCCTGAGCCTGTGGACGGTGGCCTGGGGCAACAGCCGGAAAAAGGAGGGGCAGAAGCGCTCCTCCGAGGACGTGGCCGCCCGCACCAGCTTTGACCGCCTGACCATGGACGAGGACAAGTGGGAGGACCGGGGCACCTTTATGAAGGAGCCGGGGTCCGCCCGGGGCTTTGGCCGCCAGATGCAGGACCTGGACGGGGCGGAGCAGGTGTATCGCTACGCCGCCCCCGTCATGATGATCGCCTGTCTGGTGTTCGGCATTCTGTCCGCCGTGGGACAGGGCGCTCCCCAGCGGCTCATCTGGAGCTGGTCGGTCATCTTTATCCTGGCTACGCCCCTGTCCGCCACCCTGGCCTATGGGCTGCCCTATGCCAGGCTGGTGAAGCGTCTCCACTCCGCCGGTGCGGTGATTGCCGGCTGGGACGGGGCCGCCTCCATGCAGGGAGAGGCAGGCATTGTGTTCACCGACCGGGACCTGTTCCCGGAAGGCTCAGTGGAGCGGAAGGACATCCGCAGCTTCGGCTATGTCTCCCTGGAAAAGCTCATCGGCTGCACCGCCTCCATCATCCGGGAGGCGGACGTGGGCCTGGCCGGAGTGTTTGACGACCTGGTCCGTATCCACGGGGGCTTCTACCGCCGGGTGGACGATCTGAGCTACTCCAACGCCGGGGGCTTTTCCGGTATGATCCGGGGAGACCAGGTGCTGGTGGGCACGGCGGACTTTATGCAGGTGATGAAGATCGAGATCAGCCCGGGCTATCAGGTGCGCAACGCCGTGTTCTGCGCCATCAACGGGCAGCTCCAGGGCGTGTTCCCCCTGATCTACAACCTGCCGCCCCAGGTGCGGCCTGCGGTGAGCTATCTCGTCGCCGCCGGGGTCCATCCCATCCTGGCCACCCGGGACTTTAACACCACCCCGGCGGTGCTGCGCCAGCGGTTCCACCTCCCGGTGGATCGGATGCAGTATCCCTCGGTGGAGCACCGACTCGCCCTCTCCGCCAAGGGGCAGCCCCACAACGAAACCCTGGGAGCGCTGATCTTCCGGGAAGGGGTGGAGGCCTATACCGCCGCCATCCTGGGGGGCCGCCGTCTGGTGACGGTGGTGCGGCTGAACACCATTCTCACTGTGGCCGCCTCGGTGATCGGCGGGCTGCTGGGGTTCTACCTGACCCTGATGAGCGCCTACGCCTCTCTGAGCCCGGTGAACATCCTGATCTTCCTGCTGGCCTGGCTGGTGCCCACGCTGCTCATCTCCAACGGGGCGGACAAGTTCTGACGCCGTATATTGACACAAAAAGGCCGGGCGCTCAATGCTGAGCGTCCGGCTTGAGCCTGTTATAAAACGACAGGCTCTCGAACCAAATGCAAGCATTTGGTTCGATGTGCGGTTCCTTTCCGTACTCGCTTCGCTCGCACAGTCGTCGCCTCCCTGTGTCTTTTTGCCGGTACACGCCCGGCTAAAAAGCTGTGTTTCACTTTATTTTGTTACTAAAACAGCAAAATTCCTGCGGAGGGCTTTTTTATTTATGAACCTCATTTTTGATTTTGCAGATTATTTTTGATTGTCTGAGGTGCCGTCATCAATATTCAGACGTTTTGGAAAATCGACGAATGCCACGCTTCCCGACAGGAAAACCTCTACAATTCGTCTTTCAGTTAGCCTCATTTCGTGCTATAATATCGGTATAGTAAAAATCTTTTCGGTCGATTGTAAAATGAAGTTGAACACCTAAAAAATCCATAGCGATTGAA
>JAJQEM010000140.1 GCA_021201635.1 Clostridiales bacterium | reverse complement strand
GCGCAACTTGCGCAACGAACTTCAAACAAGTTTTTTCATGTATCCTATAGAGCATATCATACCAGAGGTGACTTTTATTGTCAACGCTCTATTTTGCACAATTCAGACCGCTGATTTTTGTCGATTTTTACCTGAAAGTTTGTTTTCTGGCCTAAATTTTCTTTGCAATCGGTTGCTCATCTGTAAAATATCTGCGAAACTGTTTCGCTCCCGAAGCTGAAACAGGCTATTTTGTGGACTCCCGGAGGATGACCTGATAGCCCAGATGGGTCTCGTCCTGCACCTCCAGGCCGTTCATACGGTCCAGCAGCAGCTTGCAGGCGGTGCGGCCCAGCTCCCGGGCGTCGAAGCGCAGGCTGGTGACGGGCGTGGCGCTCTGCTCCAGCAGAACGCTGTTGTAAAAGCTGGCGATCTTCACGTCCTCCGGGACCCGCACGCCCCGCCTGGCCAGGTCGGTCATGACCAGTCGGCAGATGGTGTCGTCGCCGCTGACAATGCACTCGCACCCGGCGGTCAGCAGCTCCTCCACCGACTTGCTCACCTGGAGGTCGTTGACCGCCCCCATACGAATCAGCTCCTGCCGCACCGGGATGCCCAAGGACTCGTGGGCGTCCAGGAAGCCCTGGAGACGGTTTTCGTTGACCAGATGCCGGGGATTGCCCCCGATGAGGCCCATGTTCCGAATGCCACGCATGAGCAGGATAAAGGTCAGCTCCCGGCAGGCGTCCCACTGGTCATTGTCCACGTGGATGGGCTCCGGGTCATCGGAGGTGCCGATGACCGCAAAGGGCAGCTCGCTCTCCCGCATGAGACTGACCACCGGGTCCTCCACCGTGGTCCGGGTGGAGAGTACCCCCTCCACCTTTCGGTTTTCCAGGATGCGCTGGAGGTGAGAGGCGTCCCGGTCAGTGACCATGGACAGCACCACGTCGTAATCCCGGCTGGCAGCCATCTCGCAGACTCCGGCCATGCACCGCTGGAAAAAGGGCATATCATCGATGGCGTGGTCGCTGGGCAGCACCAGGCAGATGTTGTACGTCCGGCTCTGGGCCAGGCCGCAGGCCACCATGTTGGGGCGATAGTTGTGCTTCTGGATAAACTCCAGCACCCTGGCCCGGGTCTCCGCACTGATCCGGCCCTTGCCGGAGATGGCCCGGGACACGGTGGTCTTGCTGATGCCCAGCTCCCGGGCTACCTCGTCAATGGTATATATCTTTCGATCCGTTGTCTGTGCCATGCTCCCCTGTCTCCTTCTGTCCTCGCTCCGGTCAAAGAGATACAACGGCGGCGTCTCCCATGCGCAACCGCTTTTCCTGCCTCTTATCTTATGCGCTTTTTGTCGAAAAGTCAAGATGATTTTAAAAAGTCGTTGGATATTTTGAATATGCTCCGGACAAAGCAGGCCCGGCAGATGTGAACATCTGTCGGGCCTGAATCATATATGCGGTTTTCAAAGGACGTTCCCGTCCACCAGCTCCGGTAGCTGGTCGAACCTTTGGATTTCGGGAATGGCGGCGTCTACCGTTCCCAGGCCGTAGGCAGCGAAGATCATGGGGACGCCCGCCTGCCGACAGGCCTCCCAATCCCCCTGGGTGTCCCCCACATAGACCGGGCTGCGCAGTCCACAGCGCTGCACCAGCAGCTTCAGGTTCTCTCCCTTGGGCAGTCCCGTGTCGTCAAAACACATCCAGCCGGAGAAGCACCGGGCCAGGCCGGTATGCCTCACCATGATGTCGATGTAACCCGCCTGACAGTTGGAGAGGATGTACAGGGGCAGCCGCTCCGCCAGTTTGGGGATGGTCTCCAGCACGCCGGGATAGAAGTCCCCGGAGGTCTTTTCCAGGGCGGCGTTCTCGTCCCGGAAGCACCGGCGGGCTATGCGGTATCGCTCCTCCGGCGGCAGCTGAGGAAAGAGGCTGTCTGCAATGGCGGTCATGGTCTTGCCGAACAGATAACTGATGTTTTCCCGGTCGTAGCCGGGCCAGCAGCCCAGCTCCTCCAGCACCACCTGATTCCAGGCGTCGGCCACCACCTGCCGGGAGTCCCAGAGGGTGCCGTCGATGTCGAAGATCAGTGCATCCATGGGGCCACTTCCCTTCTCCCACCCCCGGACAGCGCCGGGGGGCGGGATGTTCTCATTTAAAATAGAGTGCGCCGGACTCGAAGATGGGCATCAGCTTCTCGCCGGGGATGTTCCGGGCCACGCCCGGGTTCCACCGCTCTGTGTGTCCCATCTTGCCGAAGACCCGTCCGTCCGGGGAGAAGATGCCCTCAATGGCGCAGACGGAGCCGTTGGGGTTGGCGGAGATGTCCATGGAGGGGAATCCGCCGCCGCTCACATACTGGGTAGCCACCTGACCGTTGGCGATGAGCTGCTCCAGCACCGGCTCCGGGGCTACAAACCGGCCCTCGCCGTGGGATACGGGGACGGTGTACACATCGCCCACATGGCATTTCAGCATCCAGGGGGACTTCACCGAGGCAACCCGGGTATCGCAGTACCGGCTCTGGTGGCGGCCAATCAGGTTGAAGGTCAGAGTGGGACAGCTCTCGTCCAAATCTCTGATCTCCCCGTAGGGCACTAGGCCCAGCTTGACCAGCGCCTGGAAGCCGTTGCAGATGCCCAGCATCAGGCCGTCCCGGTTTTTCAGGAGGTCATGCACTGCATCCTTGATACGGGGGTTGCGGAAGAAGGAGGCGATGAACTTGCCGGAGCCCTCCGGCTCGTCGCCGCCGGAGAAGCCGCCCGGCAGGACGATCATCTGGGCCTTGCGGATGGCCCGCTCCAGCTCGCCCTCGGATTCCAGCAGCTGCTCCACGTTGAGGTTGCGGATGACCAGGATCTCCGGCTCGATGCCCGCCCGGAGACAGGCGTTGGCGGTGTCATACTCGCAGTTGGTGCCGGGGAACACGGGGATGACCGCCCGGGGCCGGGCCGTTCTGACGGCGGGCCGGGAGACAGGGCGCACGGTGCAGGAGAGCACCGGGGCGTTGTGGGTCTCCGCCTTGGCCTGGGTGGGATAGACCTCCTCCAGCGTACCCTCCCAGCGGCGGGTCAGCTCCTCCAGAGGCACCCGGACACCGCAGACCTCCAGCACCGGCTCCGCCGTGGTCTCACCCAGCTTCTCTCCAAAGTTGGGAATATCCTCGGTGAGCTGGGCGATGATAGAGCCGTAGCCCCTGGAGAACAGCAGCTCAGAGGTCAGATGTCCGTTGCCCCGGAAGCCGATGCCGTTGCCGAAGGCCATCTTCATCAGGCCCTCCGCCACGCCGCCGGAGGACAGGGCCCAGGCGGCCTGGACCTTGCCGGAGCGCACCAGAGAGCGGTATTCCGCCCACATGGCCCGGGTCCCGGCGTAGTCCCCGGCGGGGGCCCGGAACAGATAGACCGGCTGGTCCGTCTCCTTGAAGGCGGCGGAGACGATCTGCCCCGCCTGCTCGGGGGCGATGGCAAAGGAGACCAGGGTGGGCGGCACGTCCAGGTCCATAAAGGAGCCGGACATGGAGTCCTTGCCACCAATGGCGGCGCAACCCAGGCCGATCTGGGCCTTGTAAGCGCCCAGCAGAGCGGCGAAGGGCTTGCCCCACCGCTCCGGCTCCTCCCGGAGACGCTCGAAGTATTCCTGGAGGGTGAGATAGGCCTTCTCCGGGTCGGCGCCGGCGGCGGCCAGCTTGGAAACGCTCTCCACCACGGCGCACTGGGCCCCCAGGAAGGGATCCCGCTCCATGAGGTAGGGGTCAAAGCCGCAGGCCATGACGGAGCAGGTCTCCGTGTGCTTCCCCGGGCCCACGGGCAGCAGGCCCACCATGGTCTGTTCCGGGGTGAGCTGGTACTTGCCGCCGTAGGGGGCCAGGACGGAGGATGCGCCGATGGTGGAGTCGAACCGCTCCCCCAGGCCCCGCTGAGAGGCCAGGTTGGGATTGGCCGCCAAATCATAGAAACCCTGGCAGACGTCGGTCACAGGGGCCTCTGTCTCCTGTCCCGGCAGGGCGGGGACGGAGACGGTGGTGTGCTTGGAGGCCCCGTTGGTGTTCAGGAAGGCCCGGGACAGGTCGGCGATCTTCACCCCGTTCCACTCCATGACCATCCGAGGGCTTTCCGTGACCACAGCCACCGGATAGGCCTCCAGATTCTCCGCCGTGGCATAGGCGATGAGCCGGTCTGCGTTTTCGGCGTCCACCACCACGGCCATCCGCTCCTGGGACTCGGAGATGGCAAGCTCGGTGCCGTCCAGTCCCTCATATTTCTTGTGAACGGCGTTCAGGTCGATCTCCAGACCGTCGGCCAGCTCACCGATGGCTACGGAGACGCCCCCAGCGCCGAAGTCGTTGCACCGCTTGATAAGACGGGTCAACTCCGGATTGCGGAACAGCCGCTGGAGCTTCCGCTCCTCCGGGGCGTTGCCCTTCTGCACCTCAGAGCCCATGGTCTGGAGGGAGTCCATGCTGTGGCTCTTGGAGGAGCCGGTGGCCCCGCCGATGCCGTCCCGTCCGGTGCGTCCGCCCAGCAGGATGACCACATCTCCCGGCTCGGGCTGGACCCGAACCACCTGGTCCGCCGGAACAGCTCCCACCACGGCGCCCAGCTCCATGTGCTTGGCCACATAGCCGGGGTGATAGAACTCGCTGACTACGCCGGTAGCCAGACCGATCTGGTTGCCGTAGGAGGAATAGCCCGCAGCGGCGGTGGTAGCCAGCTTCCGCTGAGGCAGACGGCCGGGGATGGTCTTCTCCAGAGGAGTACGGGGGTCGCCGCAGCCGGTGATGCGCATGGCCTGATACACATAGGCCCGGCCCGCCAGGGGGTCACGGATGGCCCCACCGATGCAGGTGGCCGCCCCGCCGAAGGGCTCGATCTCGGTGGGATGGTTGTGGGTTTCATTTTTGAACTGGAGCAGCCAGTCCTGCTCCTGGCCGTCCACATCCACCGGGATGTGGATAGAGCAGGCGTTGATCTCCTCGCTCTCGTCCAGGTTGGGCAGCTCGCCCCGCTTTTTCAGCACCTTGGTTCCGGCGGTGGCGATGTCCATCAGGGTGACGGGACGCTGGGCCGCTTTTTCAGGGCCATAGACCTCTGCCCGGTCCGCCAGGAACTGCGCATAGGCGGCTTTGACACCCTCATCTTGAAGGTCAGTATCGTCGATGTGGGTGCCGAAGGTGGTGTGGCGGCAGTGGTCGGACCAGTAGGTGTCCACCACCTTCAATTCCGTGACGGTGGGGTCCCGCCCCTCGTCGTCCCGGAAATAGGCCTGGAGAAATTTCAGGTCGTCCAGGTCCATGGCAAGGCCGTACTGCCGGAGGGTGTCCTCCAGTCCCGCCTCGTCTTGGGCGATAAAACCGTCCAACGTGGGGACGCTGCTGGGGACGGCGTAGGTCCGCTCCAACGTCTCCGGCTTGTCCTGGGATGCCCGGCGGCTCTCCACCGGGTTGATGAGGTATCCGGCGATCCGGTCCACCTCGTCTCCGGTCAACTCACCCAGAAGGACATACACCGTGGCGGCGCTGACCAGAGGCCGGTCACAGCCCGCCAGCAGCTGGATACACTGGGCGCAGGAGTCCGCCCGCTGGTCAAATTGGCCGGGGAGAGCCTCCACCACCAGGACGGAGTGAGGCTCTGCGATCTCCGGCATGGTCTCCTCATAGTAGCTGTCCACCATGGGCTCGGAAAAGACGGTGGAGGCCGCCTGCTCGAACACCGCCCGGTCGATGCGGTCCACATCGTAGCGGTACAGCAGACGCAGACCGGTGAGGGTCTGGATGCCCAGCTGTTCTCTCAGCTCTTTGAATACCTGATTGGCCTTGACGTCAAAGCCGGGGCGTTTTTCCGCATAGCAGCGGTACACTTGGTTCATGGCACTGATCTCCCTTCTGTATTTCACGGAGGTAGTACATACAAACGGAGCGTTGCGCTCCGGCGGAGGACGGAACAGACGGACAAGGAGACTGCCAGAAGCGGCCTCCTTGCCGAATGGGTGTTGTTCAGGGACGGATAGCGATGACCGCCGCCATGGAGCCCCGGGCGGGACCGGTGGTCCGGTGGCTCCAGTATCGCTCCGGGTGACAGCCGGTGCAGTCGGGGCAGACGTCGATCTGCCGGACGCCGCAGTCCAGCAGCAGCGCCCGGTTGATGCCCTTCAGGTCAACATGAAATCTGCCATCCTCAGCGGGCCGGAGAAAGGGCTTCGCCAGCTCTCCCAGGGCAGTCTCCATAGCATCTGTCACGTCGTCGTGGGTGAGAAAGCAGCAGGGGCCGATGCCGGGGCCGACCGCTGCCCGGATGTCCTCCGGACTGGAGCCGTAGACCTCCCCCATCCGGCGGACGGTGCGTGGGGCGATGGCCTGAGCGGTCCCCCGCCATCCGGCGTGGCTGGCCGCCGCCACATGGCGCACCGGGTCATAGAACAGCAGAGGGATACGGTCGGCGGTGAAGATGGTCAAAATCAGGCCGGGCACGTCGGTCATCAGCCCGTCCGCCTCGTAGTCCCGCTCCCGGTCCAGGCCCTTGCCCCGGTCAGCCAGGGTGCAGACCCGAATTTCTCTGCCGTGTACCTGATGGGAGAGGACGAGGTCAGACACCTCCCCTGCTCCCGTGGCCCGGCAGAATCGGCGGTAATTTTCCCGGACGGCTTCTGGGTCGTCCCCTCTGGTATGCCCCAGATTCAGGGAGGCGTACACCCCCTGGCTCACGCCGCCCAGCCGGGTGGAGAAGCCGTGGGCCACGTCCCCGGTCCGGGACAGGGCCTCGCTCTCCCACCAGACAAGTCCGTTCTCCTCCTGATGCTCCCGAAAGGCCACCTCAGTCCATCCCCCGGTTCCGGCCACAGCACTTTTTGTACTTCTTGCCGGAGCCGCAGGGGCAGGGGTCGTTGGGGCCGATCTTTTTGGCCTTGCGGACGGGGATGCGCCGGGGCTTCTCCTTGGGGTTCTCGCCTCCGGCGGACTCGCCGGTGACCTTGGCCACTGCCTTCCGCTCCACCTTGTTGGTCTGGACACGGGCGATATAGATGCGCCGCACCGCCTCCCGCTGGATGGCAGCGTTCATCTCCTCGAACATATTGGCGGCCTCCTTCTTGAAGGCCTTGACCGGGTCCTCCTGGCCGTAGGCCCGAAGCCGGATGCCCTGCTTCAGATCGTCCACGGCGTCGATGTGGTCCATCCAGTATTCGTCCACCACCCGGAGGAACATGACCCGCTCCAGCTCCCGCATGAGCGGCTCGCCCAGAATCTCCTCCTTCTTCTGGTAGATGTCGTGGGCCCGCTCCTTCACCTGGTCGCAGACCTCCTGGGGCTTCATGGTCTTGAGCTCCTCGTCGGTGTAGACCAGCTCGTCCGGGGTCAGGAACACGTTGCGATAGTCTGCGGTGGCCTCGGCCAGGTCGTCGGCGGTCAGATGCTTTCGCTCCCCGGCGACGCCCAGCACGTCGTGGGTGATGATACGATCAATCATGGCCTCGATATAGGGCTTCAAATTCTCCCCGTTGAGCACCTTCCGCCGCTCGCCGTAGATGACCTCCCGCTGGGTGTTCATCACGTCGTCGTAGTCCAGCACGTTCTTCCGGATCTGGAAGTTCCGGGACTCCACCTTACGCTGGGCGTTCTCAATGGCGTTGGACAGCACCTTGGCGTCGATGGGGGTGTCCTCGTCGATTTTCAGGGTATCCATCATGTGGGAGATGCGGTCAGAGCCGAACAGCCGGAGGATGTCGTCCTCCAGAGAGAGGAAGAAGCGGCTCTCGCCGGGGTCGCCCTGACGTCCGGAACGGCCACGGAGCTGGTTGTCGATACGCCGTGCCTCGTGGCGCTCAGTGCCCAGGATATAGAGACCGCCTGCCGCACGGACCTGCTCGGCCTCCTGGGAGATGCTCTCTTTGTACTCCGACATCTTCTCAGCAAAGAGGGCCCGGGCCTCCAGGATTTCCTCGTTGTCCGTGTCGGCGTATCCGGTGGCCTCGGCGATGACATCGTCATCATAGCCCTTCCGGCGCAGCTCCGCCTTGGCCAGATACTCGGCGTTGCCGCCCAGCATAATGTCGGTGCCACGTCCGGCCATGTTGGTGGCCACCGTCACCGCTCCCAGCTTGCCCGCCTGGGCGATGATCTCCGCCTCACGCTCATGGTTCTTGGCGTTGAGGACGTTGTGAGAGATGCCCTTGGCCCGGAGCATCCGGCTCAGCTTCTCCGACTTCTCGATGGAGACGGTGCCCACCAGCACCGGCTGGCCCTTCTCATGGCAGGCCACAATCTGGTTCACGATGGCCCGGTACTTCCCGGCCTCGGTTTTATAGACGCAGTCCGGCTGGTCGATGCGCACCACCTTGCGGTTGGTGGGAATCTCCACGATGTCCAGGCTGTAGATGGAGTTGAACTCCTCCTCCTCGGTCATGGCGGTGCCCGTCATGCCGGAGAGCTTTTTGTACAGACGGAACAGGTTCTGGAAGGTGATGGTGGCCAGGGTCTTGGACTCCCGGGCGACCTCCAGACCCTCCTTGGCCTCGATGGCCTGGTGTAGGCCCTCGTTATACCGGCGGCCATACATCAGGCGGCCGGTGAACTCGTCCACGATAATGACCTGATTGTCCTTGACCACATAGTCCACATCCCGGCGCATGACGCCGTGGGCCCGGATGGCCTGGTTGATATGGTGGTTCAGGGTGGTGTTCTCCTCGTCGGCCAGGTTCTCCAGATTGAAGTAGGCCTCCGCCTTGGCGATGCCCCGGGCGGTGAGGGTACACTGCTTCCGCTTCTCCTCCACCACATAGTCGTAATTCTCATTGATCTCGTCGTCGATCTCCTTGTCGTCGCTCTCGGCGATGACGTACCGCTTCAGGGTGGAGACAAACTGGTCCGCCATCTGGTAAAGCTGGGTGGACTCGTCTCCACGGCCAGAGATAATCAGAGGAGTACGGGCCTCGTCGATGAGGATGGAGTCCACCTCGTCCACGATGGCGAAGTTCTGCCCCCGCTGGACCAGGTCACGGTCATAGATGGCCATGTTGTCCCGGAGGTAGTCGAAGCCGATCTCGTTGTTGGTGCCGTAGGTGATGTCGGCGGCGTAGGCGTCCCGCCGCTCCTTCCGGGTCAGGCCGTGGACGATCAGGCCAACGGTGAGGCCCAGGAAACGGTAGACCTTGCCCATCCACTCGGAGTCACGCTTGGCCAGGTAGTCGTTGACGGTGACGATATGGACGCCCTCCCCGGAGATGGCGTTCAGATAGGCGGGGAGGGTGGCCACCAGGGTCTTGCCCTCGCCGGTCTTCATCTCGGCGATGCGGCCCTGGTGGAGGATGATGCCGCCGATGAGCTGCACCCGGTAGGGGCGCATGCCAAGCACCCGGTCAGACGCCTCCCGGACGGTGGCGAACGCCTCCGGGAGCAGATCGTCCAGGCTCTCGCCGTTGGCGTAGCGCTCCTTAAATTCCGGCGTCTTGGCCTTGAGCTGCTCGTCGGTCAGCGCCTTGTATTCCTCACTGAGCGCTTCGATTTTATCTACGATCGGGGTGATCTTCTTGACCTCCCGTGCGGAGGTGGTGCCGAAGATTGCCTGTAACAGTCCCACAATAATGCTTCCTTTCCATGGAGGATTGCTGCGGAGCGGGGAAATGCCCCTCCGCAGGGTGGCCGGGCCGGTGGGAGAGACTGCTCCCCCGCTCAGGCCACAATTCAACAGATAGCATTATAGCATAACATTCTCTCCCGGGAAAGTGGAAGTTGCTGTTTTTTTCCTTTTTGTGAGGGTCGTGCAGGAGAGCGCCGCTGTTCAGCGCCTCGCCTTCCGTCTCAGCCAGAACAGCTTCCACGCCCCATAGCCGTGCTCCGGGTCGCTGTCCAGCTCCTGGGTGCGGACATACCGCTGCCAGCGGTCATCGAACTTCAAAGCTGTGCCGTTTTCCTGAATGTCGGTAAGCTGCTTGGGCAGAGCGTCCCGGTGTCCCTGCCAGGTGGGCTCCGCCCCCCAGAGGAGCACCCCCTCCCCGTCAAAGCCGGAGGCCCAGGACTGAAAGACCAGGCCTGCCGCCTCGCCGTAGCAGTAGCGCTCAAAGAGCACCCGGCCGTCGATGTAGAAGGTCAGGCAGTCCCGGACGCTGTGCTCCTTCTCCCGCTCATAGCGGCAGCCGCAGCGGCTGCCTGCGAAAGCTCTGCTGTCTGTTGTCATGGTTGCGCCTCCTGTTTCCTGTGTCTGACTGCCCAACGGGGCAGCCGCATTAACGATTGCAAGGGACGGCACCGTCTGATGCCGCCCCTCAATTATACCATATTCTTGCCTGGATGTGTGCGCTCTCTTATAACTCCGCCAGAAAATCCTCCACCACGTCCCCTGCCGTGACCGCCGTGACCGTTCCCTCCGCCATCCGGTCCAGCAGAAGCTGGATCTGCTCCCGGCGGGTGGTGATGTGGCGGATAATCTCCTCTCCCCCGCCGCTGTCCGTGACCGCCAGGCCGAAGCTGTCTCCCCAGCAGGTTTCCTCCGTCAGCAGCCAGTAATCCAGTGCCAGGGTCTCTCCGCTCTCCAGCAGGATGCTGCGCTCCTCTCTCCACTCCCGCTTCAATCTGCTCCCTCCCCTGGGCGAATCTCCTGTTTTCGCCCGAATGTAGGGAATATTATAGCGATTTCCACCTGTTTTTCCAGGGAAAAAGTATCGCACGGTTCGACGGTTTCCCGCCGAAGCCCCGTTTTCCTGCGGCGGTTCCCTCTGGTTCTGCTCATCCCGCACCGATTTTGTCGAACGATTTTCCGGCGGCGGCGGGAACTTCGCCTCTGCCAATCCTTTCAAAAGCAGAATATCTGCTTTTTGATATGACATCATATCATCCCGCTGCATTTGTCAGGTGATATTCCTCAACTTGACAAATTGTTCATATCTGCTATACTGTTGGAAAGGAAAATCATCTGACGGCGTTTTTTTACTCAAAGCTGGTCGTATTCTCATCTCCCGGATAGCGTTGCAGGTCCGCCGTCAATTGGATGTCTGGAAGATGTTGGAAGGAGCTTGATGCCAATATGAACCCACTGGAACAGCTTGTCAGCTATCGCTGCCCACCCTTCTCTGAGTACCCAGCCATTCCTCTGTACATGGATCAGGTCATCTCCCTGCTCAACCAGGCGGTCAGTCCCTTCTATCCGGACGCTGACGCCCCGGTCACCGCCTCCATGATTAACAACTATGTAAAGCTGAAGGTGCTCCCCGCCCCGGTGCAGAAGAAATACAGCCGGAACCAGGTGGTCACGCTGTATGTCATCTTCCTGCTCAAGCAGGTGCTGAGCATGGAGGAGATCCGACTGCTCCTCCGGCGGGAGTTCGACCCGGAGGACATGGAGCCGTCTTATCGCTGCTTCTGCGCCCAGCTGGAGGGTGCGCTGTCTGAGCTGGCCGGAGATTCCCTGGAATCCTTTTCCGGTGCGCATCCCCTGATGGAGGCGGCCATCCGCTCCCTGGTCTACCGCCGTTATGTGGCGGTGCTCCTGCGGGAGCCCTGTGAGGATGACGAAAAAGAGGGGTAAGGCTCAGATTTCCCGGATATTTTCCCTGTGATATAGTAAAAAATAATCTCCTTCCCCCCTTTCAACGGATGGACAAGCCTTCGACAATGTGTTACAATACACGCAACATATGATAAAGGGAAGTTTCTCGCTCGGTTTTCTCCGGAGAGATCCCTTTTTGTGCGCCGAAGCCCCGTCACACATTTCCTCCATCTCTGCCAATCCGGTGTGTTGGGGTGCGCTGAAAGGAGTTTGTTGGAGAATGGAATACCAGAAAATCATCGCCGTCGTTCCCCTGGCCGAAGGACGTCTTTTGGTATGTCTTTTTGACGGGGCCATCTATCTATGGCGCTATCAGCTGCTCCCCTGGGACAGGCCGGAGCAGCATCCTCTCAGCGACAACGGGATGTTTCAGCAGGTCACCATCGAGGCCGGAGGCCGGGGCATTGCCTGGCCCTGCGGCATCCGCTGCTCGGCGGATGAGGTGCTCAAGTCCGGTTCCCTGCTTCCTTTGGATCGGAACGACTTTCTCCTGTTCTGTCGCTACAGCATCCTCTCCACCCGTGAGTCCGCCGAGCTGCTCAGCTGCACCCGGCAAAATATCGACAGTCTGGTGCGCCGGGGCAAGCTGACCCCTGTGAAAACCTACGCCCGCAACAAGCTGTTCCTCCGCTCTGACGTGGCCCGTCGGCTCTGGGTGGAGAACTGAATAGCCTGCATAAAAAGGCCGCTCCCGTGGATAGAGCGGCCTTTTTGTCGTATTGCGTGGATGATGTCTTAATATTCTTTCGCCTGCTCCTCGCCTCTGAGCACCCGCAGGCCGCCCTGAGCCAGAGCCAGCAGCTCGTCCTCGCCGGGGTAGACGGTAAAGGGGGCGATCCAGCCGATCTTCTCGTACAGCTTTTCCCGGGTCAGGGGGGAGTAGGCGATGCCGCCGGTGAGGATGATCTGGTCCACCTTGCCGTCCAGCACGGCGGCCATGGCTCCGGCGTCCTTGGCGAGCTGGTAATAGAAGGCGTCCAGCACCAGGGCGGCCTGGGCGTCTCCCGCCTCCGCCCGCTTCTGCACTTCCTGGGCGCTGTTGGTGCCCAGGTAGCCGTTGAAGCCGCCGTTGCCGCAGATCTTCTTGTACAGCTCCTTCTCGGTATACGTTCCGGAGAAGCACAGCTTGATGAGGTCGCCCACCGGAACCGTCCCCGCCCGCTCGGGGGAGAAGGCGCCCTCGCCGTCCAGGATGTTGTTCACGTCCACGATGCGGCCCTTCCGATGCGCCCCCACCGAGACGCCGCCGCCCATATGGATGACGATAAGGTTCAGCTCCTCATAGGCAAAGCCGTTCTCCTTGGCAAACCGCCGGGCCACCGCCCGCTGGTTCAGGGCGTGGAAAATGCTCCGACGGGGCAGCTCCGGCATACCGGACAGCCGGGCCACGTCGGTCAGCTCATCCACCACCACCGGGTCCACGATGTAGGAGGGCACGCCGATCTCGTCCCCGATCTCCCGGGCCAGGATGCCGCCCAGGTTGGAAGCGTGCTGTCCCTGCACCCCCGCCTTCAGATCGGCCAGGAGGGCGTCGCTGACGGCGTAGGTGCCGCCGGGGATGGGCTTGAGCAGTCCACCCCGGCCCACGATGACATCCAGGGAGCGGATGTCACAGTTTTTCTTTGCCAGAAAGTCCAGGATGATCTCCTTGCGGAAGTCCTTCTGGTCGATGATGGAGGCATAGCGGGAGATCTCCTCCGTAGAGTGCCGGAGGGTCTCCTCAAACAGCAGCGTCTCGTCCTCAAAGACGCCGATCTTGGTGGAGGTGGAGCCGGGATTGATAATCAGGCTTTTGATCGACATGACGATTTCTCCTCTCTCAGTTCTGGCCCTTCATGGCCTCGGCCACCACCGCCGCCAGGGCGATGGAGTTCACCTTAGTCTGGAAGGAGTCGGAGCGGCTGGTCAAAATCACCGGGACCTTGGTGCCGGTGAGGATACAGCCGTTCTCCACCTTTGCCGTGTGAACCAGGCACTTGTAAACCAGGTTACCGGCGTGGATGTCCGGGAAGAGCAGCACGTCGGCGTCTCCGGCAATCTTCCGCCCGGAGGCGCCCTTGTGGGCCGCCGCCTCCGGGTCGATGGCGATGTCCAGAGAGAGGGGGCCGTCCACGGTGCATCCGGTGATCTTCCCCTCCTCGTTCATCCGGGTGAGCTCGGCGGCCTCCACCGTGACGGGCATTTTGGGATTTACCACCTCCACGGCGGCCAGAGGAGCCACCTTGGGGTTCTCAATGCCGCAGGCGTGGCAGACGGCCACCGTGTTCTCAATGATGTGGACCTTGTCCTCCAGGGTGGGGTAGGTCATAAAGGCCACATCGGTGAGGAACAGGAGCTGCCGGATGCCCTCTACCTCAAACACCGCCACGTGGGACAGGGGCTTTCCGGTGCGCAGACCCACCTCCTTGTCCAGGACGCTTTTCAGGAAACCCTTGGTGTCCAGCAGGCCCTTCATATACATATCCGCCACCCCGTCGTGGGTCAGCTTCACCGCCGTACGGGCGGCCTGGGTGTGGTCCGGCTCGTTGATGATGCGGTACTCGTCCGGGTCGATGTTCAGGCCCTTTGCGATGGCCCGAATTTTCTCCTCATCGCCCACCAGGATGGCGTCGGCAATACCCTGCTCCCGGGCGGCGTGGGCCGCCTCCAGGACGGCCTCGTCCTCTGCGACTGCCACGGACACCGTCTTTTTGCCGCACTCCTTTACACGGGAGATCAGTTCGTCAAAGCTGGTAATCACTGTCTATGCACCTCGTATCTGATTTTGCGTATTCTGCTCTGTTTGGGCGGCAGTTTTTTCGGTCGATTGTAAAATGAAGTTGAACACCTAAAAAATCCATAGCGATTG
>JAJQEM010000054.1 GCA_021201635.1 Clostridiales bacterium | reverse complement strand
CGGACTCTATTAAAAATTTTTCGCAGATGTGTTCAACTTGCACTTGCAATTTTCGGAAAGAAGAAAAAGAAAAGGAGGAGAAAAGAAAGAGGTCGCAGGTGTTCTGTTCCTGACGACCACTATTATAGCAGGATGCGGGCAGTAATGTTGAAGAAATTGGAAACCACCTGTGAAGTATCTGTAAACAACAAAAACACGCTAAAAGTAACACTTTCAGCGTGTTTTCAACTTTTTGGATCTTCTGACAGGGGGGCGGGCTCCAGCTCCAGACGGCGGAGCTGGGCGACAAACCAGTCCGGCAGAGGACAGGTGAGGTGCACCGTCTCCCCGGTGGTTGGGTGCCGGAAGGTCAGGGCCCGGGCATGGAGACACTGTCCTGCCAGGCCGGGCACCGGCTTTTTTGCCCCGTAGACCGTATCCCCCAGCAGTGGGTGGCCGACAGAGACCAGGTGGACCCGGATCTGGTGGGTGCGCCCGGTCTCCAGCCGGCAGCGGAGATAGGTACACCCCTTGGACCGGTCCAGTACCTGCCAGTGGGTCACCGCCGGACGGCCTGCCGGGTCCACCGCCATCCGCTTCCGGTCGGTCCGGTGGCGGGCGATGGGGGCGTTGACCGTTCCGGCGTCCTCCCGGAGGCTGCCCACGGCGATGGCCTCGTAGGTCCGGGCCAGGGAGTGGTCCTGGAGCTGTTGGGAGAGGGCCAGGTGGGCGGCGTCGTTTTTAGCGGCGATGATGAGGCCGCTGGTGTCCCGGTCGATGCGGTGGACGATGCCGGGGCGGAGCTGGCCGTTGATGCCGGAGAGAGAATCTCCACAGTGGTACAGCAGAGCGTTGACCAGCGTCCCATCGGGATGTCCCGGTGCGGGATGCACCACCATCCCCACCGGCTTGTTCACCACGATCACGTCCCCGTCCTCATAGACCACGTCCAGAGGGATGTCTTGGGGCTGCACGTCCAGCGGCTCCGGCTCGGGCAGCTCTACCCGGAGGACTGTACCGGCCTCCAGCCGGTCATTCTTTTTCAGGGGCTTGCCGTCTGCGGTCACGGCCCCCTGCTCCAGCAGCCGCTGGGCGGCGGAGCGGGTCAGCCCCTCCACCGTCTCGGCCAGGAACTGGTCCGCCCGCTGACCGGTGCGCACCGCTGTCAGCAGCAGGGGGGTCACTTTTCCGCCCCTTTTCCATGGAAGGGCGTTTCCTCGTCCCGCCAGAACAGAAGGATATAGACGGCCAGCAGAATGGCCCCCACCACCACGCAGCAGTCCGCCACGTTGAACACCGCGAACTGGATGAACAACACCTGGATCATGTCGGTGACATAGCCGAAGAAGACCCGGTCAATGAGATTGCCCACCGCTCCCGCCAGAATCAGGGTCAGCATCCACTGGCAGAAAGGCTGAGGCAGCCATTTTTTCCAGATAGCCAACGCCAGGAGGACGGACACCGCCAGGCTCAGCACCGCCAGCACCAGGGTAAAATCGCTGAATGCGGAGAAGGCCATGCCGGTGTTCTCCACGTAGGTCAGCCCCAAAATGCCGGGGATGACCTCCAGGGTGCCCTGCCCGGCGAGAAATGCCCGGGTCAGGTACTTGGTCACCTGGTCAGCTGCCACCAGCAGGGCGGCGACCAGGTAGTAGATGGCGGCGCTCATCCCCGCTTCCCTCTGGTGTCGGTGAGGTAATAGGGACGCACCAGGCTCTTGCTCTCAGTGGCAGGGGCCTTCTCCGCCGGGGCCTCTGTCCGGCGCTTGCCCTTGCCGCTGTGAGAATTGGGGCGGCTGTTCCGGGGCCTGGACTGCTCCAGAACGGCGGCGGCCCTGGGCTGAGGGGCCTGGGCACTCTGGCCCTTACCGCTGGAGCGCCGCTGGCGGCGGGAGGGCTGCGCTGCCTGCTGACTGCCGTCCTTCCGGCTCTCCTGAGCGGGCTGGGGCTGCTGCTTTGCCTGTTTTGACTGCTTTTCCTGCCGGGCGGACTGGCTCTCTGCCTTTTTGGGAACGGCGGCGCTGTCCTGCCCCCGGCGGTGGGAGCGGCGGGGCTCCTGCCGGACAGGCGGCTCCTCCTCTGTTTTGCCCTTCAGGAACATCCGGGCGGTGGCGTCCATCACCCGGCCTCCGGCCAGGGGACCCTTCCGCTGGGTCTGCTCCAGCCGGTCATAGCCCAGCTCGTCGGCAAAGTCGGGCAGCGCCAGCAGCTCGTCCAGGGCGGTGGCGGAATAGGGCTTCCGGGTCGTGGGCCGGGAGGTGGCCCGATGGCGGATGAGGTCAGAGTAATCCCCCACATCCTCCTCGGGACGAAGCACCGGCTCCTCGGACAGGAGAGGCTTTTTCTGCTGTTTGGGGGCATTTGCCGGGGCGGGAGCGGTCTCCTGGCTCTGGGATTTTCTGGCGGAGGGCTTGCCCTTTCCGCTTTTCTCCGCTTTAGGCTGGGCGGGCTGAACGGGGGCGGCAACCGCCTTTTCCCGGCTCTCCCGGCGCTTTTTGCTCTGCTCCCGGGCGGCCTCTCTGGCCTCGGCGTCCTCCGGGTTGATCCTACGGCCCTTTTGATCTGTCACAGGCACTTCCATCTCCTCCATTGGATAGGGGTGCTGGCTGACCTCCGGGATACGACGCCCCAGCTGCTTCTCGATGGCGGCCAGCTCCTCCAGCTCGCTGGCGTCGCAGAAGGAGATCGCCACCCCGTCCAGCCCCGCCCGGCCCGTCCGACCGATGCGGTGAACGTAGGTCTCCGGCACGTCGGGGAGGTTATAGTTTACCACGCAGGACAGGGCCTCGATGTCCAGGCCCCGGGCGGCGATGTCGGTGGCCACCAGGACACGGAGCTTGCCCGCCTTGAAGTCCGCCAAAGCCGCCTGGCGTGCGGTTTGGGACTTGTTGCCGTGGATGGCGGCGGCGGAGATGCCCGCCCGCTCCAAATCTCTGGCAACCCGGTTGGCCCCGTGCTTCGTCCGGGTAAAGACCAGGACGGAGGAATAGTCCCGCTGCTCCAGCAGCCAGGTCAGCAGTTTAATCTTCTTGCTCTTGTCGGTGCGGTAGAGGCTCTGGTCGATGGCGTCCACTGTGGAGTTGACCGGGTCCACGGCGATGCGCACCGGGTCGTGGAGCAACCCGTCCACCAGGCTGCGCACCTCCTTCGGCATGGTGGCGGAGAAAAACAGTGTTTGCTTTTTCTCTGGCAGCCACTTCAAAATCTTCTTCACGTCATGGATAAAGCCCATATCCAGCATACGGTCCGCCTCGTCCAGGACGAAAATCTCCAGAGCGGAGAGGTCGATGTGCCCCTGCTGGCAGAGGTCGGCCAGACGGCCAGGGGTGGCCACCAGGATGTCGGTGCCCTTTTCCAGTGCCTCCACCTGAGGCCCCTGGCCCACACCGCCGAAGATAACGGTGCTGCGGAGGGGGAGATGGGCGCCGTAGGCCACAAAGCAGTCCTGATTCTGGATGGCCAGCTCCCGGGTAGGGGTAAGCACCAGAGTGCGGATGGGGTGGTTTTTCAGATGCTCCCGGTCTAACCGGATGAGGATGGGTACGGCAAAGGCACAGGTCTTGCCCGTGCCCGTCTGGGCGCAGCCCAGCACGTCCCGGCCCTGGAGGGCAGTGGTATTGGCCTTTTCCTGTATGGTTGTGTGGGTCTCATAGCCCTGCTCCTTCAGGGCCTGGAGAATTTCAGAGGGTAAATTCAGATCGGTAAAATTCACGGGGATTCGGTTCCTTCTCTATCATATTTGGCGGCCCCCATGGCCGGGACGCCGAATGCTTTTACACAAAAGCGGCAGGCAGGGAAGACCTGCCTGTGGAATACTATGGGATATGATTCCGAAATGTCTGTAAATAGTATAACAGGTTTTGCAGGTCAAAACAAGGCGAAAGTGGAGATGCGGCGGGGAAATCGGGGAGGGGCTCCCTCACCCCACCCCCAGCGCCCGGCAGCAGTCGTCCAGGGCCTGTAAAAAGCCGTCCAGCTCTCGTTCGGTGGTGAGGTGGCTGAGGCTGACCCGCCAGGAGGACAGGGCGTTGCGCCGGTCCCCTGTGAGGGCCAGCACCGCCCGGGACGGCGCTCCGTTCCGGGCACAGGCGGAGCGGACGGAGACGCAGACCCCCGTTTCCCCAGCTCCCGCTGGAGGACGGTGCCCAGAACGTTTCGGACGCTGAGATTGAGGATATAGGGGGAGGCGTTCGCCGGGCTGTTGATGCGCACCTGGGGGCGGCGGCTCAGCTCCTCCCGGAGCCGGGCGTTCAGGGCGGCGACCTGTTCCAGCCGTTCTGTCTGGTGGGCCAGCGCCAGGGAGAGGGCGGCCTCCGTGGCTGCGGCCAGGGCGAGGGTGGGGGTGCCGCTGCGGACGTCCGTGGCGCTGGCGCCTCCGTGAATTTGCGGGGCCAGGGGGACGCACCCCCGTTTCAGCAGCAGGCCGCTGCCGTTGAGTCCGTAGAACTTGTGAGGGGCAATGCTCACCGTATCCGCCTCCACAAGCGACAGCTCCAGCTTGCCCACCGCCTGGACTGCGTCCACATGGAACCGGCAGTTGGGGAACTGCCGGAGCAGCTCCCCCATCTCCCGGACGGGCTGAACCACTCCGGTCTCGCTGTCCACAGCACAGACCGTCGCCAGCACCGTGTCCTCCCGCACCAGACCGGGGAGCCGGGCCAGATCCACCCTGCCGTCTGAGCGCAGGGGCAGCTCCTCCACCTGGTAGCCCTGCCCTTCCAGCCAGGCCAGTGCGCCCCGGACGGAGGGATGCTCCAGAGGGGTGGTGAGGATGTGCCGTCCCCCGGAGGGGTTGGCCTGTACCAGACCCTTGACCGCCAGGTTGTTGGACTCGGTGGCCCCGGAGGTGTAGATGACGGCCTCCGGCCCCACGCCCAGCAGAGCAGAGACCGAATCGGTGATCCGGGCCAGCTCCGCCCGGGCAGCCCGGCCCATGGGGTGCCGTGCGTTGGGATTGGCGGGGAAACGGCTCTCCGTCTCGCAGAAGGCCGCCAGCACTGCCGGGTCTGCCGGGGTGTTGGCGGCGTAGTCCAGATAGATCATGTCCCCTGCCTCTCAAAGCCGGAGAGGGCCCGGATGACCTCCCCCGCCGCAATCAGTCCCGCTGCGGCGGGAACAAAGGCGTTGCTCCCCGGTGTCTGGCGGCGGCTGGGGGTGCCGCTCCGGGAATCGGATGGTTCGGCCATCTCGTCGCTCCCCTCGACCTCCAGAGGCGTCAGGGGCGGTTCCCTGGAGTAGACCACCTTCAGATGATAGATGCCCCGCTTTTTCAGCTCCTTGCGCATGACCCGGGCCAGGGGACAGACGGAGGTCTGGGAGATGTCCGCCACCTCCAGGGCGGTGGGGTCCAGCTTGTTCCCCGCTCCCATGGAGCTGATGATGGGAACCCCCGCCCGGACAGCCTGCTCCGCCAGGGCCAGCTTGCCGGTCACGGTGTCGATGGCGTCGATGATATAGTCATAGTCGGAAAAGTGAAACTGCCCCGCCGTTTCCGGGGTGAAAAAGGTCTTATACACCGTGACATGGCAGTCCGGGTTGATCTCCTCGATGCGCTGCCGGGCGGCGTCCACCTTGTACTGCCCTATCGTCTGTTGGGTGGCGATGATCTGCCGGTTCAGATTGGAGAGGCTGACCTGGTCGTCGTCGATCAGGTCCAGGGCCCCCACGCCGCTCCGGGCCAGAGCCTCTAACGCATAGCCGCCTACGCCTCCAATGCCAAAGACGGCCACCCGTGCCCGGGCCAGACGCTCCATGCCCTCTCTGCCCAGGAGAAGCTCTGTTCTGGAAAACTGATTCAGCATGACGGCAAAACGCCTCCATTCTCCTCTGGCGGAACGCTCACAATGGTCCCGCCGCCTACGACGATGTCTCCGTCGTAAAAGACCGCCGCCTGGCCCACGGTGGCCGCCCGCTGAGGCTGGTCAAAGGTGAGCCGCACCAGCTCCGCCCCCTCCGGGGAGAGGGTGGCCCACTGCTCCCGCTGGCGGTAGCGGAGCTTTGCCTTTACCCGCATGGGGGCGGTGAGGGCGGGAATGGCGATCCAGTTCAGCTCCCCCACCAGCACCGTCCGGGCGTACAGCGCCTCGTTGGGGCCGACGGAGACAGTGTTGGCCGCCATATCCTTCCGGCAGACATACACCGGCTCCCCCATGGCCAGGCCCAGCCCCTTTCGCTGACCCAGGGTGTACCGCACCGCCCCCCGGTGACGGCCCACCACCTGCCCGGAGAGATCGAGAAAATCCCCCTCCGGGTAACGCTTGCCGGTGTACCGCTCCATAAAGGCGGCGTAGTCCCCGTCGGGGACGAAGCAGATGTCCTGGCTGTCGTGCTTGGCGGCGTTGCAGAAGCCCAGCTCCCGGGCGACGGCTCTTGTCTCCTCCTTGGTCATCTCCCCCAGAGGAAAGCGGATGCGGGAGAGCTGCGCCTGGGTGAGCATATAGAGAACATAGCTCTGATCCTTGCTCTCGTCTACTGCCTTTTTCAGCAGCCAGCGGCCTCTCCCCTCGTCCCAACAGATGCGGGCATAGTGGCCGGTGACCACCCGGGAGAGGCCCTGCTCGTCGGCATAGCGGAGGAGCCTGTCAAACTTCATGTACCGGTTGCAGTCGATACAGGGGTTGGGGGTGCCCCCCGCCTCATAGATGCGGACGAATTTGTCGATGATCTGGGCCCGGAAATCCACGGTGTAGTCCACAACAGAATAGGGGATGTCCAGCTGGAAGGCCACCTGGCTGGCGTCGTCCACGTCGTGCTCCGAGCAGCAGGTGTGAAACTGGCTCTGGCCCACGGTGCTGTTGTTGTAGAGCCGCATGGTGACTCCCTGGCAGCGGCAGCCCCGGCGCAGCGTCAGGGCGGCGGCCACCGAGCTGTCCACCCCGCCGCTCATGGCGATGAGGGCGCTCTCCTCCGTCGGCTGAACCATGCTCTTGCCCCCTTGTTTGGTATGTTGATGGCAATATCATATAGCAATCCCCCGGGAATGTCAATCGGCTCCTGAACCCTCCAGCACCGTCCCCGGATAGTAGTGGGCCAGGATCTCCTGATAGCTGCTGCCCGCCGCCGCCATGGTGTTGGCCCCGTACTGGCTCATGCCCACCCCGTGGCCGTAGCCGGTGACGTAGAAGGTGATGGTGTCCTCCCCACACTCCACCTCGAAATGGGGGGAGCGGAGGGAGCAGAGGGTGCGCAGCTCGCTTCCGGTGACCACCACGCCTCCCACCGAGACGGACAGCACCGCCCCGCTGCTGTCCGTCTCCGGGTCACCGAACCAGCCGGAGCAGTCCCCGGAGAGGTCAGCGTCGGGATATGCCACCAGAAAGAGGTCGGAGAACTCCTGAGCGGAAAGGGAGACCACGCTGTAATAGTTGGGGGTGTCCGCCTCGCTCTCCGGGCTGGAGACGGAAACGAGATAGGGGAGGTCCGTCCCCCAGACCTCCAGGGCGGAGCGGGTGGCGGCTGCCGAGGCGGCGTGGAATACGGTCAGCGCCGCCGATCCCTCCCAAGTGAGAATCTCCCCGGTGGTCTCCTCCAGCGCTGCAGTGATTTTGGCGGCGTATTCCTCCCCCTTGTCCTCATCCCAGGCTGCCAGCCGGTCGGCCCGGGACATCCACGCCTGACAGCAGCTGTAGTCGGTGCAGACGTCCGCCTCCGGATGGGCGGCCTTCTCCCGGGCCGCCTGATAGCAGGTGTAGGTGCGGGCGGCCACCGCCTGGGCCTTGAGGGCCTCCGATTCAAAGGCGGCGGGCATCTCGGCGGCCACCACCCCCCAGAGATAGTCCTCCAGCCCCATCTCCTCTACCGTCCCGTCGGGCAGCAGCACCGTCAGCGTCTCCGGGACCAAGGCGGACTCCTCCTGAGAGAAATCCTCTGCGTCGTCGGAGGTCGTCTCCGTGTCGCTGTCTGCCGCATCCTCTGAGACAGGCTCCGAAGCGGTCTCTGCGTCATCTGTGGAGGACTCTGACCCGTCATCGGCGGGCTCGTCCGAGGCCAGAGCGGTCTGAACAGGGAAGGGGAGAGGGTCCTCCGGAAGGGCGGTCAGGGACAAAAGCAGGACAGACAGGGTCAGAGACAGGGACAGAGCAGTCACACGATGCAGCAAAAGAAACGCCTCCTTGCAAAAATTGAATTGCGGTATGGGTAAAAATGGGGTAAACCAAGGGGAAATAACAACTGTTTTTTACGAAAAATGACAGAATTAAAGCGGATGATGCACTTTAGCACGCTAACTCCGTTGACTTCTCTCCGCCTGGCGTGATATACTGTTGCCATACCGAGTGAAGACGGCATACGTCAGAGAGAAGGGGCACAGCTGTGTTGAATCGTCCGATTTCCAGTCAGACCACTGACTTTATCCATACGATGAGTGAGGAACTCCAGGGGATGGGGGCCATCCCTCAGGAGAAATACGAGAAATATCAGGTCATGCGGGGCCTGCGGCATCCCGATGGCACCGGCGTCATGGCGGGGCTCACCCGGGTGGGCAGCGTCCAGGGCTATTATATGCAGGACGGGGAAAAGACCCCCATGGAGGGCAGACTGATCTACCGGGGCATCAGCGTCGAGGACCTGATCCGGGGCTGCACCTCCGAGAATCGGTTCGGCTTTGAGGAGACCTGCTATCTGCTGCTCATGGGAAAGCTACCCAACCGGCAGCAGCTGGCCGCCTTTCAGCAGGCCCTGGAGGAGATGCGGCCTCTCCCCAGTATGTTCACCGAGGACATGATTTTGAAGGCCCCCAGCTGCGACGTGATGAACAAGCTGGCCCAGAGCGTGCTGACCCTCTATTCCTATGACGAGGACCCGGAGACTATGACGGTGGAGAACCAGCTCCGTCTCTCTATGCAGCTCATCGCCCGAACGACCATGATCGTGGCCCACGCCTACGCCGCCAAGCGGTGCTATTTTGACAAGGGCTCTCTGTATCTCCACCGGGCCCAGCCCGGCAAGGGGGCGGCGGAGAACTTCCTGTCCGCCGCCCGAGATGACCAGCAGTACACCATGGAGGAGGCCCGGCTGCTGGATTTGTGCCTCATCCTCCACGCAGAGCACGGCGGCGGCAACAACTCCTCCTTCACCTGCCGGGTCATCTCCTCCTCCTATACCGACATCTTTTCCGCCATTGCCGCAGCAGTGGGTTCGCTGAAGGGACCCCGGCACGGCGGCGCCAACATCCGCTGCAAGCAGATGATGGACTACATTGCAGAGACCGTTCCCGACTGGAGGGACGACGACGCCGTCTCCGCCTGCCTCGCCGGACTGCTGCGGAAGCAGGGCTATGACCACTCCGGCCTGATCTACGGCATGGGCCATGCGGTCTACACCCTCTCCGACCCCCGGGCGAAGATTTTGAAACAGTTCAGCCGCAGCCTGGCGGAGAAAAAGGGGATGGAGGACCGGCTGAACCTGATCGAGAGCGTGGAGCGGCTGACCCCCCAGGTCTTTGCCCGGGTCACCGGCAAGGACAAGGTCATGTGCGCCAACGTGGATTTGTACTCCGGCTTCGTCTATGATATGCTCAACATCCCGGAGGAGCTTTATACCCCCCTATTCGCTGCCGCCCGGATGGTGGGTTGGTGCGCTCACCGGATGGAGGAGATCTTCAGCGGCAGCAAAATCATCCGCCCGGCCTACAAGGCAATCGGCGCCCGGCAGCCTTTTGTCGCCCTGGACGACCGGGATTGAGAAGGGCGAAAGCGACCAAAACGCAACTGGTAACGAATTCGCCGAAACGTTAAGAGCAATTCGCAAATGCGTACTGCGCTCCCTCAGTCTACCCTTCGGGCAGCCAGCTCCGCCGTCAAGCGGCACTTCCGCTTCGCTCCCTGCCTCAAGGAGGGAGCCGAGGGGTTGCGTCAGACTCCAGCCTCCCTCTGTGAGGGAGGTGGCACGGCGAAGCCGTGACGGAGGGAGAGCAGTATGCACTAACGCTTAGCAGAAATCTCCCGGCGAATCCGGGAAGACCGTCTCCGACACATTCTCCCATCGAAACAGCTTCCTTTTGCTTTTTCCCACTTTTTCCCTCCCCATACTGGACGGGAGAGAACAATTGTGCTAGAATAAAAAGCAGCGGTTTCGACCACAACCATATTTTATCGACTAACAGGCTGCTGAAATAGCGGCCTGTTTTGCTGTTCCGGGTGCTTGCCCCCGGAGAAAGGAGCTGTCCATGGAGGAAAGATATGACCGGCCCCGCCGCTCCGAGCGGAACCGGAGAAAACGCCGGAGACTGCGGCCCGGCTTTGTACTCAACGCTGTATGTCTCGGCATCATTTTGATCTGCTTCTGCATCGGGGGCGTTCAGGCGATTTTGGCCCACAACGAAACCAAGGCCCAGGAGGAGGCGGAGGCAGCCGCCCTGGCCGAGCAAGAGGCGGCCGCCCAGAAGGCAGAGGAGGAGGCTGCAGCTCTGGCTGAGACAGAGTATGACTTCACCATCGCCATGATGGGAGATGTGAACCTGGACGACACCTGGTACAACATGACCTATCTGGTCGAGCAGGAGAACGGCATTTATGACTGCATCGGCGAGAGCCTGCTGGAGCGGATGCAGAGCGCCGACCTGTTCTGCGTCAACAGCGAGTTCGCCTTCACCGACGGCGGAACCGCCCTGAACGGCAAGGCGTACACCTTCCGGGCGCAGACCTCCAACATCTCCATCTACGAGACCATGGGGGTGGATCTGGTGACTCTGGCCAACAATCACGTCTATGACTACGACGCCGAGGGCCTGACCGACACCCTGGCCACCCTGGACAATGCGGGCATCGCCCATGTGGGGGCGGGGGAGAATCTGGAGGAGGCCTGCGAGCCCTACTATGTGGAGTTCAATGGCTACACCGTGGCCTTTGTCAACGCATCCTGCGCCGAGAACATCCGCTATACGCCCCAGGCCACCGAGGACTCCGCCGGAATCCTGCTGTGCTATGAGACGGATACCTTCGTCCAGGTCATCCAGAACGCCAAGGAGAACGCCGATTTCGTGGTGGCCTGCGTCCACTGGGGCACCGAGTATAGCTATGAGGCCAACGACACCCAGCGTACCACCGCCAAGGAGTATATCGACGCCGGAGCGGACGTGATCGTGGGCACCCATTCTCACTGCCTCCAAGGAATCGAGCACTACGACGGCAAGCCCATCTTCTACAACCTGGGCACCTGCTGGTTCAATGAAAAGACGCTGGAGACCTTCCTGTTGGAGATCCACTTCACCGGCAACGCCGAGGAGGGGAATGTGGCCTTCACCGTCACCCCGGCCATCCAGTCGGGCTGCGTCACCCGGTTTACCGAGAACGACGAGGAGTGGAACCAGGTGGTCGATCTCATGGAGGCGTATTCCTATGACGTGACCATCGCCTCCGACGGCACGGTCTATCCCAGCGATGAGGCCCCCATCAGTGACGACGACGGTATGAGTGATGAGACGGAAACAGAGATGGAAACAGAGACGGAAACTGTGACGGACGACAGCAGCCTGGAAGCGGATGCATTGGACGAAGACATGGCCAACGACGGCACAGATGAGACCGCCGCAGGCTGACAACACATCAGCGCACAACGCCGGAGAGGGGAAGCCTTCTCCGGCGTTTTTCTGCCTGCTTCGGCCCGGGACAGGCACCGGGGCGGGGACGATGACATAGGATGCAGCATCCTACAGCGTCAAAAGGAGCGCAAATTATGCTGCAAGACCTTGCTTGTGCCGGTGTGGGGACCGGCTTTACCTTTCTCATGACCTGCGCCGGGGCCGCCCTGGTGTTTTTCTTCCGTCGGAATGTATCCGGCGCACTCCAGAGGTGCTTTTTGGGATTTGCCGCTGGGGTGATGATCGCCGCCAGCGTCTGGAGCTTGCTCCTCCCCGCCATCGAGCTGGGGGAGGGGATGGGCCTCCCTGGCTGGCTCCCGGCGGCCACCGGCTTCTGTCTGGGGGTGCTGTTCCTTCTGGGACTGGACCATCTACTGCCCCACCTCCACACCGTCTTAAACGTCCGGGAGGGCCTGCCCTCCCACCTGCGGCGCACCACCCTGCTGGTGCTGGCCGTGACCCTCCACAACATCCCGGAGGGGATGGCGGTGGGGCTGAGCTTCGCCCTGGCTGCCCAGAGCGGGGGAGACGGGTCTGCCGCCTGGGCCGCCGCCGCTGCCCTGGCCCTGGGCATCGGTATTCAGAACTTCCCCGAGGGGGCGGCAGTGTCCCTGCCCCTGCGCAACGAGGGGATGAGCCGCTGCCGTGCCTTCGCCGTGGGAGCCCTCTCCGGGGTGGTGGAGCCGGTTTTCGGCCTGCTGGCGGTGCTGGCGGCGGGACTGCTCCGGCCCGCCATGCCCTGGCTGCTTGCCTTCGCTGCCGGGGCCATGCTCTACGTGGTGGTGGAGGAGTTGATCCCAGAGGCCAACATGAGCCCTCACAGCGATCTGGGCACGTTGGGGGCTATGGCGGGATTCCTCATCATGATGGTGCTGGATGTGGCGCTGGGGTAGGGAAAAGCTTGACAAATACCAATACCGGTGTAAAATAGAGTCAGACCGCAAGTGAATAGAACACAGGGGCGCTGGGGGCCATCCCCGGCTGAGATAGGGGCGAATCGCAGCTCCAGTCACCTAATAACCTGATCCGGGTAATGCCGGCGTAGGAAGCTGTTTTCAGTCGCATTATGTGCTTTCGTACCGCATTGTTCTGGACGCAATGCGGTACTTTTTCTCTCTTTGGGAGGTTCCTGACATGAAAAACACCAAGACCCGCAAGCTGGTTGAGGGTGCGCTGATGATTGCCATCGCCTACGTCCTCTCCTACATCAAGCTCTTTTCCATGCCTCTGGGTGGCTCCGTCACCCTGGAGATGCTGCCCCTCATTATTATGGGCCTGCGCAACGGTCCCAAGTGGGGCTGCTTCACTGGCTTTGTCCACGGTCTGATCCAGATGGTGCTGGGCTTCAGCAACGTCATGTACTGCCCCACCCTGCTGACTCAGATCGGCTGCATCCTGCTGGACTATCTGCTGGCCTATACCGCCCTGGGCTTGGCAGGCCTGATCGCCAAGCCCTTCGGCGAGAAGCGGCTGGCCGGCGCTGCGGTGGGCACCGTGGTCTGCGGTGTGCTCCAGTTCCTCTGCTCCTTCCTGTCCGGCTTCCTGGTCTGGGGAGCCTACTACGACTTCACCGGCCTGGACCTGGTGGCGTACAGCTTCACCTACAACATCACCTATATGGCGCCCAACACCATCCTGTCGGTGATCGTGGTGCTGTTGCTGTACAAGATCGTCCCAAAGCTGTTTGAGGCGCAGAACGCCTAATCGAAGAACAACACAACAAATGCTCCCGGAGCTGGTTTTCCTCCGCTCCGGGAGAAATTTTTGCGGCAATTCATAGAACAAACGTTTGCATTTCTCCGCCAACTGTGGTATGATAGCATCAGAACAGCAGAACGGATGGAGGAATCTGCCATGAAGGAACTGACGCCCAAGCAGCAGAGGATTTACGATTATATTCTGGACTTCACCGCCGAGTACGGTTATCCCCCCTCAGTCCGGGAGATCGCCGCCGCCGTGGGGCTGAAAAGCCCCTCTACCGTCCACTTTCACCTGAAGGCGCTGGAGGAGGCAGGGGCCATCGTCCGGGGCAGCGGCAAGACCCGGGCCATCACCCCGGCGGAGGAGCCCGGAAGCCGCCTGAACCAGGTGCCTCTGCTGGGCAACGTGGCCGCCGGCAGTCCCATCCTGGCGGAGGAGTGCATCGAGGACTATCTGGTGTTTGACACCGACGGCCTGACGGGAGAGCACTTTGCCCTCCGCATCCGGGGAGAGAGTATGCTGAAAGCAGGTATCCTCCCAGGAGACATCGTCATTGTCCATCAGCAGGAGACCGCCCGGAATGGGGAGATCGTCATCGCCCTTATCGGGGACGAGGCCACCTGCAAGCGGCTGGATCGCCGCAACGGAGAGACCTGGCTGCTGCCGGAAAATGACGACTATGAACCCATCGACGGCAGCGAGGCCACCATCCTGGGCAAGGTGATCGCAGTCGTCCGCCGGTACTGAGGATGATTTGCGCCGTCTGGAGTGCTCCCATCGGCGCTGTGGCCCTGGGAGAGGAGGGAGGCAGGCTGGTGCGCCTGTGGCTCCCGGGACAGATACCGCCCGGCCTGCCCCTGGGAGATGGCCCCGCCCTGGAGACAGGTTTGCTGGCGTTGAAAGAGTATTTCCGGGGCTGCCCCGTCCCGCAGGGACTTCCCCTGCCTCCCGAAGGTACCCCTTTTCAGCGGGCGGTCTGGGCTGCTCTGGAGGACATCCCCTGGGGAGAGACGAGGACCTATGGCCAGCTGGCCGCACAGCTGGGCCGCCCCGGGGCCGCCCGGGCGGTAGGCCAGGCCTGTCACCGGAACCCTCTGCCCATCTTCATCCCCTGCCATCGGGTGGTGGGGGCCGACGGCTCCCTCACCGGCTTTGCGGGAGGGATAGCGTGTAAGGAGGCCCTGCTACGGCTGGAGAGGGAGAGGCATTATAGAAACAAAATTTTTTGGTCGATTGTAAAATGAAGTTGAACACCTAAAAAATCCATAGCGA
>JAJQEM010000162.1 GCA_021201635.1 Clostridiales bacterium | reverse complement strand
AGCAATGAGGCATTGGCCGCCGTTCTTGCTGCCAAGTAAATGCTGTTGCCCTGTTGTTTTGCCTGCCTCCCCTTGCCAAGGGCGAAAAAACTTGCTATACTATGCCAGAAATCAGAAGGGGAGGGAGCACAATGACCTATACCACCCATTCTCCGGAGGAGACGGAGACCCTGGGGGAACGCCTGGGAGCGCAGGTCCCGCCGGGGACGGTGATCGCCTTCACCGGCGACCTGGGGGCGGGGAAGACTGCCTTCACCCGGGGCCTGGCCAGGGGCCTGGGCATTCAGGGTCGGGTCACTTCTCCCACCTTTACCATCGTGGATGAGCACACCGGGGGCCGTCTCCCCCTGTTCCACTTCGATTTGTACCGGATCTCCTCCGCCGACGATCTGTTCGACATCGGCTGGGAGGACTACCTGGCCCGGGGCGGCGTCTGCGCCGTGGAGTGGAGCGAGGTGGCGGCGGATTTATGGGATGAGACCACCTTACGGGTGGACATCCGCAGAGGAGCCAGGGACAACGAGCGAACCATCACCATTAGGGGGGCGGAGGGACTTTGAAAATTCTGGCCATCGAGACCAGCGCCAAGGCGGCGTCGGTCTGCCTCTGCGAGGACGAGTTCCTCATCGCCCAGAGCTATCAGAACAGCGGCCTGACCCACAGCCAGACGGTGCTGCCCATGTGTCAGTCCCTGCTGGAGCACTGCGGTGCAACGCTCCAGCAGGTGGACCTCATTGCCTGCGCCGCCGGGCCGGGGTCGTTCACCGGGCTGCGCATCGGCCTCTCCGCTGCCAAGGGCCTGGCCTGGAGCCTGGAAAAGCCCTGCTGCGGGGTCTCCACCCTGGAGGCCATGGCGTGGCAGATGGTCCAGCACCGGGGAGAGATCCTCTGCTGCATGGATGCCCGCCGGAGCCAGGTGTACAACGCCCGGTTCCGCTCCGACGGGGAGCGGCTGGAGCGGCTGTGTGAGGACAGGGCCATCTCTCTGGCGGAGCTGTTTGCCGAGCTGGACGGAAAAAATGGTCAAATAATCGTTGGCGATGGGGCGGAGCTGTGTTATAATTACGGGAGAACGCTGGGGGCGGAGCAGAGACTTTCGCCGCCCCATCTCCGCTTTCAGTCCGCCTGGGGGGTGGCAAGAGCCGCCCTGGAGCAGGCGAGAGCGGGACAGATCACCGACGCCCAGGGCCTGACCGCCAACTATATCCGCCTGTCGCAGGCGGAGCGGGAGCGGCTGGAAAAGGTCCGCAACAGGAAAGGGGAATGACCAATGTCTGACAATGTCCATATCTTTGACCATCCGCTGATCCACCACAAGCTGTCCATCATCCGGGACAAAAACACCGGTACCCGGGAGTTCCGCACTATCGTAGGGGAGATTGCCGCCCTTATGTGCTACGACGCCACCCGGGATATGCCCACCCAGGAGGTCGAGGTAGAGACGCCGGTGGGCGTCGCCAAGTGCAAAAAGCTCTCGGGCAAAAAGGTGGCTATCGTCCCCATCCTCCGGGCTGGCCTGGGCATGGTGGACGGGATGCTTTCCATGCTGCCCTCTGCCAAGGTGGGACACATCGGCTTGTACCGTGACCCGGAGACCCTGGCTCCTGTGACCTATTACTGCAAAATGCCACCCGATATTGCAGACCGGGACGTGATTATCGTCGACCCCATGCTGGCCACTGGAGGTTCCGCCTCCGCTGCTGTGGAGCTGCTCAAGGGCTACGGTTGCAAGCACATCAAGCTGATGAACATTCTTGCCGCCCCGGAGGGCATCGCCGCCATGCAGAAGGCCCATCCGGACGTGGACATCTATGTGGCCGCTGTGGACGACCATCTCAACGAGCACGGCTATATCGTCCCCGGCCTGGGGGATGCGGGCGACCGTATTTTTGGAACCAAGTAAAAATTTGCCTGTATCAATGAGGAGGAGCAGGATGGGGGACTCCCAATCCTGCTTTTCCTCTGTTGACGGATTTGAGAGAACAGAAGGAGGAACCGATCTATGTGTGGGATCGTCGGTTTTGTGGGCGGCGAGCAGGCCGCCCCCGTCCTGCTGGACGGACTGGCCCGGCTGGAGTACCGGGGCTATGACTCTGCGGGCCTGGCGGTACTGGATAAGGAAAAAGGCCTGCAGCTGGTCAAGTCCAAGGGCCGTCTGAAGGTGCTCAGCGACATGGTGGACGGGGGAAATGCCCTCTCCGGGACGTTGGGCGTGGGCCATACCCGCTGGGCCACCCATGGAGAGCCCTCGGACACCAACGCCCATCCCCACCTGAGCAACTCCGGTCGGATCGCCGTGGTCCACAACGGCATTATCGAGAACTATATGGAGATCAAGGAGTTCCTCCAGGGCCAGGGCGTGACCTTCCACTCTGACACGGACACCGAGGTGGTGGCCCAGCTGCTGGACTACTACTATCAGGGTGATATTGTGGACGCCACCTTTAAGGTCATCCACCGGATCGAGGGCTCCTATGCCCTGGGCATCCTGTGCGCCGACGCCCCGGATCAGCTGGTGGCCGCCCGGAAGGACGGCCCGTTGGTACTGGGCTACGGAGACGGCTGCAACTTTATGGCCAGCGACGTCACCGCCCTCATCAAATACACCAAGACGGTGAGCTACATGGAGGACGGAGAGCTGGCCATCCTGAGCCGGGAGGGTATCCAGGTCTACAACGACCTGAACCAGCCGGTGGAGAAGGAGCGCTCCACCGTGGACTGGGACATCTCCGACGCAGAAAAGGGCGGCTATGAGCACTTCATGTTCAAGGAGATCATGGAGCAACCCGAGGCCTACCGCAAGGCGGCCTTCCCCCGCATCAAGGGAGGGCGAGTGGAGCTGGAGGACCTGAACCTGGAGGACGATTTCATCCGCCAGCTGGACCGGCTCTATATCGTGGCCTGCGGCTCCTCCTACCATGTGGGGGTGGTGGGAAAGTACCTGCTGGAGCGGATGCTTCGCCGCCCGGTAGAGGTGCTGCTGGCCTCGGAGTTCCGGTATTCCGACCCTATCGTGGACGATAAGTCTCTGGTGGTGGTCATCAGTCAGTCGGGAGAGACCCTGGACACCATGGCCGCCCTTCGGGAGGCCAAGCAGCTGGGGGCCAGGACGCTGGCCATCGTCAACGTCATGGGCAGCTCCATCGCCAAGGAGGCGGACAGCGTCCTCTACACCTGGGCGGGGCCGGAGATTGCCGTGGCCACCACCAAGGCCTATTCCACCCAGCTGGCGGTGCTCACCCTTCTGGGCATCCACTTTGCCAGGGCCATGGGCACCATGTCACAGGAGGCAATTGCAGAGATTTTGGAGCAGATGCGGCTCATCCCCACCAAGATGGAGGAAATTCAGAGCCATACGGGGGAGATTCAGTATTACGCATCCCAGTATTTTAACCACGAGTCCATCTTCTTCATCGGGCGCAACCTGGACTATGCCATGGGCCTGGAGGGTTCGTTAAAATTAAAGGAGATCTCCTATATCCACTCCGAGGCCTACGCTGCCGGAGAGCTGAAGCACGGGACCATCTCCCTCATCGAGCCGGGGACCCTGGTGGTGGCTCTGGCCACCTATGCCCCCCTGTTTGACAAGGCCATCAGCAACGTGGTGGAGGTCAAGAGCCGGGGTGCCACCGTCCTGGGCGTGACCACCGAAAGCAAGCGAGAGGAGATGGCAAAGCACAGCGATTCCCTCATCGTCATTCCGGACACCCATCCCATGCTGCTGCCTTCCCTGGCGGTGGTGCCGTTGCAGCTGTTCGCCTACTATGTGGCCCTCCAGCGGGGCTGCGACATCGACAAGCCCCGGAACCTGGCTAAGAGCGTCACGGTGGAATAAAAGAATCAAAAAAGACAATCTGCGAAAAGAAATACAGGCAAGAAGTTCAGGAAGCCCTCCGCAGGAGTTTTGTTGCTTTAGCAACAAAATAAAGTGAAACATGTCTTTTTAGCCGGGCGTGTACCGGCAAAAAGACTCAGGGAGGCGACGACTGTGCGAGCGAAGCGAGTGCGGAGAGGAGCCGCACAATCGAACCAAATGCTCGCATTTGGTTCGAGAGCCTGTCGTAAAACGACAGGCGCAAAAGGGCCGTCCCCGGGCGGCCCTTTTCCCAAATTTAGAATGATTCAGACATTTTCCCTTGTCCCGTCTGTCATGAAATGGTATAATGTGGCGAACAGAGAGAGAATAGGAGGGGAACGCCGTGGATCAGGTACAGGAGCAGTCTCAGACAGAGACCAACGCCTGGGAGCAGGTGCAGGAGCCTGAACAGGCTGCGGAAGCGCCCTATACGCCCCCGGTGCGCAAGCACCGCCGCCGCCAGCAGCGCAAGACCCCCTGGGCCAGGGTGGAGCTGATCTTCTTCGGCATCGCCGCCCTGCTGGCCCTGGTGATGACGGTGACGCAGATCGTCCATGTGGCGGGGCTCATCTCGTCGGCGGTGACGGCGGGGGGCACAGCGGATGTCAGTGATGGGACGGAGGAGAACGAAACCCAGACGGAGGACGCAGAGGTCGAGACGGAGACCGACCCCAAAGACGACCCGGAGGTAGCCCAGTACGCCGACGACACCGGCTATGGCGGACAGCTCTATGCTCTGCTGGACGACTATCCGGAGGCGGCTGTCGTGCTGAAAAATCTGTCCACCTACCCGGAGAACATCCTCTCCTTTGTGGTGCGTTACCCCGAGGCCATGCCCTTTGCGGTGAACTATCTGGACTATCTGGCGGGGGAGACGGAGACCACCATCGACCTCTCCGCCGAGGGCAGCTCTGCCAGCTTCCCCTCCCTCATCCAGTGGGACGAGCGGTGGGGCTATGAGAGCTACGGAGACGGGGTTATCGGCACCTCCGGCTGCGGGCCCACGGCCCTGTCCATGGTGTCCCTCTATCTGACAGGCTGGAATGGCAACGACCCGGTGTCCATCGCCAACTATGCCCAGGAGAACGGCTATTACGTCAGCGGCTACGGCTCCTCTTGGACGCTTATGGGGGAGGCCTGCGAGCACTTCGGACTGAAATCTACAGAGCTGACTCTGGACGAGAACCAGGTCATCCAGACCCTGGAGGCAGGCCACCCGGTCATCTGCTCTGTAGGTGCGGGCATATTCACGGACAACGGACACTACATCGTCATTTATGCCTACAACGAGTCGGACGGCACCCTCTCCATCCGGGACCCTAACAGCCCTACCAACAGCGAAAAAAGCTGGCTTTTCAGCGACTTCTCCGACCAGATCAACAATCTGTGGAGCTTTGAGGCGATAGAATAATAACGGGTCATAACAGACAAAACAGGCAGGAACGAAGCAAATCGTTCCTGCCTGTTTTTTGCGAAAATCTGATAAGGATACGGTTAATATCCCAGATCCTCCCCCACCAGGATGACGTGAATACGCCCGGGGGTGCGGCTGCGGCGGGTGATGAGGAACTGGCAGCAGATGCTGTCCGGGTTCTGGCAGTCGGCGCACCGGCCCCGGCTGGTGCAGGGGGTGGAGAGGCCGAAGCGAACGGCATTGGTGGGGGCGGCCACGTTCCGGGCCCGCTTCATGGCGGAGTCCAGGTCGGCACAGACCTTGTTCATCCCGGCGATCACCACCACCTGCTTCGGGCCAAAGGCCAGGGCGGCGATCCGGTTGCCGTTGCCGTCGATGTTGACCAGCATCCCGTCCAGGGTGACGGCGTTGGCGGAGAGGAAATAGACGTCGCAGAACAGCGTCTGACGATAGACCTCCCGCACCTCCTCCGGGTTGGTGGGGGCGTGGCGGTCCAGGACCACGCAGCCGGAGGCCCGAACGGCGTCCAGCAGGCCGATCTCGTCCAGGGTGGCGGAGCCGCCCCAGGCCACGGAGGCGCTCGGAAGGAGAAAACGTTTGCCCGCCTCCAGCGCGTCCGCTGCGGTGGCGCAGTATTCTCCGGTCATGCCCCGGCGCTCCAGGCCCTGGATGACCGTCCGGGCGGCGTTTTCCCGGTAAACGCTCACGTTGCTCATCTCAGCGCTCCTCCTGTGCCGGGGCGGCCGTCTCCGGCGGCAGCTGGGCGGTGATGTACTCCTTGAGCTTTTCAAAGGTTACGGGGCTGACGTCATGCTCCATCCGGCAGGCGTCCTCTGCGGCTACATCCTCGGGGACGCCCAGGGAGACAAGCCAGCGGGAGAGCAGCACATGGCGCTCGTAAATCGTCTCTGCAATGGCCCGGCCGGAGTCGGTCAGCTCCAGCAGGCCGTCCCTTCCCATGGTGATGTAACCGTTCTCCCGGAGCAGGCTCACCGCCCGGCTGACGCTGGGCTTGGAAAACTCCAGCTTGTGGGCCACGTCGATGGAGCGAACGGAGCCCTTCTCCAGCTGTATCATCAAAATGGCTTCCAGATAGTTTTCAGCGGATTCATGAATTTTCATCGGCTTGGCCCTCCATACCAGGGGTGGTCTGTTCCGTCAACCTGACGGAATTTCTGCCCTTAAGAATACCACATATCGTGCAAACATTCAAGAGTGAAATTAGCTATTGACAACTGGAGTTAGTTGGAGTAAACTAACATTGCATCAGAGGTTAGCTTGGCTTAACTTTGTGAGAAAGCACAAACAAATGACATATGGAGGGATACATGATGCCTTTGACTATGGCCCCCACCGGGCAGGAGAATACCGTCAAGCGCATTACCGGAAAGGACGAGACCCGTCGTTTTCTGGCAAACCTCGGCTTTGTAGAGGGCGGGAGCGTGACGGTGATCAGCGAGGTTTCCGGGAACCTGATCGTCAGCGTGAAGGACACCCGGATCGCCCTGAGCAAGAGTATGGCAAACCGAGTCATGGTATGAAAGAGAAGGGGAGACTAAAATGAAGACACTGAGAGATGTACAGCCGGGGCAGACCGCCAGGGTGGTCCGCCTCCACGGAGAGGGCCCGGTGCGCCGCCGCATCATGGACATGGGCATCACCAAGGGAACCGATCTGACCGTCCGCAAGGTGGCCCCCCTGGGCGACCCGGTGGAGATCACCGTCCGGGGCTATGAGCTGTCCGTCCGCAAGGGCGACGCAGACTGCATCGAGGTCAAGTGAAAATGGCTCCCTCAGAGAGGGAGCCAAAAAGCGTATCAAAGAGAGGAAGTAAGAATCATGGCACAGATCAAAATCGCTCTGGCGGGCAACCCGAACTGTGGCAAGACCACCATGTTCAACGCCCTGACCGGAGCTTCCCAGTATGTGGGCAACTGGCCCGGGGTCACGGTAGAGAAGAAGGAGGGCAAGCTCCGGGGCTACAAGGACGTGATCGTCACCGACCTGCCCGGCATCTACTCCCTGAGCCCCTACACTCTGGAGGAGGTCGTCTCCCGAAACTACTTGCTCAACGAGAAGCCGGATGTTATCATTAACCTGGTGGACAGCTCCAACATTGAGCGGAACCTGTACCTCACCACCCAGATTTTGGAGCTGGGCCTCCCGGTGCTCATCGCCCTGAACATGATGGACGTGGTCAAGAAGCGCGGGGACGTAATCAACGTGGAGAAGCTCTCCAAGGAGCTGGGCTGCCCCATCGTGGAGACCGCCGCCGTCACCGGCGAGGGCCTGGACGAGATGGCGAAGAAAGCGGTGGAGCTGGCGAACAGCCACCAGGCTGCTCCCGCCCCCAAGGGCTTCATCAAGGAGATCGAGAGTGCTCTGACGGAAATTTCCGCCGCCATCGAGGGCAAGGTGTCCGTTCCCTCCGCCCTGCGCTGGTACACCGTCAAGGTGTTCGAGCGGGACGAGAAGGTGCTGGCCGACCTGGGCTACGGGGAGGCACTCCCAGACGAGCTGGAGTCCGTCATCGCCCGGGTGGAGGAAAACCTGGATGACGACGCCGAGAGCATTATCACCGGACAGCGGTATGACGCCATTGGCCGCATCGTAAACAAGACCGTCCACAAGAAGGAGACGGGTCTGACCATGTCCGACAAGATCGACCGGGTGGTCACCAACCGGGTGCTGGCCCTGCCCATCTTTGCCCTGGTCATCTGCTTTATCTACTATGTGTCCGTCTCCACGGTGGGCTCCTGGTGGACGGACTGGGCCAACGACCAGTTCCTGGGAGAGGACGGTTGGTTCCTGTTCGGCATTGGCCGCTCCGACTATGACGACGCCGCCGACGCATTCAGCGAGGCGGAGCAAATCATCAACGGTGCGGACTACTACGACGACGAAGTGGGCGATATGCTCCACTCCGACGGCTACATTGACCAGGCCATCGCCGCAGGCTACACCTTCGACGGCGAGAGCGACGACGTGGAGGCTCTGGAGGCCCTGGCCGCCGAGATCGAGGCGGACGGCGGACTGACCGTCAGCGTGGACATCTGGGATCTGGAGGAGATGGAGGTCGTCGACACCATCTCCGTCACTGCGGAGGACTTCCTGGCCGCCGCCGAGGTGGAGGAGCCAGACCCGGCGGACTACAGCCCCGTGTACATTCCTGGCATCTACGCACTGCTCCAAACCGGTCTGGAAGCTATTGACTGCAACGAGCTGCTCCAGGCGCTGATCCTGGACGGCATCTGGGCCGGCGTGGGCGCTGTTCTGGGCTTCGTGCCTCAGATGCTGGTGCTGTTCTTCTTCATGGCCATTCTGGAGGACTGCGGCTATATGGCCCGTATCGCCTTCATCATGGATCGTATCTTCCGGCGCTTCGGTCTGTCCGGCAAGAGCTTTATCCCCTTGCTCATCGGCACGGGCTGCGGCATCCCCGGCGTTATGGCCACCCGAACCATTGAGAACGAGTCCGACCGCAAGATGAGCATCATGACCACCACTTTCATGCCCTGCGGCGCCAAGCTGCCCATTATCGCCCTGATCGCCGGCGCTCTGTTCAGCGACGCCTGGTGGGTCGGCCCCTCCTGCTACTTCCTGGGCATCGCCGCCGTCCTGTTCACCGGCATCGTCATGAAAAAGACCAAGGCCTTCGCCGGAGACCCCGCTCCCTTCGTCATGGAGCTGCCCGCCTACCATATGCCCCGTCCCAAGGGCGTGCTCATCCATATGTGGGATCGGGCCAAGAGCTTCATCAAAAAGGCGGGCACCATCATCCTGCTGGCCAGCGCCCTGGTGTGGTTCCTCTCCAGCTTCGGCTTTGAAAACGGCTTCGGCATGGTAGAGGATATGGACAACTCTCTGCTGGCCGTGGTGGGCGGAGCCTTCTCCTTCCTGTTCGTGCCCCTGGGCTTCGGCGACTGGAAGGCCACCGCTGCGGTGGTCACCGGCCTGATCGCCAAGGAGAACGTGGTCGGCACCTTCGGCGTGCTGTACGCCGGTCTGGAGGAGGTCTCCGAGTCCGGCTACGAGACCTGGGCCATTCTGCGCCAGACCTACACCGCCGCCGCTGCCTACTCCTTCCTGGCCTTTAACCTGCTGTGCGCCCCTTGCTTCGCCGCCATCGGCGCCATGAAGCGGGAGTTCGGCACCACCAAATGGACCCTGGCCGCTGTGGGCTATCAGTGCCTGCTGGCCTGGTGCGTGGCGCTGGTGGTCTATCAGCTGGCCGGTCTGTTCACCGGAGTCTGCACTTTTGGTTTCTGGACCGTAGTAGCCATCGCCCTGGTGGTGTTTGGTATCTACCTCCTGGCCCGTCCGGGCTACAAGCCGGAGAGTGAGCGGCTCTCTAAGCGGGCTGCCGCCAACATGTGAGTAAAACCTGCCTTCCTCATGAAAGGGCTATAGAAAGGAGCATCCAAAATGGGAACAGTCCTCGTAGTACTCATCCTCATCGTCCTGTTCGTCCTCGCTTTCCGGGCGACGGTGAAGGAGATGAAAAAGGGCGGCTGCGCCTATTGCTCCGCCTGCTCCTCTCACCATTCGACGGACAAGAAGAGCGGAGAAGCGCCCTCGGGCTGCACAGGATCGTGCAGCGGGTGCAGTCACCGCTGTCATTGAGCGAATCGGTCCCCCCGGCAAAGGCCGGGGGGATTTTTTGTAGGGCAGTAATGGTTTCGTTATCAGCACCCTGCACATTGACTTTTTGGGCTGTTAATCGTATACTTTTAGGGAAATATGAACCGGAAGGGGAAATTGAGATGAAAAGACTGCTTGCCCTGCTCCTGGCCCTGACCATGGCCCTGTCCCTGGCGGCCTGCGGCGCATCTGACGAGACGGTAACGGATACAAATACGGACGCCGCCGATTCCTCCACAGAGACGGCGGAGGAAACGGCAGAGGAGACCGCCGACGATACCGCAGAAGGGGAGACCGTCAGCGCCCGGGTGGTCAACATCGGCTGCACCTCCGCCCTGGGCACCCTGAACCCCCTGCTCATGGACGGGGACTGGGTGAACGTCTACGCCCAGAGCTTGGAGTTTTTGCCTCTGGTCAGCCTGAACGACGAGATGGAGTTTGAGTACATCCTGGCCGACGAGATCACCACCGAGGACAACCTGACCTTCACCGTCCACCTCCGGGAGGACGCCACCTGGTCTGACGGGGAGCCCATCACCGCCGACGACCTGGCCTATACCATGACCCGCATCGCCAGCCCCCTGGTGATGAACTACGCCATGCAGTTCACCGCCATCGTGGGCACCGACGACGAGACCGGCTGGGTGGAAGAAGGGGCCGAGACCATCGACGGTCTGGAGATCGTGGACGAAAAGACGCTGAACATCACCTTCAAGTACGAGATCAACTTGACCAGCTTCCTCAACGGCTACGCCCAGTATATCCTGACCCTGCCCAAGCACATCCTGGAGACCATCCCGGAGAGCGAGCTGGCCTCCTCCGACTGGTTCGACGCTCCCACCGTGGTCTCCGGGCCCTACATGGTGACGAGCTACGACGCCAACCACTACATCTCCTATATCGCCAACGAGAACTACTTCCTGGGCGAGCCGGAGATTATGTACTGCAACATCCAGATCGTGGACGGCAGCCAGCTGCTCACCGGTCTGCAATCCGGGGAGATCGACATCGTCCCGCCGCTGCTGGCTACCATCCCGGAGGAGGATTATACCTCCGTTCAGAGCCTGGAGGGGATTACCGCCACCTATGGCTCTGCCATCGCCACCGAGACCATCTTCATCAACACCGACTGCATCCCGGACGAGCAGGTGCACCAGGCTATGCTCTGCGCCATCGACCGGGAGACCATCGTGAACGGCCTACTCACCGGTGGGGCGGAGCTGATGGACGGCTTCTGTGTCCCCGACGGCCCCTACTACTCCGGTCAGAGCGCCGTGAGCTATGACCCGAATCAGGCCCTGGAGCTGCTGATGCAGGCCGACTGGGACGGCAGCGAGACATACACCCTCTACATCAACTCCGGGGACAAGACCCTCATCAACGCCTGTACCCTGTGCCAGGCCTACTGGGCCGCCGTGGGCATCCAGGTGGAGCTGGTGACGGTGGACCTGGAGACGCTGACCACCAACGCAGGCACCGACGAGTATGACATGATCGCCGTCCAGTACACCTATCCTGCGGTGGACCCCAGCTGGGACATCGACTGGGTGCTGTCCGCCTGGTGCCATCTGTACCCGGATGAGGTACAGGCGGCGGTGCTGGGCATCCAGTCCAGCGACGACCTGGCCGTCCAGCAGGAAAATTATGCCCTCATCGACGCCTTCGCCCAGGAGCAGGTTCCCCTCATCTGCCTGTACGCCAACGGCCCTCTGGGGGCGGTGCGGGACACCCTCCAGAACGCCGAGGCCACCATGTACGGCTGCATCAACAATATCCATGAGTGGAGCTTCGCCGAATGAGCCTGCTGGAGGTGTCCGACCTCCGTCTCTCTTTCGGAGAGCAGGAGGTGCTCCACGGCCTTGACCTGAACGTGGAGCCGGGGGAGTTTCTCGCCCTGGTGGGGGAGTCCGGCTCCGGCAAGAGCGTCACCGCCCTGACGGTCATGGGGCTGCTGCCTCCCAACGCCAAAGTCACGGCGGGCAGCGTCACCTTTGACGGGCAGGATTTACTTGCCTGCACGCCCAAGGAGCTGGACCGGTTCCGGGGCGGCCAGATCGGCATGGTCTTTCAGGACGCCCTCACAAGCCTGAACCCGGTGATGACCATTGGGGAACAGCTCACCGAGGGGCCACGAATCCATCTGGGCTATGACAAAAGGCAGGTGGAGAACCTGGCCTTGTCCCTGCTGGAGCGGGTGGGCCTCCCCGGAGGCCGGGAGCAGTTGAAGCGTCACCCCCACACCCTCTCCGGCGGCCAGCGGCAGCGTGTGTGTATCGCCATGGCTCTGGCCTGCAATCCCCGGCTGCTCATTGCCGACGAGCCCACCACCGCTCTGGACGTCACCGTCCAGACACAGATCATGGAGCTGTTGGGCAGTCTCCAGCGGGAGAGTGGCATGGCAGTGCTGTTTATCACCCACGACATCGCTCTGGCGGCTCGCCAGGCCCACCGCATCGCCGTGGCCTGGGAGGGCCGGGTGGTGGAGACGGGGGATGCAGGGACGCTCCTGCACCATCCCCAGCACCCCTATACCCGGCGGCTGGCGGCGGCAGCCGAGAAACTGAGGCTGAAATGAACGAGACAAATCCCGTGGTCTGTCAGGCAGACCATGTGAGCAAGACCTACCGTCTCTCCGCCTTTCGGCGGGTGGAGGCGGTAAAGGACGTGTCCCTGACCATCCGGAAGGGGGAGACCCTGGGCCTGGTGGGGGAGTCCGGCTCCGGCAAGAGCACCCTGGGGCGGCAGTTGGCCGCCCTGGAGCAGCCCACCTCCGGCAGCGTCTGTTTTGAGGGACAGGATCTCTCTGACCGGCGGCAGCTCAAGGCGGTACGCACCCGGATCCAGATGGTCTTTCAGGACACCTACGCCTCCCTGAACCCCCGCAAGACGGTGTTTCAGACCATCTATGAGCCCATGGCCTACCACGGTCTGGCCAACCGGGAGAGTGGTCGGCGGGAGGTAGCCCGTCTGCTGGAGCTGGCGGAGCTGCCGGAGCGCTATGCCGACCGCTACCCCCACGCCCTCTCCGGAGGCCAGCGGCAGCGGGTGTGCATCGCCCGGGCTCTGGCCCTGAACCCGGACTTTGTGGTCTGGGACGAGCCGGTCTCTGCCCTGGACGTGACGGTGGCGGCCCAGATTCTGGAGCTGATGGTGCGCCTCCAGCGGGAGCTGGGGCTGACCTCGGTGATGATCGGCCACGGCATCGGGGCGGTAGCCTATGTCTGCCAACGCCTGGCGGTGATGAAGGACGGCGTACTGGTGGAGACGGGCAGCCGGGAGCAGATCATTGACCACCCCAACCACCCCTATACCCAGTCCCTCATCCGGGCGGCGAGGTATTGACGCCATGTGGAAATACATTTTAAAACGGATCGCCATAGCAATCCCGGTGCTCATCGGCATCACCATTATCGATTACGGCCTCATGTGCCTTGCGGGCAGTCCCCTGGATATGCTGGCGGGCCCCAGAGTGTCCGAGGGTGCGCTGGAGGCCAGGGCAGTAGCCTGGGGGCTGGATCAGCCCTTTTATGTGCAATACTTTGTCTGGCTCCAGCAGGTGCTCACCGACAATCTGGGCTACTCCACCTCCTCCTATCAGGCGGTGAGCGACATGATCGCCAGTCACCTGGGGCCGACCCTGCTGCTGATGGCCACCTCTCTGGCGCTGAGCCTGGCCATCTCCCTGCCTCTGGGTATCTGGTCCGCCACTCATCCCTATACAAAACGGGACTACGCCCTGGTGTCTCTGAGCTTTGTGGGCACCGGCATCCCCAGCTTTTTCCTGGCCCTGGTGCTGATCTGGCTGTTTACCATCCAGCTGGGCTGGCTCCCCTCCAGCGGTATGACCACCCTGGGGACGGGAGGCGGCGTGCTGGACGTGCTGCGGCACATGGTCATGCCGGTGACGGTGCTGACTGTGTACTATACCGGGGTAAATCTGCGCTACTTCCGCTCCTCCATGCTGGAGATCAGCCAGCAGGACTATCTCCGTACCGCCCGTGCCAAGGGCATCGGGGAGCGCCGGGTGGTGTGGAACCACGGCCTGCGCAACACCCTCCTCACCGTCATTACGGTGGTGGGGACGGAGGTGCCCATGCTCTTTGGGGGCAGCGTCATTGTGGAGCAGGTGTTCTCCTGGCCGGGGCTGGGGCTCATGACTATGAGCGCCATCGCCAGCCGGGACTATCCGGTCATTATGGGGGTCTGTCTGATGACGGCGGTGGTGGTTGTCCTGGTGAACCTAGTCACCGACATCCTCTACGCCCTGGCAGACCCGACGGTGGAGCTGAAATGAGAGACAACGGTATGCTTCGGCGCTTTCTGCGCCATAAGCTGGGGGTGGTCAGCCTGGCGATTGTGCTGGTCATCGCCCTGCTGGCGGTTCTGGCCCCGGTGATCGCCCCCTACGACCCAACGGCCATCAACCCGGAATTCAATGCGGCCCCCAGCGCAGAGCACTGGCTGGGCACCGACCAGATCGGGCGGGACGTGTTCTCCCGGCTGCTCTACGCCACGAGGACGTCCCTGCTGGTGGGTGTGCTGGCGGCGGGGCTGTCCACCGCCATCGGGGTGGTGCTGGGACTGATCTCCGGCTACTTTGGCGGCGTGGCGGACATGGTCATCATGCGCATCACCGACATGGTGATGAGCTTTCCCTATATCCTGCTGGTGCTGGTGGCGGCGGCCATCTTCCAGCCGGGGCTGTGGAACATCATCCTCATCCTGGGCTTTGTGGACTGGCCCAGTGCTGCCCGGCTGGTCCGGGGCAACGTCCTCTCCCTCCGGGAGAGCGGCTTCGTAAAGAGCAGCCAGGCGGCGGGAATGCCGGGATGGTACATCCTGTTTTCTGAAATCCTGCCCAACACGGCGGCCCCGGTGCTGGTTTACTTCACCTCAGTGGTGGCCCTCTCCATGCTGGACGAGGCGGCGCTGAGCTTTCTGGGCATGGGCGTCCAGCCCCCGGACGCCAGCCTGGGCAATCTGCTGGGGGACGCCCAGTCGTTGACCATCCTGACCAGTCAGCCCTGGCTGTGGCTGCCTCCTGGTATTGTAGTGGTGGTGCTGGTGGTGTGCATCAGCTTCGCAGGAGACGCCCTGCGGGATGCGCTGGATCCTACGGGGAAGTAAACAAGATATTATTCATAAGGAGGGATTGCTGTGGCTTTGATAGCATGTCCAGAGTGTGCAAAGGAGGTCAGTGAACAAGCAGAAGCTTGTCCCCATTGTGGTTTTCCTGTAAGTAAGTATCTAAAGGAGCAAGAGAAAAAACGGAGAGGTAGTAGAGATAAGCGCAAAATACAATACACAGATGAAGAACTGCAACAAGCAATTAACCAGCAGAGGGAGAAGGCGGAAAGTTTTATTCAGGACAAAGAAGCGTTTGAACGTTTTGGTCGATTGTAAAATGAAGTTGAACACCTAAAAAATCCATAGCGATTGAA
>JAJQEM010000075.1 GCA_021201635.1 Clostridiales bacterium | reverse complement strand
CCCCTGGGCCAGGTAGCCACCATCGCCTCCCCCGATCCCCGGCAGCTGACCATCCAGCCCTGGGACAGGACGTTGCTCAAGGCCATTGAGAAGGCCATCAACACCTCCGACCTGGGCATAAATCCCCAGAACGACGGGCGCATCATCCGCCTGACATTTCCTCAGCTCACAGAGGAGCGCCGGAAGGATCTGACCAAGCAGGTACGCAAGTACGGCGAGGCGGGCAAGGTGGCCATCCGTAACATCCGCCGGGACACCATGGACAAGGTGAAGAGCCAGAAGAAGAAGGGCGAGCTCACCGAGGACGACGTGAAGGACCTGGAGAAGGATGTGCAGAAGCTTACCGACGACTATTGCAAGAAGATCGACGGCCTGACTGCCGAGAAGGAAAAGGAACTGATGAGCGTGTGATCGCTCCGGCTGAATAACTACGATTGGATTGGTAACACACTATGCCATTGTTCTGGAAATCGCCCCAGGGGACGGATACGGTGGACTTTGATGCGCTGCCCCGGCACGTGGCCATCATTATGGACGGCAACGGCCACTGGGCGAAGCAGCGGGGCCTGCCCCGCACCGCCGGACACGCTGCCGGAGCAGAGACCTTTCGCACCATTGCCACCTACGCCAAGGAGATCGGGCTGGACTACCTGACGGTGTACGCTTTCTCCACGGAGAACTGGAAGCGTCCCGCTAACGAGGTGGAGGCCATTATGGGTCTACTGAAAAAGTACCTCCTGGAGGCCATCGACCAGATGGAGCGGGATCGGGTGAAGATGGCCTTCTTCGGAGACCTGACGCCCCTGACCCCGGAGCTGCGGGCGCTGTGCCAGCGCACCCGGGAGATCTCCACCCACTACGAGGGCTGCCAGGTGAACATCTGCCTGAACTACGGTGGCCGGGACGAGATTACCCGGGCGGCCCGGGCTCTGGCTGCGGAATGTGTCCGGGAGGGGAGAGACCCCGCCACCATCACCGAGGCGGACATCTCTGACCGGCTGTACTCCGCTGGAGTGCCCGACCCGGACCTCATCATCCGGCCCAGCGGCGAGATACGCACGTCCAATTTCCTGCTGTGGCAGTCCGCCTATTCCGAGTACTATTTTACCGACGTGCTCTGGCCCGATTTCACCAAAGAGGAGCTTTTGAAAGCCATTTCCGCCTATCAGAAGCGATCCAGACGATTTGGAGGTGTATGAAATGGCAAGCCGATTACTGGTCGCCTGTGTGGGTGTGCCCCTGATCCTGGTCATTATGCTGGCCTGCCCGGTGATCTGCCTGGCGGTGGCGCTGAGCATTCTGGCCGCCATCGGCGCCTATGAGCTGCTGGGTGCCACGGGCTATATCAAGTACCGCTCTATGCTGTACGCATCCATGGTAATGGCCTTTCTGGTGCCTCTCTGGTTCTATTTTGACTGCAACAGCGCCGCCGCTATGGCTGGCTTGCTGGTGTTCCTTGTCATCCTGTTCTCAGTGGCCTTTAAGACCCACGAGACGGTGACGCTGGGACACATCGGCGCCTGTCTCATGGGGGCGGTGGCCCTTCCGGCAATGTTGTCTTCCTTCCTCCTGCTGACGGATCTGGAGCATTATCGCTACTATATCCTCCTGCCCTTCGTCTCCGCCTTTTGCAGCGACGGAGCGGCGCTGTTCGTGGGGATGTTCTTCGGCAAGCGGAAGCTGGCCCCGGTGCTCTCCCCGAAAAAGACGGTGGAGGGCGCCATTGGCGGTGTGCTTGGATCGGTGCTGGCCTGCATGATCGACGGCATTGTGGTGCGTGTGGCGACAGGGGTGATGCCCAATCTGTGGGTGTTTGTCCTGTACGGCCTGCTGGGCAGCGTGGTGAGCCAGTTCGGAGATCTGGCCTTCTCCTATATCAAGCGGCAGTTCGACATTAAGGACTACGGAAAGCTGTTTCTGGCCCACGGCGGCGTGCTGGACCGGTTCGACAGCGTCCTCTTCTGCGCCCCGCTGACGGCAGTGATGGTGCAGACCTTGCCCTTTTTCCAGTTCGGCTGAACGTTCACCAAAGATTTACAGAAAATCGGTTGACGAGGGGCGCATTTTCTGTCATTGTAGTAACTGAATCAAGAGGATAAGGAAGTGGAAACCAATGCCGACAATTTCTCTGCTGGGTTCCACAGGTTCCATCGGGCGGCAGTCTCTGGATGTGATTGCCGCCTGTGGAATGTCTGTAGGGGCCATCACGGCCAATTCCAGCGTGGCCCTGCTGGAGGAGCAGGCGAGAAAATTCCACCCCCAGCTGGCAGTGGCCTATGATGAGGCGGCGGCGAAGGATTTAAAAACTCGCCTGGCGGACACCTCTGTCCGGGTGGCCTCGGGCATGGAGGGCCTCATCGAGGCGGCGACTCTGCCGGAGGCGGACACCGTCATCACCTCGGTTGTGGGGATGATCGGTCTGCGGCCCACCCTGGCCGCCATCGGAGAAAAAAAGCGCATTGCTCTGGCCAATAAGGAGACCCTGGTCTGCGCCGGGGAGCTGGTCATGGGCTCTGCCCGGGAGAACGGGGCGGAAATCGTCCCAGTGGACTCGGAGCACTCCGCCCTGTTCCAGTGCCTGGAGTGCAACCGGGATCGGGGCGAGGTGAAGCGGCTCATCCTGACCGCCTCCGGCGGTCCCTTCTTCGGTAAGAGCCGGGCGGAGCTGGAGCACGTCACCCGATCTGACGCCCTGAAGCACCCCAACTGGTCCATGGGGGCGAAGATTACCACCGATTCCGCCACCCTGATGAACAAGGGCCTGGAGTTTATTGAGGCCATGCGGCTGTACGATATGCCCCCGGAAAAGATCGCCATCACCGTCCACCGGCAGAGCATTATCCACTCTATGGTGGAATACTGTGATAATGCGGTGCTGGCCCAGCTGGGAGTGCCGGATATGCGCCTGCCCATCGAGTATGCCCTGACCTATCCCCGGCGGTGCGCAGCGGTGGCGGGAGAGCTGGACCTGCTCCACTGCCCACCCCTGACCTTTGCCGAGCCGGACTATGACACCTTCCGCTGTCTCCCTCTGGCGCTGCGGGCCGCCCGTCAGCCGGGGAGCGCCTGCGCCATCCTCAACGGCGCCAACGAGGCGGCGGTGGCCCTGTTCCTCCAGGACCGCATCCGCTTCCTGGAAATCGCCGATTTGGTAGAATATGCCATGGACAGCGTCCCCGTTGGCCCAGCGGATACTCTGGAGCAGATCCTGGAGGCGGACGCCGCCGCCCGGGATGCCGTGGCGGAGGGCTTCTCCCGGCGGCAGGCCCTGTAACAACAGCACATACCCCATTTGGAGGAACCAGCGCATATGTATATCGTCTATGTCATTATCTGTATCATCCTGTTCGGCCTGCTCATCGCCGTACACGAGTTCGGACACTTTATCGTCGCCAAGGCGTGTAATGTAAAGGTGAACGAGTTCTCCATCGGCATGGGGCCCCTCATTTGGAAACGGCAAGGGCAGGAGACCCAGTACAGTCTGCGTCTGCTCCCCATCGGCGGCTTCTGTGCCATGGAGGGAGAGGACGGAGACAGCGACGACGAACGGGCGTTCAGCCGGGCGGCGGGCTGGAAAAAATTCCTTATCCTGGTGGCGGGAGCTGCGTTCAACTTTCTCACGGGCCTTGTTATTGTTATCTGTCTCTACGCCTCTGTGACGTCCTATGTCGCCCCGGTGCTCTCCGACTTTGTGGACGGCTTCCCCTTGGAGGGAGAGGACGGCCTGATGGTGGGAGACGAAATCGTGGCCATCAACGGCAGACAGGTGCTGCTCACCAGCGACATCTCTACCATCCTGACCCTGGAAAACGCCGACACGGTGGACGTCACCGTACGCCGGGACGGGGAGATTCTCGTCCAGGAGGATCTGGCCCTGGTGCCCCGGGAGTATGTGGTGGACGGAGAGACGGTGACGATGTACGGCCTGTATTTCACCACTCAGGAGGCGGGGATCGGCGACCGGCTCCGGCTGGCCTGGTATACCACGGTGGATTTTGTCCGCAACGTGTTCTGGAGCCTGGAGATGCTGATAACCGGACAGGCGGGATTCAGCGACCTGTCCGGGCCGGTAGGCATCGTCCAGACCATGAGCGAGGTGGGGGAGGCCTCTGCCACCACAGCGGCGGCCATAGAGAACATCCTCTACTTCTGCGCCTTCATCGCCGTCAACCTGGCGGTGATGAATCTGCTCCCCTTGCCCGCCCTGGACGGAGGCCGGGTGTTCTTCCTACTGCTCAACGGACTGTGTACCCTGCTGTTCCGGCGGCAGATCCCCGAGCGGTTCGAGGGAGCCGTCCATTTTGTGGGCCTGGTGCTGCTGCTGCTTTTGGCAGGGGCTGTGGCCATCAACGATGTGTATAAAATCATCACATAAGGCTTAGACGCTTAGACGAGAAGGGACGAGAGAAAATGACGAAACAGATCATGGTGGGCAACGTTCCGGTAGGGGGCGGCGCACCGGTGGCCATCCAGTCCATGTGCTCCACCCACACCGACGACGTGGAGGCGACGGTGGCCCAGATCCACCGGCTGGAGGCCGCAGGCTGCGAGATCGTCCGGGTGGCGGTGCCCGACATGGCGTCGGCTCACGCCATCGGTGCGATTAAAGAGCGTATCTCCATCCCTCTGGTGGTGGACATCCACTTCAACTACCGCCTGGCTCTGGAGTGCATCGCCGCCGGGGCGGACAAGGTGCGCATCAACCCGGGCAACATCGGCGACAAGGAGCGGGTGAAGGCGGTGGCGGACGCCTGCCGTCAGAAGGGCATCCCCATCCGCATCGGAGTCAACGGGGGCAGTCTGGAAAAGCCGCTGCTGGCCAAGTACGGCAAGGTCTGTCCGGAGACCCTAGTGGAGTCCGCCTTTGGACACATCCGCCTGCTCAACGAGTGCGACTTTGACGACATCTGCGTCTCTCTGAAATCCTCCAGCGTCCCCGTCACCATGGCCGCCTACCGGCTGATGAGCGAGCGGAGCGACTACCCTCTCCACCTGGGCGTCACCGAGGCGGGAACGCCCACCATGGGGGTCATCAAGTCCGCCATGGGCATCGGCGGCCTGCTGGCTATGGGCATCGGTGACACCCTTCGGGTGACGCTGACCGCCGACCCCTGCGAGGAGGTGGTGACGGCCAAGCGGATTTTGCAGGCCGCCGGTCTCCGGCAGGACGGCCCCAATCTGATTTCCTGCCCCACCTGCGGACGCACCCGCATCGACCTGATCCCCCTGGCAAACCAGGTGGAGGAGCGGCTGAAAACGGTGAACAAGCCCATCACCGTGGCGGTCATGGGCTGCGTGGTCAATGGGCCGGGAGAGGCCTCCGCCGCCGATGTGGGCATCGCCGGAGGCGACGGCATGGGATTCCTGTTCCGCCACGGGGAGATCATCGGCAAGCAGATCCCCGAGGATCGGCTGGTGGACGAGCTGTTCCGGGTGATCGACGAGACGTAATACGGTATCTACAGGGACAGCGGCTCAGTCGCCGCTGTCCTTTTTGCGCTATCATGACCGGTATGCCCCTGGCTTTACTGCCGCCGCCCCCACCGCCAACAGAACCGGCCCTGCAATCAGCCCCACCGCACCGAACAGCTTGAACCCGGCGTAGAGGGCCAGCAAGGAGAGCAGGGGAGAGACCCCGGACTGCCGCCCCAGCAGGCGAGGCTCCAGCACCGAACGACACAGAGAGGCGGCGAGCCACAGGACAGCCAGCCCGGCCCCTGTTTTCACATCTCCCTGCATCAGCGAGAACCCCACCCAGGGCAGGAGGAATATCCCAGTCCCCAGCACTGGCAGGGCGTCTGCCAGGGCGATGAACAGGGCTACCAGCCAGGCACCGGACACCCCCAAGAGCCACAGCCCTGCTGCCAGAACCAGCCAGGTGACTGCCATGAGCCGCCCCTGCACCCAAAGCCAGCCCAGCACGCCTTCCCTGCCCTGGCTGACGAGCCTCCGGACGGCGGGGAGCCAGCTTTGGGGCAGCAGACGCACCAGAACTGACCTGACCCGTTTCCAGTCGGCAGCGGCGTAAAAGGCGGCCAGGAGGGTGACGCCCAGGGCAAAGAGAGCGCCCGGCAAGGCGGCGGCCCAGCCTGCGGCGGTCTCTGCCAGAGCGGAGGTCATCTGTTCCTCCAGGGCGCTCCCCTGTGTCCGGAGCTGACGGATGAGCCAGGTCGAGACATCGCTCAGAAAAAAGGGGAGCCGTGCCGCCAGCGACTCCAGCTCATCCCAGAGGGCTTCCATTTCGGAGAGCTGTCCCAGGGCGGCGGGTACGTCCTGCCACAGACGGACGGCGATCAGGCTGACCAGACAGAGCACCAGCAGAGCGCTGATGGTCAAAACCATTAGGGCGGCAAGCCACCGGGGGAGATGCTCCGCCAGGCGGGAGACGGGACGGTCTGACCAGGCGGCCAGCAGCAGCGCCGCCCCGAAGGGCAGCAGGATCGCCCGCACGGCGCCGCTGGTCAGCAGGAGCAGCCCCAGCAGCAGGAGCAGCCCGGTTTTGGATAAGTCCCACATGGAATTCATGGCGATTCCCCGCCCTTTCTGTCAAATTGCCAAAATGGAAAAACGAGGTTGAAAAGGAATGAACGGTATGATATGATAGGAAACACGCTGAAATGACCGCAACAGGCGGACAAATGTTTTTGAAGGGAGCCTCAGAGATGTCCAAAACGCCGAAATACTTTATTGTGGAGGCCCAGGCACTGCCGGAGATCTACCTGAAGGTGGCAAGAGCCAAGCAGGCGCTGGAGCTCCGGGAGGCTACCACCGTCAACGAGGCGGCAAAGCTGGCGGGCATCAGCCGCAGCGCATTCTACAAGTACAAGGATGCGGTGCGGCCCTTCAACGATATGCTCAGCGGGCACATCGTCACCTTCCAGGTGATGCTCCGGGATGAGCCGGGGGTGCTCTCCGCCATCCTGAATATCTTTGCCGCATCCGGGGCAAATATTCTCACCATCAACCAGTCCATCCCCACAGACGGCGTGGCGGCGGTGACGGTGGGTGCAGAAATCTCCGGCATGAAGGATGACCCAGAGTCGCTGGTGCGGGCGCTTGAGGGACAGAACGGCGTGGTCAAACTGGAAATTCTGGCGGGCTGAGTCAGCCCGATGGCGAAGGAAGAAGGAGTGGAGACATGGTAAACGTAGCGATTCTTGGCTTCGGAACGGTGGGTTCCGGCGTGGCAGAGGTCATTGAGAAGAACGGGCGGCATATCTCGGAGAAGGTGTCCAACCGGATCGCCCTGAAATACATTCTGGACGTGCGGGATTTCCCGGACAGTCCCTTTGCGGACCGGGTGATCCACGACTTCTCCATCATCGAGAACGACCCCACAGTGGGGGTCGTGGTGGAGACCATCGGCGGGGCCACCATCGCCCGGGAGTTCACCCGGCGGGCGCTGATGGCGGGCAAAAGCGTGGTCACCTCCAACAAGGAGCTGGTGGCTACCCACGGCTATGAGCTGATGCAGCTGGCTAAGGAGAAGAACGTCTCCTATCTGTTCGAGGCCAGCGTGGGCGGCGGTATCCCCATTTTAAAGCCCATCCGCACCTGTCTGGCGGCCAACGAGCTGACCCAGATCACCGGCATCCTCAACGGCGCCACCAACTATATCCTCACCCGGATGATCCGGGCGGGGCTGTCCTTTGAGGACGCCCTGAAGGAGGCCCAGGCCAACGGCTATGCCGAGCGCAATCCCGCCGCCGACATCGAGGGCCACGACGCCTGCCGAAAGATCTGTATTCTGGCCTCCCTGTCCTTTGGCCGTCAGATTTCCCCGGACCAGGTGCCCACCGAGGGCATCACCTCTATCACTCTGGCTGACGTAGACTATGCCCGGAGTGCCGGAATGAAGATCAAGCTCCTTGGCCGGGCCATCCGCCGGGAGAGCGACGACCGGGTCTGCGCCTACGTAGCCCCCCATCTGGTGTCCGACGAGTCCCCTCTGGCCAATGTGGAGGGGGTGTTCAACGCCATCTCTGTGGTGGGAGACGCCATCGGCGACGTGATGTTCTACGGCCAGGGAGCGGGCAAAATGCCCACCGCCTCCGCCGTGGTGGGAGACGTGATGGACGCCGCCAAGCATATGTGCTACCTCAAGAGCAACTGCTGGGAGCAGGGCGGCCCAGACGTGGTCTACTCCGTGGAGGAGGTCTCCAGCCGCTGGTATGCCCGGGTGGCAGGGAACGAGCCGGTGGCTCAGGCCCGCCGCCTGACGGCCCAGCAGTCGGAGGAGGAGAGCGCCTGGCTGACGGAGGCCTCCATGCCCCCGGGCGAGGTGAAGGCGCTGCTCTCCGGCCGGGAGGTCATGGCCCTCTATCGGGTGCTGGATTGAACGCACTGCCGACGAATACCGGACATAAAATGACAAAAAGAGTTTGATTTGAAGATTGGGAGGGACCCATCTCTATGGGACTGATCGTTCAGAAATTCGGCGGCACCTCTGTCGCCAACGCCGAGCGCATCCGCAATGTGGCTCGTATTATCACAGAGACCTATCAGGCAGGCAACGACGTGGTGGCCGTCCTGTCCGCCCAGGGAGACACCACCGATGACTTGCTGGAGAAGGCGGCGGAGATTAACCCTCGGGCCTCCAAGCGGGAGATGGATATGCTCCTGTCCACCGGAGAGCAGGTCTCCATCTCCCTGTGCGCCATGGCCATCGAGGCCCTGGGCTTCCCGGTGATTTCCCTCACCGGCTGGCAGGCGGGGATGAAGACCAACCGGAATTACGGGGACGCCCGCATCACCCGCATTGACAAGGAACGCCTGGCCGCCGAGTTGGGCCAGCGGAAAATCGTCCTGGTGGCGGGCTTCCAGGGCATCAACCGGTTTGACGACGTGACCACCTTGGGCCGGGGAGGCTCCGACACCTCCGCCGTGGCTCTGGCTGCCGTCCTCCACGCCGACATCTGTCAGATTTACACCGACGTGGACGGGGTTTACACCGCCGACCCCCGGCTAGTGACCGACGCCGAGAAGCTGGACGAGATCACCTACGATGAGATGCTGGAGCTGGCGACTCTGGGCGCTCAGGTGCTACACAACCGTTCGGTGGAGATGGCAAAGAAGTACAAAGTGAACCTGGAGGTGCTCTCCAGTTTTTCCGGGAATCCCGGTACCAAAGTCAAGGAGGTCGTCAAAACCATGGAAAAGTCTCACATTAGCGGTGTGGCTAAGGATAAAAATATCGCCCGTCTGGCCCTGGTGGGCCTGAGCAACCAGCCCGGCGTGGCCTTCCAGATTTTCTCTCTGCTGGCCCGGGAAAAGATCAACGTGGACATTATCCTTCAGTCCATCGGACGGGAGGATACCAAGGACATTAGCTTCACCGTGGCCCGCTCTGACTTGGAGCATGCCCAGGAGATTCTGGAGCGCCATGCTCCGGCTCTGGGCTTTGACCGCATCGAGGTCAACGACCATTGCGCCAAGGTCTCCATCGTGGGCGCCGGCATGATTAACAGCCCCGGCGTGGCAGCCACCATGTTCGAGGCCCTGTACGACGCAGGCATCAACATCAACATGATCTCCACCAGCGAGATTAAGGTCTCTGTCCTGGTGGATGAAAAGGATGCAGACTATGCCGTCCAGGTCATCCACAACCAGTTCTTCCAGGAATTTGAGCGCCGCCGCTGAGGGGACGCCTCGTAAAGCAAAAATCGGCCGGGCCTTCATTGGCCCGGCCGTTTGTCTGTATTTTGTCAGCTTATGCTGTCGATGTCGATGATGCCGTACTCCAGCTTGACTGTGAGGATGCGCAGCACGCTCTCGTCGATACGGCTTTCGGAGACCGTACCGTCCGCCACAGCGTCTTCCAGGGCGGAAACGGCGGCGGACAGATCCTCCGGCATGAGCAGAAGGTCCACCCCCGCCTGCACCGCCAGGACGGCAGCCTCGCCGGAGCCGTATTGGTCGGTGATGGCCTCCATGGAGAGGGAGTCGGTGACCACCAGCCCGTCAAAGCCCAGCTCGCCCCGGAGGATGTCCGTGACCATGTAGGATGACAGGGAGGCGGGGACACTGTCCCCGGTGATGCTGGGGGTGGAGATGTGCCCTACCATGACCAGCTCCGCTCCGGCGCCAATGCCTGCCCGGAAGGGGAGGAACTCCGTCTCCCGCAGCTCGTCCAGGGCCTTGGTGGTCTCCGCCAGGCCGTAGTGGGAGTCGGTGGCGGTGTCCCCGTGGCCGGGGAAGTGCTTCAGGCAGCAGAGGATGCCCCCGTCCCGGAAGCCCTGGACTGCCGAGGCCACCAGCTCCGCCGCCTCCTCCGCATCGCTGCTGAAGGCCCGGCTGCCGATGACCGGATTGTCCGGGTTGGTGTTCACATCGGCTACCGGGGCGAAGTCCAGGTTAAAGCCGAACTGAGTGATCTCGCTGCCGATGGTCAGGCCCACGTTGTAGGCGGCGTCCGTGCCCTGGGCACCCACGGTGGCCATATCCGGGAAGGAGGTGGTCCCCATGGCGGAATTGCGCCCGATCCGGGCCACCGTCCCGCCCTCCTCGTCCACGGCGATGAACAGCCCCAGCTGGCTGTAGCTCTGGGTGTTTTCAATCATGGCCGTACACTGGTCCGGAGTGAGGATGCTTCCTGCAAAATAGACCAGCCCGCCCACGGGGTAGTCCTGGAGAGCGGCTTTTGTGGAGGCCCCGCCCACGGTGGCGGTGCCGGAGATACCCGTCAGCTCCTCGGGAGTGACAATAAACAGCTGACAGACCTTCTCGTGGAGGCTCATCCCCTCCAGCAGCACCTGGGCGGCTTCATCTACGGTCAGGGCATGGGAGGTGTTATCCGGCGTTGAGGTGGATTCGTCCGATGTGACAGGAGTTGTATCTGTGCTATTCTCTGCCTGTTCCGGCTCTATAGTACTGTCACCAGACCCGTCCTCTGTCACTGTGGTTCCCTCGACGTCGGGGTTCCCGGTCTCTGCCTGAGCCTGACTGTCAGAGCTGGCATTCTCGTCACTCTCCGCCGGGGCTGTTGTCTGCTCCGACTGGCCGGCCCGTTCTGCGGCCTCCCGGGCTGCTTGGTCAGCTACATCTTCCATATTTTGACGTTCTATATCGTCTGTGGGGACGGTGTTGACGATGGCGGTGGAGGTGGTATCGCCCTGGGTATAGTCCCAGAATTTGACTGCGACCAGGGCCAGGCTGCCCATCACTGCCATAAAGATCAGCAGATAGGGGACAAAACCGGGATAATGTTTTTTCCGATTTCGGTTTGACATAGTGCAGCACCTTCCTCTGAGAATATAGTAAAGCGTTTTCAAGTCAGATGCAACAGGGAAGAACCTGAATTCTTCTAAATTTGTCAGAAAACAGAGCGGACTGGGTACAATACGAAAAAGGCGTCCGGCAATGCACTGCTGTACATTACCGGACGCCGCATCTGTAGATAAACCCCGCCGTGGCCGTGTGACCCAGTTCAAACCTGCACAGAATGGCAGGTGGGACGCTTCCGCCTGGCTTTGCTGCTTCCAACTTCCGGCGCAAACAGCACAGGGAGGCCTGCAAACCACCAGTCGAGAGGTGCATCCCGTATTTGAATTGTGGGTTTAAATATGGGCCATCACGCACCGGGCAGGGTGCAGGTGACGCTGGGATCGGTCTCAGTCTTCGCTCTCGGAGGATTCCTCATCCTCGTCCTCGAACATGGACTCCATAAACAGCTGATAGACGGCATTCAGCTCATCCTCATCCTCGATGGTGACCAGCTCCTCCTCCTCGCCGTTGTCGGAGACGACCCGGAGGATAATCATGCCGTAATCCTCGTTGTCCTCGGCGGTCTCCGCCTCGTCCTCGGGGATGGTGGGGAAGAAGGACATATAGACGGAGCCATTGTACTCCACAGTATCCAGGTACTCCAGCTCAATCTCGTTCCCGTCCTCGTCAGTCAGGGTAATAAAGGTGCTCTCGAACTCATCGCCCATGCACACTCACCGACCTTTCTGTTTCATGCCCCTATTGTACCCTGCCACCGGAAAAAAAGCAAGAGGCGGAGCCGCTCAATTTTTGGGTTCTGCCCAAAAACGGCATTTTGACGGTATTCTGCCAAAGACGGATGGACAGGACAGAGATGAAATTGTGCGGGCTGTACAAAGAACGATCAGGAGCTGAGATCCTCCAGCAGGGCCGTCAGCGCCTGCTCATCCTCCACTGGTATACCTGCCTCCAGAGCCTGGCGATCCTGCTGGGGGAGCAGTGCAGTGGAGACGCCGGTATGGACGACGACCTCGCCGTTTCGCAGGACGCAGATCTCTCCGTCCACCGACTGAAGCACCCAGGGGGAAGGGGAATCCTCCTCTGCCTGAGGCAGGGAGACGGACGCCTCCTGCCAGACAGAGACCTGTGTGGACAGGAGAGACTGGCGCTGCCAGGTCAGCAGCAGAGCAGAATACAGAGACAGCCCCGCCAGGGCCAGGGTGAGAGACAGAATACGGCTTCGGTTTTTCATAGGTCAAGCACCTCCCGGCTCTCAGCATCCCCGGAAAAGACTGAAAATATGCTGAAAACATTCTAAATTTTTCGTGAATCAGCGGGTTTCTATTGCATTGAACGGCAAAATTTGGCATAATAAGGGAGAGGCGGCAACCTGTGCCTCCGAATTTGCATTTATTTGGCATCTGTGGTATACTATCAGGAATGAGTTTGTCCCGGCGGAGAGGTCGGCACATTCCCGGAGGAACGAGATATGGCAAGTGAACGATCCGGCGCAGCCGGGAGAGTGTTCAGCGGAATATTGAAATGGCTCCTGATGGTGCTAGGGACGATCCTGCTCATCGGGGCGGCGACTGCTGCGATTCTGGCGGTATATGCGGCCAATTATGTCCAGGCAGTGGTGGTCCCAGAGGCAGAGGAGGCCAACGCCGCCCTGTCCCTGGTGCGCTCGGACACCGACCTGACCTCTGCCATCTACTACTATGACGAGAGCACCGGCACCTATCAGACGGAGCAGACCCTCTATCAATCAGAAAACCGGGTGTGGGTGACCTATGAGGACATCCCTCAGAATCTGATCAACGCCACGGTTGCCATCGAGGACAAGCGCTTCTGGGAGCATAACGGCGTGGACTGGACCCGCACGGCGGCGGCGGCCCTCTATATGCTCACCGGACAGCGGCAGGAGGGCGGCTCCACCATCACTCAACAGCTTATCAAAAACCTGACCCAGAACACCGAGACCACAGTGAAACGGAAAGTGCTGGAGATTTTCGAAGCTCTGGAATTTGACAGCACCCACACGAAGGAAGAGACGCTGGAGTGGTATCTCAACAAGATATACCTGGGAACCTATAATGGCAACAACTGCTACGGCATTTACACAGCGGCCCAGACCTACTTTGGAAAAGACCTGGATGAGCTGAGCCTGGCGGAGTGCGCTGCCCTGATCTCCATTACCAATAACCCCTCCGCCTACAACCCCTCCACCCATCCGGAAAACAACCTGAGACGCCGTTGCCTGGTGCTGGACCAGATGTGCGAGCAGGGCTATATCACCGAGGAGGAGCGGGATGCAGCCAAGGAGGAGGTGCTGGTGCTCGCCTCCGGGGATGATACCGAGGAAGAAGAGGAGACGACCACTCTGTCCAGCGACTACTACTCCTGGTATACCGAGACGGTGATCTCCTCCGTCATCTCCGATCTGATGGAGGCATATGACTTGGACAGTGAGACAGCCAGTCAGCTCATCTACTCCGGCGGCCTGAAAATCTACAGCTGTCTTGACCCGGAGGTCCAGGCGGCGGTGGATGAGGTCTACACGGACAGCGCCACCCTGGGAGGCCACAAGTCGGACGGCGGGCAGGACCTCTGGTCTGCCATCACGGTCATTGACAACGACACCGGCGCAGTCGTCGCAGTCTCCAACGCCGCAGAAGAAAAAACGGGGAACCGGGTGTGGAATGTGGCCACCCAGACCCTCCGGCCCCCAGGCTCCTCCATCAAGCCTCTGTCTGTCTATGCGCCCGCCCTGGAGATGGGACTGGTCACGCCGGACTCCCTGCTGGAGGACAGCCAGATCCGCCTCAGTGACGGCACCCTGTACCCCACCAGCAACTCCGGCAAGAAGCCAACAGGCGACCTGGTGACAGTGGAGTACGGCCTCCAGGAGTCACTGAACACCATCGCTGTGCAGCTGCTCCAGCGGGTCAGCATCCAATATTCCTTCAACTTCCTCCAGGAGCGGTTTGGCATCACCAGTCTGGTGGAAGAGCGGATCACCACCTCCGGCAAGTACAAGTCCGACCTGGACTTCGGTCCCCTGGCGCTGGGCGGATTGACCGACGGCGTCTCCGTCTATGAGATGACTGCCGCCTACGCTGTCTTTGCCCGGGACGGCATCTATGTGGAGCCCTATGTCTACACCATCGTCACCAACAGCGAGGGTGAGGTCATCCTCAGCCAAGACGGCTACAGCATCACCTATGACGCCAACGGCAGCCCCATCATCACCGGATACGCCGAGGGTGAGGCGGTGCTGAAGGAATCTACCGTTGAGGACATGGATTCCATGCTCCAGAATGTGGTGGAGAAGGGTACCGGCACCGGCGCCCAGATCGAGGGCGTCACCGTGGCGGGCAAGACTGGCACCACCAACGACGACTTTGACCGCTGGTTTGTGGGTTATACAGACAAGTACACTGCCGCTGTCTGGAGTGGCTACGAGTACGCAGAGAGCATCAACTATGACGGCAACCCCTCTGTGGATATGTGGCGTGAGGTCATGGAGCTAATCAACTGAGTATCCTTCCATCCGGGGCTTTTCGGCGTCTGACCGAGGAGCCCCGGGTGTTTTAACAAAGAGAACCAGGGGCTACCCTTTCCCGCTGGTTCTATCATCATGCACAGGAGCCCCTGTGCGTTGGGCAGACCTATTTCAAAGCAGACTGGTCTGATGCACACATTATGTCAGGATTCGGAGGTCGCTTGGATGAAACGGTTCTTTTACTGGCTTGCGTTGCTGCTGTGTGTTGCGGTGTTTGGCTTCTGCGCATGGCAGATTTGGGGCATTGTCAGCGAATATAACGAGGGGACAGCCCTCTATGATGCAACAGCCACACAATTTGTCACTGTCCTGGAGCCAGAGGATGAGGCTTCCGATTCGGAAGGTCCTGGCACAGAGTCGACGGAAACGGCAAGCAATGATGAGTCAGAGGAGAGCGAAGTCCCTATTGCAGTGGATTTCGATGCCCTGCTGGCGGCAAACCCAGACGTGGTGGGTTGGCTCTACTGCCCGGATACTGTTATCAACTATCCCATCCTACAGGGAGACACAAACGACACCTATCTCCATCATATGGTGGACGGAAGCTACAACTCTGCCGGAAGCATTTTCTTGGACCGAAAATTGCGAGTGCAAGTTGAACACATCCGCGAAAAATTTTTAATAGAGTCCGGCTTTAGCCG
>JAJQEM010000113.1 GCA_021201635.1 Clostridiales bacterium | reverse complement strand
GAGCAATGAGGCATTGGCCGCCGTTCTTGCTGCCAAGTAAATGCTGTTGCCCTGGTGAAACGGGCTTTACCAATTGACAAAGTAGGTAAATACTGGTATAGTCATCTTAACCGATATTTGGAAAGAGGTCGTTCCCATGAGCAGCCAAAAATACAAGTTTGAGACCCTCCAGCTCCACGCAGGCCAGGAGCAGCCCGATTCCGCCTCCGACGCCCGGGCGGTCCCCATCTATGCCACCACCTCTTACGTATTCCCCAGCAGCCAGAACGCCGCTGACCGATTCAGCCTGTCAGCGGAGGGCAACATCTACGGCCGCCTGACCAACTCCACTCAGGCCGTCTTTGAGGAGCGCATTGCCGCCCTGGAGGGTGGCGTGGCTGCTCTGGCCGTGGCCTCCGGCGCCGCCGCCATCACCTACACCATCCAGGCCCTTGCCAAGGAGGGAGAGCACATTGTCGCCCAGAAAACCATCTACGGCGGCACCTCCAATCTGCTGGGACACACTCTCCCCATGTACGGCGTCAGCACCACCTTTGTAGACGTCCACGACCTGCATGAGGTGGAAACCGCCATTCAGGGGAACACCAAGGCGATCTACATCGAGACCCTGGGCAATCCCAACTCCGACATTCCCGACATCGACGCCGTCGCTGAGATCGCCCATCGCCACGGTCTGCCTCTGGTCATCGACAACACCTTCGGCACCCCCTACCTCATCCGGCCCATCGAGCACGGGGCAGACATTGTGGTGCACTCCGCCACCAAGTTCATCGGCGGTCACGGCACCACCCTGGGCGGCATCATCGTGGACGGGGGCACCTTCGACTGGGCGGGAAGCAGCCAGTATCCCTGGCTCTCCGAGCCGAACGCCAGCTATCACGGGGTCCAGTTCACCGACGTGGCCGGGTCCGCCGCCTTTGTCACCTATATCCGGGCCATCCTGCTCCGGGACACCGGCGCAGCCATCTCCCCCTTTGCCGCCTTCCTGCTGCTCCAAGGCACCGAGACCCTGTCCCTTCGGCTGGAGCGCCACGGGGAGAACACGAAAAAGGTGGTGGAGTACCTGGTGAACCATCCCCAGGTGGAGCGGGTGAACCACCCCTCCCTGCCGGACCATCCGGACCACGCTCTGTATGAGAAGTACTTCCCCAACGGCGGGGCGTCCATCTTCACCTTTGAGATCAAGGGCGGTCAGGCGGAGGCCTTCCAGTTCATCGACCACCTGAAAATCTTCTCCCTGCTGGCCAACGTGGCCGACGTGAAGAGCCTGGTCATCCACCCCGCCACCACCACCCATGCCCAGCTCTCCGATGAGGAGCTGGCAGATCAGGGCATCCGGCGCAACACCATCCGTCTCTCCATCGGCACCGAGCACATCGACGACATCATCGCCGATCTGGAGCAGGCCTTCGCCGCAGTGAAGTGAGCCTTCCCCCCTTTCAGACAGCAGAAACCCGCCGCACCGGTCCGTCTGGCCGATGGGGCGGGTTTGTTATGGCCTGAGGGCGAAAATGTCCCTTATCGAATACTCAGGTGGTCTCCCTCCCGGTCAATGACGAACCGGGTGCCGGGGGTCACGTCGTCCCGGATGACCTTCCGGGCGATGAGGGTCTCCGCCGTGTGCTGGAGGTAGCGCCGCAGGGGCCGTGCGCCGAAGGCCGGGTCGTAGCTCTCCTGGATGATGAAGTCCTCCGCTGCGGGGGTGAACTCCACCGAGAGCTGCTGCTCCGCCAGGCGGCGGTTCAAATCTTCCACCTGGAGCCGGATGATGCCCACCATGTTCTCCCGGGTCAGGGGCTTGTAGAACACGATCTCATCCAGGCGGTTGAGGAACTCCGGCCGGAAGGACTGTTTGAGCAGCCGCTCCACGCTGTCCCGGGCCTCCTGGGTGATCTCCCCGTCCGAGTTGATGCCGTCCAGCAGGTACTGACTGCCCAGATTGGAGGTCAGGATGAGGATGGTGTTCTTAAAGTCCACCGTCCGCCCCTGGCTATCGGTAATACGCCCGTCATCCAACACCTGGAGCAGCACGTTGAACACGTCGGGATGGGCCTTTTCTATCTCGTCAAAGAGCACTACGGAGTAGGGCTTCCGGCGGACTGCCTCGGTGAGCTGTCCGCCCTCCTCGTAGCCCACATAGCCGGGAGGAGCCCCGATGAGCCGGGAGACAGAATACTTCTCCATATACTCGCTCATGTCAATACGGATGAGGTTCTTTTCGCTGTCGAACAGCACCTCTGCCAACGTCTTAGCCAGCTCCGTCTTGCCCACGCCAGTGGGCCCTAGGAACAGGAAGGAGCCGATAGGCCGTCTGGGATCCTGGATCCCCGCCCGGGAGCGGAGAATGGCCTCAGAGATGCGTTGCACCGCCTCGTCCTGGCCGATGACCCGTTTGTGGAGGATGTCCTCCAGGTGGAGCAGCTTCTCCCGCTCTCCCTCCATGAGCTTGGAGACGGGGATGCCCGTCCACCGCTCCACGATGCGAGCGATCTCCTCCTCGGTGACCTGATCCCGCAGGAGGGAGCGCTTTTTGCCCTGAGCAGCGATAGCCTCCTCCTGGGCCAGCTCCTGCTGGAGCTTGGGCAGCTGGCCGAACTGGAGCTGACTGGCCTTGTCGTAGTCGTAGCTCCGCTGGGCCACCTCCAGCTCGCCCTTCACCGTCTCGATCTGCTCCCGCAGCTTCTGGACGTGCTCGATGGCGTGCTTTTCATTGTCCCACTGGGCCTTCTTGGCGTTGAAGTCCTCCCGGAGGTCGGAGAGCTCCTTCTGGAGCTGGCTCAGCCGCTCTTTGGAGAGGTTGTCCGTCTCTTTTTTCAGGGCAGTCTCCTCGATCTCCAACTGGATGATCTTCCGGGAGATCACGTCCAGCTCGGTGGGCATGGAGTCGATCTCCGTCCGGATGAGGGCGCAGGCCTCGTCCACCAGGTCGATGGCTTTGTCCGGCAGGAACCGGTCGGAGATGTACCGGTCGGACAGGGTAGCGGCGGCAATCAGGGCGCTGTCCTGAATTTTGACTCCGTGGAACACCTCGTAGCGCTCCTTGAGGCCCCGCAAAATGGCTATAGCGTCCTCCACAGACGGCTCATTCACCATGACCGGCTGGAACCGGCGCTCCAGGGCGGCATCCTTTTCGATATACTGGCGGTACTCGTCCAGGGTGGTGGCCCCGATGCAGTGCAGCTCGCCTCTGGCCAGCATGGGCTTGAGGATGTTGCCCGCATCCATGGAGCCCTCCGTCTTGCCCGCTCCCACAATGGTGTGCAGCTCGTCGATAAAGAGGATGATTTTCCCCTCTGATTTCTTTACCTCGTTGAGGACGGCCTTCAGCCGCTCCTCGAACTCCCCCCGGTACTTGGCCCCGGCGATGAGGGCCCCCATATCCAGGGAGAAGATGGTCTTGTCCTCCAGGCTTTTGGGCACGTCCTTGCGGACGATACGCTGGGCCAGGCCCTCGGCGATGGCGGTCTTGCCCACGCCGGGCTCGCCGATGAGGACGGGGTTGTTCTTCGTCTTGCGGGAGAGGATGCGGATGACGTTTCGTATCTCGTCATCCCGGCCGATGACCGGGTCCAGCTGCTGCTTTCTCGCCCGCTCCACCAGGTCGGTGCCGTACTTTTTCAGGGCGTCATACGTCTCCTCCGGATTGTCCGACGTGACCTGCTGATTGCCCCGGACGCCGGATAGGGCAGTGAGCACCTTCTCCCGATTGATCTGATAGGTCTGGAACAGCTTGCTCAGATTTCGGTCTGCCTTGCTCACCAGGCCCAGAAACAGGTGCTCCACCGAGACGAAGGAATCCTTCATGCTCTTGGCCTCGTCCTGAGCGGCGGTCAGTGCCTGGTCCACGTCAGAGGAGACGTAGACCCGGTCAGCCTCCCGGCTGGAGCTGGAGACCTTGGGCAGCTGCTCCACCGCCTGGCGTGCAGCGGCCTTCAGGCTGGCGGGGTCCGGGCCGATGGCGGACACCAGCTGGGGGATCAAGCCGTCCTCCTGGTCCAGCAGGGTATACAGGATGTGGGCCTGCTCGATCTGGGGACAGCCATACTCCTGGGCCAACTGATTGGAGGCCATCAGGGCCTCCTGGGATTTTTTGGTATAATTCAGGTTACTCATGGATGATGCCTCCTTTAGGCTGTCTGGAAAAGGCCCTCCGATGGGGACACCGGAGGGCAAGGGAAATTATTGGATGTTGATCTGACGGGCAGCAGGCACCACCGGAGTCTCCTTGGGGAGAGTCAGCTTGAGTACGCCGTTTTCGTAGCTGGCGCTGATGGCGTTCTCCTGAATCCCGGAGATGGAGAAGCTGCGCTGATAGCTGCCGTAATGCCGCTCCCGGCACAGGTAGCTGCCCTTTTCATCCTTCTGCTCGTTGTTCTCCTCATGCTGGGCGGAGATGGTCAGCACGCCGCCGTCCAGGCTCAGGTGGATGTCCTCCTTGTGGAAGCCCGGCAGCTCAGCGGAGAGGGTGAATTTGTCGCCCTCGTCCCGGATGTCGGTGGGGAAGGAGGAGAAGCTGGTGCCGGTGTCCTTCCAGAAGCTCCGCTCCATCTGATCAAAGAGGCTCACAAGACTGTCGCTGCGGCGGCCAAAGGGTACCATTGTATACATTGCCATAATGAAATTCCTTTCCTGACCCGGCGGCCCCGTTTCTTTCGGAACCCGGTCATCCTTTTTGTTTGATTGTATATTACGCCCGGGATGTGAATAATTTGTGAACCAGGCGTGTCCAAACCGTAAATTCTGGCACTCTATTCATTTGAGTGCTAAAATTAAAAAGAGGAATCTCGTTTTATCCGTTTTAAAGGCCGTTCAACGCTTGCAAAGTTCATTTGAGGGTGCGAATCTACATCCCGGGCCGCTGCACCCAGTTTGCGCCGAAGGGCCGTTTCTATACAAAAACCCGCCGCAGCGACATACGCATCGCTGCGGCGGGACAATGCCTGAGATGATTTGACTTACTCTGCCTTGGGCTCCGGGGAGTCCACCACGGCCTTCAGGCCCTCGGCCAGGCCTGCCAGGGACTGAATCTCGGAGGGGATGATGATCTTGGTAGCCTTGCCGTCGGCGGCGGCGGTGAAGGATTCCAACGCCCTGAGCTTGATGACCCCATCGCTGGGAGCCGCTTCGTTGAGCAGGCGGATGGCCTGAGCCTGGGCCTCCTGCACCTTGAGGACGGCCTGGGCCTGGGCCTCGGCCTCCAGCAGCTTGGCCTCCTTGCTGGCCTCTGCCTTGAGGATGACGGACTGGCGCTCACCCTCGGCCACCAGGATCTGGCTCTGCTTCTTGCCCTCGGCCTGGAGGATCTGCTCACGGCGCTCCCGCTCGGCCTTCATCTGGCGCTCCATGGCGTCCTGGATCTCCTTGGGCGGGAGGATGTTTTTCAGCTCAACCCGATTGACCTTGATGCCCCAGGGGTCGGTGGCCTCGTCCAGGATGGCCCGCATCTGAGAGTTGATGATGTCACGGCTGGTCAGGGACTGGTCCAGCTCCAGATCGCCGATGATGTTACGCAGGGTGGTGGCAGTCAGGTTCTCGATGGCCGCCATGGGGTGCTCCACGCCGTAGGTGTACAGCTTGGGGTCGGTGATCTGGAAGAAGAGGACGGTGTCGATCTGTATGGTGACGTTGTCCTTGGTGATCACCGGCTGGGGCGGGAAATCGGCGATCTGCTCCTTCAGGGAGACAGCCTTGGCCACCCGCTCGATAAAGGGGACCTTGAAATGGATGCCCACTCCCCACACGGCGGAGAAAGCGCCCAACCGCTCCACCACATAGGCCTGGGACTGACGGACGATGACGATGTTTTTGATGAGGACCAGTAAGACCAGAACGATCAGAACGAGCAATGCGACGATTTCCATAAGACAGTCTCCTTTCTACCTTTACGCCTACGCCTGTGTGCTTTCGGTTGCCACCGGGACAGGATGGACATACACCCGCACCCCTTCGATGCGGTCTACCACCACCACGGTACCGACGGGGATGTCCTCCCCCGTCTCAGACAGGGCAGACCACTCCAGGCCGCCAATCTTGACCTGACCCCGGTTTTCCAGATTGCAGATGTCCTCCCGGACCACCGCCTCCCGGCCGATGATGCTGTCAATGTTGGTGGCCCGCTTGCTATCCTTTGGCGTCAGATACCGCTCCACCAGGGGCTTGAACGCCGCCAGGGAGAGAGTGGACACTGCCAGGAAAACCGCCGCCTGAATCCATATATTAGATGTAAACAGGCTGACGATCACTGCTACCAGCGCCCCCGCCACGAACCAGATGGAGGCAAGGCCCACCGTGACCCCCTCCACAATGGCGAACACCACAATGGCAATCACCCAAAATACCGTCGGCATCATGGCTTGCCGCCCCCTTTCCGCACAGTTTACACAGTCATCATATCATACTGTCCTGCAAAAGTAAATCATTTTTTGAAAGTCCGCCACGCAATTCAGACTTCTGAATTGTGGCAAGCCCTGAGAAACCCTTTGCCATTGGCGGCGAAATCGGCTATACTATGATGGACGGATAAAGGATGTGGTCGAATGGAACAGATGGAATATATGGTGCCCTGTCTGCTGGGGCTGGAGCGGCTGGTGGCGGATGAGCTCATCAAGCTGAAGCTCCCAGAGGTGCGGGCGGAGAACGGGCGGGTGTTCTGCAAGGGCACGCTCGCTGACCTGCCCCGGATGAACATTCAGCTCCGCTGCGGGGCCAGAGTGCTGCTGGTGCTGGCCCGGTTTCGTGCAGAGACCTTTGAGGAACTGTTTCAGGGGACACTCTCCGTCTCCTGGGAGGGCATCATCCCCCGGGACGGGGAGAGCCCGGTGAAGGGCTACTCCATCAGCTCCCAGCTCCACTCCGTCCCCGCCTGCCAGTCTATCGTGAAAAAGGCGGTCTCTCAGCGGCTCTGCCAGGCCTACGGTCTGGACTGGCTGCCGGAGACCGGGGAGCGGTATCAGATCCAGTTCTCCATTATGAAGGACGAGGTGTGCCTGTGCCTGGACACCTCCGGCCCGGGGCTGTATAAACGGGGCTACCGGGCGGTAGGCGTGGAGGCCCCCCTCCGGGAGACCCTGGCCGCCGCCATGGTGCTGCTGTCCAAATACCGTGGGCTGGACCCCTTCTGCGACCCCTTCTGCGGCTCCGGCACCATCTGCATCGAGGCGGCCCTCATCGCCAAAAATCGTGCTCCCGGCCTGAACCGCCACTTTGCCGCCCAGAAATGGGGCATTGTGGACAGCCGCTTCTGGATGGACGCCGTAGAGGAGGCGCTGGATCAGGAGTATGACTGGGTATACGACATCTGGGGCGGCGACATCGACGCCAACGCCGTCCGCATCGCCCAGGAAAACGCCGTCAAGGCGGAGGTGGAGGACACCGTCCGCTTCGAGGTAGCAGACGCCGGACGATTCTACGCCCATGAGCCCTATGGCCGGGTGGTGACCAATCCACCCTATGGGGAGCGGCTGCTGGAAAAGGAGGAGGCCGCCCGGCTGTACCACACCTTCGGGGCCGCCGTCCGTCGCCTCCCGGAGGGCTGGCGGGTGAGCATCCTCTCCTCCCATACGGAATTCGAGGAGGCCTTCGGCCAGCGGGCAAAGAAGAAGCGAAAGCTCTACAACGGGATGATTAAATGCGACCTGTTTCAGTACGGGAAGGTCTGACCAGGCCCTCCCCGAAGCCAAATAAGCCCGGCGTCTTTTGTGGACGCCGGGCTGTTTTTGTTATATCTCTCATACCTCCCGCTCTCTGGGCCGCAGGCCGAAGCTGACGGCGATGGCGGTGTCCACCTTCTCCATCCGTTCCTCGTCCAGGTGTCCCATCCGCTCCCGGAGACGGCGCTTATCCAGCGTCCGTATCTGCTCCAGAAGCACCACCGAATCCCGGGTCAGGCCGCAGTGGGGGTCGATGAGCTCGATATGAGTGGGCAGCTTCGCCTTGTTGAGCTGAGAGGTGATAGCCGCAGCGATCACCGTCGGGCTGTGCCGGTTGCCCATATCATTTTGGATAATCAGCACCGGTCGGACACCGCCCTGCTCGCTGCCCACCACCGGGCTCAGGTCGGCGTAAAAAATATCTCCTCTTCTGATATTGGTATCCACGATTTCACACTCCGCCGAATTTGGGCCCGCCGCAGTTACGCCTTCCGGCAAGGCCCTCAAAATGCTCCCGTCACATCCTATGTAACGAGGTACTTCTCATTCTCCCCGGCAGAGAAGAAATTATACCCCTCTCCCGGGCATGAGACAACAGCTCCCTCCCTTCCCCTCCTTTCCAGCTTATGCGACAAAGTTGGACCCGTGTGTCGTTCCATTACAGTGCTAATGACAATGACGTTGAATGTCACCCGCTGATGACATTCAACGTCACTATATGACTTGCATTTCCCAGGAAATGTTGCTATAATGTGAATGTATTGTAGAATGAGGCTCAAGGCGATTCTTTGAGCCGGTTTGAAGGAGTATGCTCAATGGATTCTCTTCAGCAATTGGAACAGCACCGCTGCGATTTGCTGGGCAGCGGCAACCCCACCCGTCAGCATGACAAGGGAAAGCTGACCGCCGACGAGCGGCTGAACCTTCTGTTTGATACAGATACGTTTGTAGAATATAACGTCTTTCAGAACCGGGGTCAGGACCTGGAAAAGCCCTGCGCCCGGGACGGCGTGATTGCAGGTTGTGGCAAAATCAACGGCCGCTATGCCTACGCCTACGCCCAGGACTTCACCATCTCCGGTGGGGCGCTCTCCGCCTCCAACGCCCGGAAGATCACCGAGGTACAGAAGATGGCCCTCAAGGCCAAGGTGCCCATTATCGCCCTGATGGACTCCGGCGGCGCCAAGATTCAGGAGGGCATCCAGGCCCTGGCCCAATATGGCAATATCTTCTATCAGAACACCCAGGCCTCCGGCGTCATCCCCCAAATCACCGCCATCATGGGCCCCTGTGCCGGCGGAGCCAGCTACTCCCCCGCCCTCCAGGACTTCATCTTCTTTGTGGAGGGCACCGGCGAGATGTTCGTCACCGGCCCCGCCGTGGTGAAGGAGGTCATCGGTGAGGACATCAGTATGCAGGAGCTGGGCGGCGCAGATGTGCATATGCGGAAAAACGGCGTGGCCCACGTCCGGGCCTCTGACGACCGGGACTGCCTGCTGAAGATTCGCAAGCTGCTCACCTATCTTCCCCAGAACTGTGACCAGCTCCCGGACATCCAGCCCAAATTCAAGGCCCGCTGGCAGCGGGGCATTGAGAACGTGGTGCCGGAGAACAAGCGGCGCATCTACGACGTGAAGCGGGTCATCGACTATCTGGCGGATACGGAGTCCTTCTACGAGATCGAGCCGGAGTTTGCCGCCAACATCGTGGTGGGCTTTGGCCGGGTGAACGGGGCCACTGTGGGCTTTGTGGCCAACCAGCCCGCTGTCCTCAGCGGCTGCCTGGATGTGAACGCCTCCTGCAAAGCCGCCCGGTTTATCCGTACCTGCGACTGCTACAACATCCCCCTCATCAACCTGGTGGACGTGCCCGGCTTCTTCCCTGGCCGGGACCAGGAGAGCTCCGGCATCATCCGCCACGGGGCCAAGATGCTCTATGCCTACTCTGAGGCCCGGGTGCCCAAGATCACCCTCATTCTCCGGAAGGCCTACGGCGGGGCATACATCGCCATGTGCTGCAAGGAGCTGGGGGCCGACGTGGTCTGGGCATGGCCCTATGCAGAGATTGCCGTCATGGGCGCTGAGGGTGCCGTGAAGATCCTGAACAAGCGGGATCTGAAGGCCGCCGGGGACAAGTATCACGAGGTGCTGGACGAGAAGGTCCAGGCCTACAAGGACACCTATCTGAACCCCTACATTGGGGCCAAGCTGGGCTATATCGACGATGTCATCCAGCCCCAGGACACCCGCCGCCTGCTGGAGAAGGTGCTGGACGCCCAGCTCACCTTCCAGTCCGGTCAGAAAAAGGTCCGTCACGGGAATATCCCCCTGTGAGCGCCGCAATACAATCAGCGCTCTTACTGTTTCACTGTCAATGTTGGGGTCAGGCAAGCCGTCTGACCCCAACATTTTTCCCTGTTTTATGATGCACCGCCGTCCCCCCCTGCACACGGCACTTTGCCGAATTTGCGCTTAGGGTGTTGACGAAGTGCGAAAAGCAAGGTATGATAAAGAATATGCACGAATGCTGTGGGAGTATGCTCCCCTGCTCAGCTCTTTACGAACCGTTTCGGTCTGTCCGTCGGTTCTTTCATAACTCCACATCAGAAAGGAATATGCTCTCATGGCTAACGACTCCAAAAATGGCAATCGGTTTGACCTCGGCCAGTCCAGTTCGGCTCAGCCCACTTCCGCAGATCGGTCGAGCTTCTCCCTGGACGATACCATTGACCTCTCCTTCCTCGGCTCCACTGACAAAGCCGCCCCGGTGGACGACGCCGTTGTAGATGATATTTTACGTTCCATCTCTGAGATGAGCGATACTCCGGTGCCGGATGCCGTTCGGGTCACCAGCCAGTCCGTCTCCAGCCAAACCCAGCCGGTCTCCTCCCCCACCACCCGCTTTACACAGACTGCCTCCAGTCAGGAAACAGCCAATGAGAACGAATACCAGGCAGCGGCCCGGCACCAGGGCTCCAGCGCTGCCGATGGAACACAGGGGGTCGACCCCGCCTACTACGCCATGCGGGACCCCGCCCAAACCCAGTCCTTCCAGCCTGCCCGGCCCACCCACCGGGACACGGACCGTATCCCCACTCTGGTTGAGGAGAAGCCTGTGAAGAAAAAGACCGTTCTGGGCAAAATTCTCACCTTCATCGTGGTCGTTCTGGTCATCGTTGCTCTTGTTCTGGGCGTCAGGATGCTCTATGTGATCGGCCCATCCATGGGTCTCGACCTTCCCGACCTGGCTCAGCTGCCGATCATCTCCAACCTGATCGATATGCTGCCCAGCGATGAGGAGGATTCCTCCCTGCTCACAGAGGATGTAAACAGCTCCGAGGATGAGACGGAGACCGTAATGCCCACCACACTTACCCTGGATTATGAGTCCATCATCCTCGCCGAGGGCGAGTCCGTGGTCATCACCGCCACCACCGATGTTGAGAACTGGGAGGGTTCCATCACCTGGGGCACCTCTGACCAGGAGGAGGCCATCTTCACCGTCACCGCCCTCAGCGCCACCTCTGCTGAGATCAGCTTTGTGGGCGAAGGCCGGGGCGCTGTCTCCGCCGTGGCGGGAGACGTGGTGGTCACCTGTCAAATCACCTGCGAAGTCGTCGACACCGAAAGTGAAGACCTGGACGACCTCGATGACGCAGATGCGGATACAGACGCTGATATAGACGCCACAGAGGACGATACCACAACTGCCGAGCATATCGACATCGTGCTGAAGATGGACGATTTCACCTTGAATGTGGGTGAGAGCTATCAGCTGATGGACGAAAATGCCGATCAGGTCACCTGGACCTCCTCCAACACCTCGGTAGCCACCGTCAGTGACAGCGGCGTTGTCACCGCAGTCTCCTCCGGCTCTGCCACCATTACCGCCACCGGCCCCGACGGGACCACCGCTTCTTCCATCGCACGGGTGCGGTAATATCCCCCCTGGCGTCGACTCTACAACACATCAAGCCCCCCGGCTCACACACGAGCCGGGGGGGCTTTGCTCTACCCTGCTATGCAGTTCTCAGTCGTCGATGAGGCTGACCCCGTCCATCTCGGCGGGCTTTTCCAGGCCCATCAGGTCCAGCATGGTGGGGGCGATGTCCAGTGTTAATCTATTCTTTGGCCCGAGGATCGGCTTCCAGTTGGTCGGTACGCCCCAGGATATAGTCCGCAGAGACGTGATAGAGATTGCAGAGGGTCAGCAGATGGTGGATAGGCAGTTCATTGGCTGCCCGCTCATAGCGGGCATACATGCTCTGTGAGGTTCCCAGTTTCTTTGCCACATATTCCTGAGTATAATCGTGGTCCTCCCGCAGGTCGCGAATGCGCTTTACATAATCCATGCTATCACTCCTTTGTGATAGCATAAACTAGTATAGATATTTACTATTCATTTTAGTTGACATCTTAACTTGAAACGGTGGATAGATTGTATTTTTGAGCTGTATAGAACGAAAAATGTCCAACCCTAAAATTGATAGTAAATATATTTACTATTGACATTTGCTGAAACTAAGCTTAAAATCAAAGCATCATCTGGCTAAAAGAGGCGATGGGATGCTGGATACTGAACCGGGTTCCTGACGAGGGAGATGATGTCAAAATGTGAGGAGGTGCTGTTACCCTGCTTAGTTAATATCTGAACTAGACAAATGCACTATATACCAGATGAAAACGCAACCATGCGCATCCTGCGCAGCAATTCCGGCACCTGTCCCATTTCACGCTACCAACCGTTTTACATTTGCAAAGGAGAGAATTCATGAAAAAGAAGATTATTGTCCTTTTCTTGTCATTTGTGTTCTTGGTGTCTCTGGTTTCCTGCGGTGGTAACACAGCCAAAACGGAAGATACCTCTGATAACGATACCGAGACGGTGACAGATGTAGAAGAAATCTCTGATGACACTGCGGAAGCTGAGGAGGATGAATCGGAGGACGAAGAATCTATAGAATCGGAAGTGGGCAAAAATGCAGACGACACCGCTACGGGGGACGAGGATGCCGAACAGTCCTCGGACACGGATGAGGAGTCCGGTGTAGATGATTCGGAGGAGGTTGAAGACGCCGACACGTCTACTGACAGCGAAGCGGAAACCGACAGTACCGCTGACTCCACTGAGGAGTTGGTCGATGGAATGCGCCCAGAAATCAAGCAGGCAATCGACGATTATGAGGCATTCTTTGACGAATACTGCGAGTTCATGATTACCTACAGCAACTCCGATGACCCGACAAGCCTTTTAGGTGAGTATGCAGAGTTTATGACTACCTACGCCACCACCATGGCCAGCCTGGAGGCAATGGAGGACGAGGATTTAAACGACGCAGAGATGGCCTATTTCCTGGAGGCATATTCTCGTATTATGACAGAGCTTACAGAGACAACTGCTGAAATAAGCGGTTAATTTGCTCGACAGACTTTCACTTGGGAACGCTAACGATATGTCAAGCCCCCCGGCTCACACACGAGCCGGGGGGCTTTGCTCTACCCTGCTATGCAGTTCTCAGTCGTCGATGAGGCTGACCCCATCCATCTCGGCGGGCTTTTCCAGGCCCATCAGGTCCAGCATGGTGGGGGCAATGTCGCACAGGCGACCATCCTTCAGCTTCACGTCGGCACCCACGATACAGAAGGGCACCAGGTTGGTGGTGTGGGCGGTCATGGGGGAGACGCCGTCCTCCTGGAGCATCTGCTCACAGTTGCCATGGTCGGCGGTGATGAGGGAGACGCCGCCCATCTGCCGGGTAGCGGCCACCACCTGGCCCACGCAACGATCCACCGTCTCCACAGCGATCTTGGCGGCCTCCAGCACGCCGGTATGGCCCACCATATCGCCATTGGCGAAATTGAGGATGATGACGTCATACTTACCGCTGAGGATGCGCTCCACGCAGGCGGCGGCCACCTCGTTGGCGGACATATCCGGCTTCAGGTCGTAGGTCGCCACCTTGGGGGAGGCGATGAGGCACCGGTCCTCTCCGGGGAACACCGTCTCCACGCCGCCGTTAAAGAAAAAGGTGACATGGGCGTACTTCTCCGTCTCCGCAATGCGCAGCTGGGTCAGGCCCAGGTTGGAGATATACTCGCCGAAGATGTTGTGCAGCTTCTGCTTGGGGAAGGCCACCTCCACGTTGGGCATGGTGGCGTCGTAGGAGGTGGTACAGACGTAGTTCACGTGGAAGAAGCCATTTCTCCGCTCAAAGCCGGTGAAATCCGGGTCCACGAAGGTGCGGGTGATCTCCCGGGCACGGTCAGGCCGGAAGTTCATGAAGATGATAGAGTCACCTTCCCGGATCTCGGCGTTGTCCGCAGTGATGACAGGGATGACAAACTCATCGGTGACGCCTGCGTCGTAGCTGGCCTGCATGGCCCCCACCGGATCGTCGATGAACCGGGCCTCGCTCTCGCCGTAGACCATGGCCTTGTAGGACCGCTCCACCCGGTTCCAGTTGGTGTCCCGGTCCATGGCGTAGTAGCGCCCGGAGATGGTGGTGATCTTCGCCCCGTACTCATCGCAGGTCTCCTTCATCTGGGCCACGAAGCCCTTGCCGGAGGTGGGAGGCACGTCACGTCCGTCCATAAAGCAGTGGACGAAAATTTTCGGGCAGCCCAGGTCGTGGGCCATCTTGACAGCAGCCTGGATGTGGGTGATGTGGGAGTGGACGCCGCCGTTGGACATCAGGCCATAGATGTGGACAGCGGTGCCCGCCTCCTTGGCGGCATTCATCGCCTTGAGATAGGCGGGGTTCTGGAAGAAGCTGCCGTCCTGGATGCCCTTGGTGATTTTGGGCAGATCCTGGAACACCACCCGGCCTGCGCCGATGTTGGTGTGGCCCACCTCGGAGTTGCCCATCTGCCCATCGGGCAGGCCCACGTCCATACCGGAGGCGGAGAGACGGCTGACCGGGTTTTCCGCAAACAGCTTATCCAGGACAGGGGTAGCCGCCTGGGTGAAGGCGTTGCCCGGACCGTCCGGCGTGATGCCCACGCCGTCCATGATGATCAGAGTAGTAGGTGTTTTCATAATACCTCGTGTCCTCTTTCCCAATTGAAATGTACACTCAAAGGGAGAGACTCCAGCTCTCCCTTTGAGGTGAGGAAATTACTCCTGGTTGGCAGCGTTGATGATGGTGGTGAAGGCGGCGGGCTTCAGGGAGGCGCCGCCGATCAGGCCGCCGTCGATGTCGGGCTGGGCCAGCAGCTCATAGGCGTTCTTGTCGTTCATGGAGCCGCCGTAAAGGATGGTCACGCTCCGGGCCACCCGGGCGCCGTACAGCTTGCGGATAACGGTGCGAATCTCGCAGTTGACCTCGTTGGCCTGCTCAGGGGTGGCAGTGCGGCCGGTGCCGATGGCCCACAGGGGCTCGTAGGCGATGACCACATGGCGCATCTTCTCGGCGGGGATACCGGAGAGGGCGGTCTTGACCTGGAGGTCGATCAGCTCCTTGGTGATGCCCAGCTCCCGCTGCTCCAGGCTCTCGCCCACGCAGATAATGGGATACAGACCGGCCTCCACAGCGGCCTTGGCCTTCTTGTTGACGATGATGTCATTGTCGTTCCAGTACTGGCGGCGCTCGGAGTGACCGATGATAACGTACTTCACGCCCAGGTCCTTGAGCATGGCTGCGGACACCTCGCCGGTGTAAGCGCCGCTGTCGTGCTCGGAGACGTTCTCAGCGCCCACCTGCACCCGGCAGTCCTTGAAGGCCTTCTGTGCGGCAGGGACGTTGACGAAGGGAGCACAGATCAGGACATCACACCACTTGGCCTTGGGAAGCATGGTCTTCAGCTCGTCAGCAAAGGCCTTGGTCTCGGATGCGGTCTTGTTCATCTTCCAGTTGCCGGCGATGAGGGTCTTGCGATATCTTCTGTTCATTTTAACATACCTCTTTCTATATATGCAGTGTCCTGTCCGGGGTGGGTTTTCTCCCGGCAGGCACGGTTTTACAAAGCAAGCGCCGGGATTCCGGAACGAAAAGAGCCGAAAATCTCGGTGTTATCCGGGAGGCTGAGAACCTTTTCGTTGAAAACGGTTCCGCTCCCGTCAGGCTCCCCCGCCACCGGAGCGGCGGGGGAACATTGGTGCGGGGAATGGAAAGAAGAAAGAAATTCAATTCCTGAGCGAACAAGCTCACTTGTCCAGGAGCGCAGCTACGCCAGGAAGCTCCTTGCCCTCCATGAACTCCAGGGAGGCGCCGCCGCCGGTGGAGATGTGGGTCATCTTGTCGGCATAGCCCAGCTGCTGGACAGCGGCAGCGGAGTCGCCGCCGCCGATGATGG
>JAJQEM010000146.1 GCA_021201635.1 Clostridiales bacterium | reverse complement strand
GATTCAATCGCTATGGATTTTTTAGGTGTTCAACTTCATTTTACAATCGACCTGAAAAGAATAATCTCATCTGTGCCGTGATTGAGAGCAGCGATGTGGTAATTGCTGATGCGCAATCTGCGCTGGACGTGCTGATGACGGCAAACTATGAAATTGGGACGAAAAATATCGTGATAGACAAGAGATTGGTTGCAGAAGATTTTTTGTTCTCAGCACCGGGCTGGCGGGCGAGATTCTGCAAAAGTACGTCAATTACGGCGGACGCATTGCAATTTTCGGCAATTACTCCCATTACACAAGCAAGCCGCTGAAAGATTTTATTTACGAGAGCAACAAGGGGAAAGACGTGTTCTTTGTCGCAACGGAGGAAGAAGCGGTTGATATGCTTACTCGGTAAATTCCAGCTTATGCGTCTCAATTCACCCACCGCTGGAAGCCAGGAAGAAAACCACAGCCGTACCGCCCCGCTCAGGGCAATACGGCTGTGGTTCGTTTTATGTTGTCTCATCCGTCCCGTGCTCCTCCTGCTCCAACTCCGCCAGGAGCTTTTTGTCCTGCTTGGAGGAGAGGTCCAGCTTCTCATAGAGGTCGGGTCTCCGCTCCCGGGTGCGGAGGATGGACTGCTTGCGCCGCCACCTGGCGATGTTGGCGTGGTGGCCGCTGAGCAGAATGGGGGGGACGGCCCTGCCGTGCCATACCTCCGGCCGGGAGTACTGGGGGTACTCCAGCATCCCCGCCCAGTGGCTCTCGTTCTCGTAGCACTCCGGGTCGGGGAGCACGCCGGGCACCAGACGGCAGACGGCGTCTGCCACCGCCATGGCGGGAATCTCGCCGCCGGTGAGGACGAAGTCTCCCATGGAAAGCTCCTCATCCACGCACTCCTCAATGAATCGCTCGTCGATGCCCTCATAGTGACCGCAGACCAGGATGAACCGGTCATATTCCGTGCTCAGCCGCCGGGCGTCCGCCTGGCAGAAGGTCTTGCCGCAGGGGGAGAGGAAGATGGTGTGCAGTCGCTTTCCCGCCTCCTGGCAGATATGCTCCCAGCAGCGGTAAAGGGGGTCTGCCTGCATGACAGCGCCCCGGCCACCGCCGTAGGGGTAGTCATCCACCTGGTTCTGCTTGTTCACCGTGTAATCCCGGATCTGCCAGCAGTTGATGCGGATATAGTTCCGCTCCTGGGCCCGGCCCAGCACCGACTCGCACAGCATATCCCCCACACTGTCGGGGAACAGGGTCATAATGTCGATCTGAAACATCACAGCTCCATCCCTTCCAGAGGGGTGAAGAGGATATAGCCCTCCTCCTCGAAGATGCCCCGGACGAAGTCGGGCACGTCCGGGATGAGGTAGCGCTTTTCTCCCTGCACCACATAGATGTCCTGGGCGGGGTATTCCAGGATGTCCACCACCTTGCCCAGCACCTCTCCGGTCTCTGCGTGCCGGGCCTCCAGACCGATGAGGTCCACCACAAAGTGGACGCCCTCGGCCAGCTCGAACTGTGCCCGTTCCGCCTGAACCACCTTGCCCTTCATGGGCAGAGCGGTGTCGATGGAATCCACCCCCTCCAGGGTCAGCAGCACAAAGTCGCCGTGAAGACGGCTGTGGAGGATGCGGAAGGGCCTGCCGCCCACAAAAAGCTGCTCCAGCTGGCACAGGTCCTCCGGCTCATCGCACCAGGATTCCACCTTCACCTCGCCCCGGACGCCGTGGGTGTTGACGATTTTCCCGACATCCAGATAGGAGTCCTTCATATGAATATCCCCTCTCTACATAACGACAAAACGCAGAGTGCGTGAAAACACCCTGCGTCCTTGCCAACTGAGGCGGTTTGCCTCACTCAGTCGTCCATGATCTCCACAGAGACTCTGGTGCCCCTCCGCTGGGCCAGGGAGCGCACGATGGTGCGCAGCTCCTTGGCGATCCGGCCCTGACGGCCGATGACCTTGCCCATATCCTCCGGAGCGACCCGCAGTTCCAGGACCACCTCGCCGTCGCAGCTGACCTCGTTGACCTGGACGGCGTCCGGGTTATCCACAAGGTTTTTGGCGACGTAAGCCAAGAGTTCTTTCATGAATGTTGCTCCTCTCAGGGGATCACAGCACGCCGGCGTTCTTGAACAGACGCTTGACGGTGTCGGTGGGCTGAGCACCGGTCTTGATCCAGGCCTGAGCGCGCTCTGCATCCACCTTGACCTCGGCGGGCTCCTTCAGGGGGTCATAGGTGCCCAGCTGCTCGATAAAGCGGCCGTCACGGGGATAGCGGGAATCCGCCACCACGATACGATAGAAGGGCGCCTTCTTTGCGCCCATGCGGCGCAGTCTGATTTTAACCATTTATCATTCACCTCCAAATGAATTCATCTTGATTTATGAATAACGCCGTAGGGCGTGATTCAGCGCTTTTTCTTCTTCCGCTTGTTGCTCTTGCGTTGCCGCTTGGGTCCTGCGGTGCGCATCTGGCCGATGGCCTGCATAGTCTCTGGGTCGTCCATCCCGGGCATCCCCTTCATCTGCTGGAGCAGCCTGCGCATCCCCTTGGGTATCTTGCCACCGGACATCTGACGGGTGAGCTTCTGCATCATCTCATACTGCTGGATGAGCTTGTTCACGTCGGAGACCTGCACGCCTGCACCGGCGGCGATCCGCTTCCGGCGGCTGGCGTTGAGGATGGAGGGAGTCTCCCGCTCCTTGGGAGTCATGGAGAGGATGATAGCCTGGAGCCGGTCCAGCTCCCGCTCGTCCAGCTTGGACTCGTCGATCTGGGCGGCGTTGACGCCGGGCATCATGCCCAGGATGTCCTTCATGGAGCCCATCTTCCGGACCTCCAGCAGCTGGTCGTAGTAATCCTGGAGGGTGAACCGGTTCTTCCGGATGCGCTCCTCCATCTCCTGGGCCTTTTTCTCGTCCAGGCTGTTCTGGGCCTTTTCGATAAGGGAGAGCACGTCGCCCATGCCCAGGATACGGCTTGCCATCCGGTCTGGGTAGAACACCTCCACTGCGTCCAGCTTTTCACCCACGCCCACGAACTTGATGGGCTTGCCGGTGGTGGCCTTGATGGAGAGGGCAGCGCCGCCCCGGGCGTCGCCGTCCAGCTTGGTGAGCATGACGCCGGTGAGATCCAGCGCCTGGTCAAAGGCCACGGCGGCGTTCACTGCGTCCTGGCCGATCATGGCGTCTACCACCAGCATAATCTCGTCCGGCTGTACGGCGGACTTGATGTTTTGCAACTCCGCCATCAGCTTTTCGTCTACATGGAGCCGACCGGCGGTATCCAGAAAGACGATGTCGTTGGAGTGCTCTCTGGCGTGGTCAATGGCGGCCTTTGCAATGTCCACCGGGTCGATCTGGCCCATCTGGAACACGGGGATGCCCACCTGCTCGCCGACCACCTCCAGCTGCTTGATGGCGGCGGGACGGTACACGTCGCAGGCCACCAGGAGAGGCCGACGGCCCTTCCGCTTGAGCATCCCTGCCAGCTTGGCGGCGTTGGTGGTCTTACCTGCGCCCTGGAGGCCAACCATCATGACCACGGTGGGACCGTCCTTGGAGAGGTTCAGGCCGACCGCCTCGCCTCCCATCAGGGAGACCAGCTCCTCGTTGACGATCTTGACCACCATCTGGCCGGGGGTGAGGGACTCCATCACGTCGGCGCCGATGGCCCGCTCCGTGCAGGTCTTGACGAAGTCCTTGACCACCTTGTAGCTGACGTCGGCCTCCAGCAGGGCCAGGCGGATCTCCCGCATGGCCTCCCGGACGTCGGCCTCGGTCAGACTGCCCTTGCCCCGGAGGCGGTTAAACACACTGTTCAGCTTTTCTGTCAAGCCTTCAAACGCCATATTATTCCTCCAGACCGGACAGCCGCTCCCGGATCGCTTCCGTCAGCTTTGATACCTTGGGATCCCTGTATCGGGTCCGGTTCCACTCATCCAGCTGGTCGGTCAGCTGGCCGATCTCATCCAGAGCTGAACGGACCTCCAGAAAACGGGCCACGATGCCGGTCTTTTCCTCAAACTCATTCATGGTTGTCTCCGCCCGGACGATCACGTCCCGGACGCCCTGGCGGGTGATGCCGTAATTCTCCGCAATCTCCGCCAGAGACAGATCCTCGTTGTAGTAGAGGTCGTAAAACTCCCTCTGCCGTTCCGTCAGGAGGTCGCCGTAGAAATCGTACAGCATCGTCATGTGAAATGCCTGGTCTTTCATGGTCGCCTCCCGGATCCGCTTGTAAAGGAACAACGCTTTACAAGCGGATACTATACACTATTTCCGTTCTCCTGTCAAGGGTCAGTATCAAAATTTCTGAGGTATTTCCCTTCACTTTTCGGGAAAACTGAGGGCAGGAATGGAAAAATGCCGTCAATCCACGGCATTTCACAGGAGGGACACTATGAACGACAATGAACTACGCCGGGCCGGAAGGGAGGAGGCGTCCTCTTGGATGACCCGGGGAACGCTCTCCGGGCATCTATTATCCCGCCAAATCAGGGACGACCTGGCGGCGCTGGAGGCCGTCTGCCGCCGCCTGGAGACGGCGGAGGGGGGAGATCCTGCCCGGGCCTGGCTGCTGGACAACCGCTATCTGGCCCGTCAGATTGCCGAGCTTTGGCGGACGGTGGGCCATAAAAGGCTCCCCACCCTCCAACGGGAGGAGCGGCAGCTGCGCCTGCTCCGGGTGGGGGAGGTGCTGGCCCGGCTGACGCCTCTGACTACGGAGAGCCTGACCGCCTTTCTCTCTGGCGTTCAGGAGGTGGAGCCGCTGACCGAGAGCGAACTGGCTCTGCTGCCCCAGGCGCTGGGGGCGGGCCTGCTCCACAGCCTGCGCAGCTGTGCAGAGCAGCTGGAGGAGCTGATGGGTCGGGGAGAATCCACCGACGCACTGGAATGCCCCCTCCGGGACCTGGTCGCCTCCCTCCGGGTACTGCACCGGGGAGAGCTGCTGCCGGAGCTGGAGCCGTTGAGCGTAGTGGATGGCATCTTTCGCCAGGACCCCTCTGGCGTCTATCCCAACATGACGGCGGACAGCCGCCAGGACTACCGGACCACTCTCTGCCGTCTGGCAAAACAGCGGGGTATGAGCGAGACGGCCTGCGCCCAACAGATGTTAGACCTGGCCCACCAGGGGACGGAGCGGGGCGACCACATCGGCGCCTATCTGTTTCCTCAGGGGGAGGAACAGCGGCAGAAGCGGACCAGAGGCGTGTGGTATATCGGCGGGGTGCTGGCCATCACCACCGCCCTGGCCCTCTGGCTGGGTATGATCCTGGGGATGTGGTGGTCTGCCCTGCTGCTCTGGCTGCCCCTCTCCGAGCTGGTGAAAAACGGGGCGGATTTCCTGCTCCTGCGCCTGGTGCCGCCCAGACCGGTGTTCCGGATGGAACTGCGCCACGGCGTTCCCAGAGAGGGCCGTACCCTCTGTGTTATTGCCGCCCTGCTCACAGGAGAGACGGCGGTAGACGAGTTGCTCCAAAAGCTGGAGCGCTATGCTCTGGCTAACCGCACCGCCGGAGAACAGGTGACCTACGGCTTGCTGGCTGACCTGCCCGACCGGGAGCGTCCCATGGACGATGGTGACAGAGCGTTGATTGACCGGGCATCTGCGGGCATTGAAGCACTCAACCGCCAATATCAGGGCCAGTTCTGTCTCCTGTTCCGGGAGCCGGTGCTGGAGGAGCGGGAAAACCGTTACCGGGGCCAGGAGCGCAAGCGGGGGGCGGTGCTGGATGCCGTCCGATTCCTCCGGGGGCGACGGTGCGAGCTGGAGCTGCTGGCCGGAGAGCGGGAACGGCTCACAGGGGTCCAATACCTGTTGGTGCTGGACGGGGACACGGTGCTGACCATGGAAGCGGTGAACGAGCTGGTGGGTGCTGCACTCCACCCTCTGAACGTTCCCCACATCGACCGGGAGCGGCGGGTGGTGACGGCGGGCTACGGCATCTTGCAGCCCCGGGTGGAGACGGAGCTTTCTCCCCAACCTGCCAGCGCCTTTGCACGGCTGTTCGGCGGTCTGGCCGGGTTGGACCCCTACGGCGGGGCGGTCAGCGACCTGTACCACGACCTCTTTGACTAGGCCAGCTTTCTGGGCAAGGGCTTGCTCCATGTGGAGGCCTTTGGCGTCTGCATGGACGGACGGTTCCCCAGAGGGCAGGTGCTCTCTCACGACCTGCTGGAGGGAAGCTATCTACGCACCGGATGGGTCAGCCGCACAGAGCTCATGGACACCTTCCCGGAGAGCGTCTGCTCCTGGCTGGAGCGGAGCCACCGCTGGATACGGGGGGACTGGCAGCTTCTGAGCTGGCTGGGCCGCCGGGTGAAAAACGAGAAGGGAGAGCGGGAGAAAAATCCCATCTCCCCTGTGGCAAAATGGAAGCTGGCGGACAACCTCCGCCGCTCTCTGGTGCCTCCGGCTACCCTGCTGTCTCTGCTGCTAGGGCCGTTTTCCGGGGGACGGTTGTTCTTCTGGATAGCGGCAGTCGCTTTGACTTCCCTGGCCACACGTCCGCTGACGGCTGTGGCCGACCTGCTCTGGCGGCGGGGGAGAGGCGGCTTTCGCCGATACCACTCTGGTATCTATTCCGGCGTCTCCGGGGAGCTGCTCCGCACGGGCGCCCAGCTGCTGCTCCTGCCGGTGCAGGGCTGGACAGCCCTCTCCGCTGTCATCCTGGCCCTCTGGCGCTCCTATGTCAGCCGCCGCCACCTGCTGGACTGGGTGACCAGCGACCAGAGCGGCAGGCAGAACAGTGGCCCTGTCCGCAGGCTTATCCGGTTCTGGCCCACTGAGATCGCAGGGCTGACGGCGCTGTTCTCCGGCCAGTTGTCCGGCGTGATTTTGGGAGCCGCTTGGCTGGTTTCACCTCTCCTGTTCGCCCGGTGGAGCAGGCCTCCGGAGAAGGCGAGGCCGCTTTCCGGAAAGGACAGGGCTTTTCTGCTCCACGAGGGTGCGCTCATCTGGTGGTACTTTGACCGCTGGCTGAGGCCGGAGTATCACTGGCTCATTCCGGATAACGTCCAGGCGCTCCCGGACACCGGGGCGGCCCTGCGCACCTCTCCTACCAATCTGGGCCTTGCCCTGCTCTCCTGTCTGGCTGCCGTCGATTTGGGGCTGACCTCTTCCTGGCAGGCGCTGGAGCTGATAGAACGCCAACTGACTGCCCTGGAACGCCTGGAGCGCTGGCACGGCCATTTCTACAACTGGTACGACATCGAGACGGCAGCCCCCCTCTCTCCCCGGTACGTCTCCACCGTGGACAGCGGCAACCTCTGCGCCGGTCTCATCGCACTGGAGGCGGGATTGCGGGAACTGAACAGGCCGGATCTGGCTGACCGGGCGGCGGCGCTGGCGGGGGAGATGGACTTCTTCCTGCTGTTCGACGCCCGGTGCGGCCTGTTCTTCATCGGCTACAGTGAGGAGAGCAAGACCTATGACCGGGGTCACTATGATCTGATGGCCAGCGAAGCCAGGCTCACCAGCTATCTGGCGGTGGCCCGGGGAGACGTGCCGCCTCGACACTGGCGGCGGCTGTCCCGGGCGGTGGCCCGGGCGGACGGCTACACCGGCATGGTCTCCTGGTCCGGGACCATGTTTGAATATCTCATGCCCCAGCTCCTGCTGCCCTGCTGCCAGGACTCCCTCCTGTCGGAGACGCTGACCTTCTGTGTGGACCAGCAGCGGTGTTTTGCCCGGCGACACGGCATCCCCTGGGGCGTTTCGGAGTCCGCCTTTTACGCTCTGGACGGGGCGCAGGTCTACCAGTACAAGGCCCACGGCGTCCCGGTGCTGGGCCTGTGCCGCAGCCGACCGGGGGAGCTGGTGGCGGCCCCCTATGCCGCATTTCTGGCGCTGATGGTGGAGCCACGGCAGGCGATTACCGATCTCCGCTGTTTCCGTTCATTGGGGGCGGAGGGGCAGTACGGCCTTTATGAGGCGTTGGACTATACCGCCTCCAGAGGGGGAACCAAAAACAGTCCGCTGATGGTGCAGAGCTGGATGGCCCACCACCTGGGGATGAGCCTGCTGGCCCTGGACAACGCCCTGGAGGGTAGTCCTATGGTGCGGCGGTTTTTCCGGGACGCCCGGATGTCCGCCGCTCGGGAGCTGCTCCAGGAGCGTATCCCGGTGGGGGCGGAGCCGGTGCGCCGCCCGGTCTGGGAGGAGCGGCCTGACCGTATCCGGTGCTCGCCCCGGCCCTGGAGCCGAAAGGGGAGCGGTCTGGAGGAGAGCAATCCGGTATGGGGCCTGCTGTCCAACGGAGGATATACCGTCCTGCTGTCGGCGGGGGGACAGGGAGCCAGCCGTTCCGGGGTGAGCACCCTTCTGCATCCGGAGGGGGTCCAGGTACAGGTAGAGATGGAAAAGGGCGTTCTGGCCGCCTTTCCCCGGACCTCCGGGGACGGGAGCCTGACCTGGAGCTTCCGGGCGGGGACGGCAGAGCTGTGTTTGCAGACTGACCGCTTCACCGTGTCCCAGACAGTGGTGGTAGACCGTCTCCGCAACGGAGAGGGCCGTACCGTCACCCTGACCGCCCGGCAGAGTGTGACGGGAATGTTGAAGCTCCTCCTCCGCCCGGTGCTGGACCGCTGGGATAGCTACGCCGCCCACCCCGCCTTCTCCCGAATGTGTGTGGAGAGTGCGTATATCGGCTCCGGAGTCCAATTTGCCCGCCGGGAGGGGCGGGAAACGCCCCAACCGACGCTCACCGTCCTGTGGGACAGGCCGGAGGCAGGCTGGACGACCAACCGGGAGCGGTATCTCACCTCGGGAACGCTGTCTCACACCGGCAGGGAGGGAACCATTCTGGACCCCTGCCTCGCCCTGGAGCTGCCCTTCGATCTACAGGTGGGGGAACGGCTATCCCTCCGGCTGGCGGTGGCGGCAGGTGACCGGGAGAGCAGCCTGCTCACCGCCCAGGGCATCCTCGCCCTCCGTCGGCCCACTCCGTCACCTCTGCTGGATCGGCTGGCCCAGAGGATGGAACAGGATGCGGTCACTGCTGCCTTTGTCCTCCTGGCCTGGCTCCAATCTCCCGGGCCTCTGGGTCGGGAGGGACGGGTGGAGGGACAGAGCGCCCTCTGGCCCTTTGGCATCTCCGGGGACCTCCCCATCGTCACCTGCCTGGTGCAGGAGAACGCCCTGGAACCGGGCCTGACCCTGATCGCCCAGCACCGGCTGCTTTCCCGGCTGGGGTATACCTTTGATCTGGTGTTGCTGCTGGCGGAGTCAGGAGATTATCGGAGGCCGCTGAAAAGCCTGGTCAGCCGCCGTTTGGAGGAAGCCGGAGGCCGCCTGGGGCAGAAGGGCGGGATATACCTGATCTCCGGCCCGGCAGAGCGGTGGGAGCCTGTTCTGGGCATGGCCCACCTCAACCTCCGCCCGGGAGATCGGCTGACCCAGCCGGAACGGTTTTCGGGGCATCCAGTCCGATGGGAGCGGGCTACTGCCCCGGCACAGACACCCTGCTGGCGCTGGGAGGAGCACGCCTTTGTCCTGAAGACCGGCGGCGGACTGCCGCCCCTGCGGTGGAGCCATCCTCTGGTCAGTGATCGGTTCGGCTGGCGCAGCGACGAGGCGGGGACCGGCCATCTCTGGTATCAAAATGCCCAGATGGGGCAGCTCACCTCCTGGCAAAACGACCCCATTGCCACTACAGGCCCGGAGGACATCCTCCTCTCCCGGGAGGACGGTCAGACCTCCCTCTTTGCCCGGCGGGACGGATGGGAGACCACTGTGACCTACGGCCCCGGCTATGCCGTCTGGCGGAAAAAGCTGGAGGGATGCACCACGACAGTCACCGCTTTCGTCACTCCTGAGACGGCCCAGCGGCTCTTTCTGGTGGAGACGGAGGGAACCACCCCAGAAGACCGGCTGCTCTGGTGGTTCACCCCCAAGCTGTCCCACCGGGACAGCCAGATGCCCTGGGTGCAGGTGACTGAGGAGACAGGCGATCTCCGACTGACCAATCCCGCAGGAACCATGCCGGGGCAGACCCTTCGGCTCTCCGCTCAGCCCGGCTTCACCGGCTGGCGCTGGTCGGAGGGGGTGCTGGAGCTGACCCTTCCCGCAGACCGGATCGTTGTGCTGTCTGCGGGGATGGAGGGGGACAGGAGGCTGCCATCCCTGTCGCCCGATGCTGTCCGGCAAGCGTTGGAGCAGACCAGGAGCTGGTGGCTGCAAAAGACCGCCGCCCTGACGGTGCGTACCTCGGAGCCCGCCCTGAACCATTATCTGTCCTTCTGGGGCCCCTACCAGGTGTTGGCGGGGCGGCTCTACGGGAGAAACGGTCTCTACCAGTGCGGCGGAGCCTTCGGCTTCCGGGACCAGCTCCAGGACGCCCTGGCGCTCATCCCCTTTGCCCCAGAGCTGGCCCGAGAGCAGATGCTCCGGGCGGCGGGATGTCAGTTCCGGGAGGGAGACGTGCTCCACTGGTGGCACGGCTCGTCAGACGGCAGGGTTCAGGGAGTGCGCACACGCATCTCCGACGATCTGCTGTGGCTTCCCTACGCACTGGGACGTTTCACGGCGGAGACGGGAGACCAGACCCTGATGAATGTCCAGGTTCCGTATCTGGACGGACGGTCCCTGAACGCCGATGAGGAAGAACGGTACGACCTGTACCGGCCCTCGGACAGCTCAGACAGCCTGTATGGACACGGCGTCCAGGCCATTGAGTGCGTCCTCAACCGGGGCCTGGGCAGCCATGGCCTGTGCCTCATGGGAACGGGGGACTGGAACGACGGCATGAACCGGATGGGGGCCGGAGGCAGAGGGGAGAGCGTCTGGCTCACCTGGTTCCTTGCCCTGACCCTGCGGACCTTTGCCCCGCTGTGCCGTCTGAACGGCGACGCCCAGCGGGGGGAACGTTACGAATGCCCGGCCGACGCACTGTGCAGGTCGGCGGACAGAGCCTGGGACGGGGAATGGTATCTCCGGGGCTACGACGACGAGGGCAGACCGGTGGGGAGCCACGAAAACCGGGAGTGCGCCATGGACTCCATCTCCCAGTCCTTCTCCGTTCTGGCGGGAGGCCTCGATCCGGACCATTCCCACCGGGCAGTGCTGGCGGCGGACGATCGGCTCCACGACCGGGCGCACCGCCTGATCAAGCTGCTGGTCCCGCCCTTCCGGGGGGAGACCGACCCGGGGTATATCCGCTCCTACCCGCCCGGCCTGCGGGAGAACGGCGGGCAGTATACCCATGCCGCCTGCTGGCTGGCCATGGCACTCCTGCGTACCGGCGAGCGGGAGCGGGGGACGGAGCTGCTTTTAGACATTCTTCCCGAGCGGCACCCCCATGAGGTCTATCTGGGGGAGCCGTATGTCCTGGCGGGGGACGTGTACACCGCCCCGGGGCAGGAGGGCCGCTGCGGTTGGAGCTGGTACACCGGGGCCGCCGGGTGGTATTGTCAGGGAACTGTAGGCGATCTGCTGGGCCTCCGGCTCCGGGAGGGGCTGCTCTATCTGGAGCCAAACCTGCCGGAGCACTGGCCGGGATACGAAGCGACCTGGCGGGGAGAGGGCTTTACCCTGGACATCCGTGTGGTGCAGGGAGCTGACCCGGTCGGACTGACCCTGGACGGGACGCCTGTGGAGGGCGGCATTCCCCTGAAAACCCTCCGGGGCAGCCATGAAATTTATCTTGCCCTGGCGCATCCGTCAAAAAACAGTGGTGAAAAACGGGAAACGGATGTATAATGGTTTCATTGAATGAGCGCAGACCCCGGCCTGCCCAGAGAGGAGCGTCCTCACATGAATACCCCCATCCGCACCGAACTGATGCCCGGCGTCTGGCTGACCGCTGTGCAGACCCGCAAATTTAAAACCAGCTGCTGGTCGCTCCAAATGCTAGCTCCCCTCCGCCGGGAGACCGCCGCTCTGAACGCACTGCTCCCCCAGGTGCTGTGCCAGGGGACTGCCCACTGTCCCGACCAAGAGCTGCTGGGGGCCGCCCTGGATCGGCTCTACGGCGGCGCAGTCGGCCCCATGGTGAGCAGAAGGGGAGAGATCCACTGTATTGGACTTCGGGGGTCGTTTCTGGACGACGCTCTGACCCCGGACGGCGCGCCCATCTTTCCTCAGGCGACAGAGCTGATGGGCGATCTGCTCCTCCGGCCCGCCACCCGGAACGGACGGCTCCGTGCAGAGTATGTGGACGGGGAGCGGGAAAATCTTCTGGGAGAGATGAGAAGCGTTCAAAACGACCGGAGACGGTACGCCGCTCTCCGGCTGGAGCAGGAGATGTGCCGGGAGGAGCCCTTCGGCGTAGGCCGCCTGGGCAATCCCGAGGCGGCGGCGAAGATCAAGGTAAAGCACCTGGATCGACATTATCGGAATCTGCTGGCAGAGAGCCGCATGGAGCTGTACTACTGTGGCTCCGCCTCGCCGGAGGAGGTGCGGCAGGCCTGGACAGAGGCACTGATGGGCCTTCCCCGCCGGGGCAGACCGGCTCTGCCGGAGACGCTGGTCAACGTCGTCCCGGAAACCGTCCGGGAGGTCACGGAGACCGCTCCCGTCCGGCAGACCCGGCTGGCCCTGGGCTTTCGCACCGGCTGCGGCATCGACAGCCGCCGCTATCCCGCTCTGCGGGTGACCAACGCCCTGCTGAGTGTCGGCCACAACTCCCGGCTGTTTACCCATCTGCGGGAGGAGCGATCCCTGTGCTACGCTGTCTCCTCCTTTCTGGAGATACACAAGGGATTGCTTATCGTGCAGTGCGGCGTGTCTGGAGAACAGGCGGACGCCGCCCGGGATGAGATCCTCCGCCAGGTGGAGGCCCTGAAAGCGGGCGCATTTACCGCCGCCGAGCTGGACGCCGCCCGCCGTGGCGTCGCCCATCGCCTCCGCACCGTCCCGGACAGCCAGGCTGCCATGGCCCGTTTCTGGCTGGATCAGGCCATAGCGGAGACTCTCTGTACCCCGGAGGAGCTGGCCCAGCTGGTGAGCGAGGTGACGGCGGAGCAGGTGATGGAATGTGCCGAGCATATTACACTGGATACGATCTATACGCTGACCGGGGAGGCGGAACAGGAGGGATAACATGGAACTGAAAACCTTCCCCCGCTTGGGGGAGAGCTGTTATTTTGAACAGCTGGAAAACGGGATGGCCGTCTTTGTGGTACCCAGGCCCGGCTATAGAAGGACATTTACCTGTGTCGCAGTCAACTGCGGCGGCATGGACAGCCGCCTGGACGGGGGAGGCAGCGCTCCCGCCGGGACAGCCCATTTCCTGGAGCATAAGATGCTTGAAATGAAGGACGGCAATGCTCACCAGGCCATGACCGCAGCCGGGGCATCCGTCAACGCACTTACCTCCAGTGACATGACTGTCTATCATTTCAGCTGCACCGACCGTTTCCCGGAGCACCTTCGCACGTTGCTCCGCTGTGTAGCTTCTCCTTATTTCACGCCAGAGAGCGTGAAAAAGGAGACGGGCATTATCCTCCAGGAGCTGGCCATGGTGTCTGACCGGCCCAGTTGGCAGCGACACCAGAAGCTGCTCCAGGGGCTTTACATCCAGCACCCCATCCGCACTCCGGCCATTGGCGACGGCAGCTCCATCCGGAAGATCACCGCCGAGGTGCTGTACGACTATTACAACACCTACTATTACCCCGGAAATATGGCCCTCTGTGTGGCGGGAGACGTGGACCCTCATCAGGTGGTCTCCACCGCCCGGATGATTTTGCCCCGGGAGCGGCGGGAGCCGGTGGCCCGAACGCTGGAGAAGGAGCAGCTCTCTGCTGTGCAGCAGGAGACGATTACCGAGGTGGAGGTCTCCGCCCCGGAATTTTCCTTGGGACTGAAGCTGGAGCCTTTTCCTGATGGCAATGCGGGGTTCCGCTGCTCCCTGCTGGGGGAGCTGGCGGCGGAGCTAGTCTGCGGACGGAGCAGTCCTCTGTACAACCGGCTGTATCGGGAGGGACTGCTGACCCGTCGGTTCTCCCTGGGATGCAGCAGTGTTCCCAGGGCAGCCTGGCTTAGCTTTGGAGGCGAAAGCTCAGACCCCGTCCGGGTGCGGGACGCCATTCTGGAGGAGGCAGGGCAGCTGGCCCTGGGCCTGGGACATGAGCGGTTCCAACAGGCGCTCCGGGCGGAGTACGGCGCCAGCGTGCAGGGATTAGATCAGTTTGACGATCTCTGCCTCGGTCTGGCTGAGGGCTGGTTTTCTGGCTGTCACTATCTGGACTTTGGAGAGCTGTACCCGTCCCTGACGGTCGGGGACGTGCGGGACTTCCTGGGCAGAGCCTTCCAGCCTGAGAGAAGCTCCCTCTCGGTCACAGCAGCGCCGGGACAGATCAAAACGCCCGCCTAAATCAGAAACAGAAAAAGGAGTAAACTGCCATGACGCCGATCGTGTTCCCCGGTCTGGGGTTCGAGGTGACCATCGACCCGGTTGCCTTTACGCTGTTTGGCAAAAACATCTACTGGTACGGAATCATCATCGCCGTGGGCTTCCTGCTGGCTCTGCTGTTCTGTTACCGACAGGCGCCCCGTCTGGGGCTGTCGGGGGACAGTCTGACCGACATGATTCTCTATGCTCTTCCCATCGGCATCATCGGGGCGAGAGCCTACTATGTCATCTTCTACATGGATCTCTATCTGAACGCCGACGGCTCCTTCAACTGGGGCAAGGCGGTGGCCATCTGGGACGGAGGACTGGCCATCTACGGGGGCATCATTGCGGCAGTGCTCACCGCCGCCGTGTTCTGCCGGGTGAAGAAGATCCCCTTTTTCCCCATGGCGGATGCCGCCTCCTATGGTCTGCTCATCGGCCAGCTTATCGGACGGTGGGGGAACTTCGTCAATCAGGAGGCCTACGGCGGCCCCTGCACTGCGCTCTGGCGGATGGGGCTGACGGTGAACGGGGTGTACACTGAGGTACATCCCACCTTCCTGTATGAGTCCCTGTGGAACCTGGCGGGGCTGTGCATCCTCTATTTCCTCGTCCGACCCCGGAGAAAATTTGACGGGCAGCTCTTTTGGAGCTATATCCTCTGGTACGGCCTGGGCCGGACGTGGATCGAGGGGATGCGGACGGACAGCCTGTATCTCTTTGACACCGGCATCCGGGTGTCCCAGGCGCTGGCTCTGGTCTCCGCTCTGGCGGCGCTGACGGTGATCCTCGTCAGCCTGCACCGGCAAAAGGCCTACACCAGGCCCCTCTATGTAAACCGTACGGCAGAGACCGGGCCATCTCAGGAAACGGCTGAAACAAAGGAAGAATCAAACGAGAGAGAAAACAAGGAGGAGTAATCAATCATGGCAGCAATCATTATGGACGGAAAGGCCCTGGCGGCCAAGTGGAAGGAGAACATCAAGACACAGGTGGCGGCCCTCAGCCAGCGGCCCGGCCTGGCGGTCATTCTGGTGGGCAACGACCCCACCTCCCGGGTGTATGTCACCAACAAGGAGAAGGACTGCGCCCAGTGCGGCATTTACAGCGAGGAGTTCGCACTTCCGGCGGAGATCGGCCAGAAGGCGCTGCTGGAGCTGATCGACGAGCTGAACCGAAGACCGGAGATCGACGGCATCCTCTGCCAGCTCCCCCTGCCCAGGGGCTACGACTACGACGAGAAGCAGGTGCTCCAGGCCATCGACCCCCGGAAGGACGTAGATGCCTTCCACCCCTACAATGTGGGGCGCATTATGATCGGGGATTACACCTTCCTGCCTTGTACCCCGGCGGGAGTCATGGCCCTGCTGGACGAGTATGACATCGACCCGGCAGGGAAGCGCTGCGTGGTGGTGGGCCGCTCCAACATCGTGGGCAAGCCCCAGGCTATGCTCCTGCTCCACCGCCACGGCACCGTGACCATCTGCCACTCCCGGACGCCCGATTTGGGAAGCATCACCCGGGAGGCGGATATTCTCGTCTCTGCCGTGGGAAAGCGAAATCTGATCACTGCCGACATGGTGAAGGAGGGTGCCGCCGTCATCGACGTGGCCATGAACCGGGACGAGAACGGAAAGCTCTGCGGGGATGTGGACTTCGCTCCGGTGGCGGAGAAGGCGGCGCATATCACCCCGGTTCCCGGCGGCTGCGGCCCCATGACCAGGGTTATGCTGCTGCAAAACACACTGGCGGCGGCAAAGGCCCACGGGAAGGCGTGACAGAAAGGGCAAGAGAACTGCAAGAGAAGCATTCTTGTCAAATATAAAATGAAACGCCTGTGGCAGACAGCCACAGGCGTTTTCAATTTGTCAAAAAACAATTTTACACTGTAAAATTGTCGAAAATTGCAAGTGCAAGTTGAACACATCCGCGAAAAATTTTTAATAGA
>JAJQEM010000142.1 GCA_021201635.1 Clostridiales bacterium | reverse complement strand
TCTATTAAAAATTTTTCGCGGATGTGTTCAACTTGCACTTGCAATTTTCGTAATAATAAGATCACGATTCGGCTGGGAATGGAATTTGGCATACAGCAGCACACCATCCCGCAATATGAAACGTTGTTCCGGCGCTATCCCTTTGATTTTATTCTGCTTTCTGTTCACCAGGTCGAGGACAAAGAGCTTTGGACGGGCGACTTCCAGCGCGACCATACCCAGCGTGAGTTTTATCTGCGATATTACTGGGAACTGCTGTCTCTGGTTGAGAATTACCATAACTACAGCGTCCTGGGCCACATGGATTTGATTTCGCGGTATGACACGATCGGCGATTTCCCGTTCTCTCAAGTAGAACATATCATTGAGCAGATTTTAAAAAGGGTGATCGCAGACGGCAAGGGGATTGAGGTCAACACATCCTGTTATCGGTATGGACTGGACATGACGCCATGCAGAGAAATTCTGGGAATGTATCGTGACCTTGGAGGCGAGATTCTGATGATTGGCAGCGACAGCCATAAGCGGGAACACCTTGGCGTTTATATACCGGAAACGATGAACGAACTGAAAGGCATGGGATTCAAACAGATTTGTACGTTTGAACACATGAATCCAAAGTTTCATCCGTTATAGTAGTTCCGTTGGCGAGCGCTATCCAGAAACACAAAGGGGACTGTCTCTTTGACTCTTGGAGGTGGTGCGGGAACCGGCAGATTTGAAAATTTCGCCGTTTGAGAAAGGTATATCCTCCCGTCCCCGCCGCAGAGGATACCCATTATCGCTCAAAAGGCAACGTCAGTTTTTTCAGGAGATCATCAACAGGCAGCGATATCGCAGAGCCTATCGTCTACGAAAGGCCGGCAAATAGCAGAAAAACGGCGTGACCTTCGGGTCACACCGTTCTCTGCCTGCCGCATGACAAAATAGTTACTTGTCACTATTAAGCCTTGAAATTTCGGGCTTTTCGCTTTGTTTCGAGCGTCTTTTGCCACAGAGTAAACAAGCTCTACGAAACCTGGTTAGAGGCAGGGGACTAGGCTCAAACCAAATCCAGCACCTTTAATGTATAGATGCAGCTTCGGCTGAAACTATAAATTCAACGAAAAATAAGGAGAGAGGAAAATGCGTCATAAGTTTACGCAGAGATGTCTTTCGCTGCTCCTGACGCTGTGTATGCTTCTGACGTGCATACCTGTGGCTTACGCAGCAAACGGAACGGCTTCCCTGAGCAGCACCACCATGACGGAGAGCGGGTCGATTACGGTCACGTTCTCCCAAACGGCCACCAGCAGCGCATATTATAACGTGCAGATCGCCGATTCCAGCTGGTCTACTACCTATGTCAATACCAACATCGCCAGCGGAGATACCTACACCATCAGCGGCTACTCTGCCGGAACCTATCAGATTTACATCGGTTACTGGGAGAGCGGGAGCTGGAAGAGTGACGCACTCTCCACTACCACCTTCACCGTGACGGAGGACGACGCCACCAGCTATGAGCTTTCTCTGTCTGTTTCCGATTCCACTCCCACTCTGGGCGACAGTGTGACGGTCACGGCGTCCTTCACTGTGGACGGCACCGCCACCGACAGCATCCCAGACGACTGTACTCTGTCTATCTGGTATCAGAACGACAGCGACTGGGTCACACCGGTAAACGGCAGCTCCAGCACTACTTCCACCACGATTTCCCTGTCCTCCAGCCTGTTCACCGAGGGGAGCACCTATACCGTCCAGGCTAGCCTGTATGACTCCGATTGGAATACCCTCGCCTCCGGCAGCGTGACCTTCACCGTCAACGGCAACAGCTCCGGCGGAGACACGGAGGATGAGGACACCTATGCTGTCTCCATCACCCCCTCTGCCACCACCTGTGAGCAGAACGAGTCCATCACCTTCACCGCCACTGTCACCTATGGCGGCGAGGAGATCGACCTGTCTGAGCAGAGCGACGTCTACCTGTGGCTCTGGGCGGACAGCTGGGCGGACGGTCACAGCAGCGGTCTGACCGACTGCTCCATCTCCCCCAACACCGGTCTGGCAAACACTGTCACCATCACCTTCCCCTCTGAGGGTACTTACTACATTGCTTATACGCTGGAGGATTCCAGCTACTCCACGCTTTTGACCAGCACTGAGGTGGCCACCATCACCGTCACTGAATCCACTGCCGACGCCAGCGAAGAGATCACCACCGGTTCTCTCTCCTGTGACTTCATGCGGGGCATGGACCTGTCCACCTTCTACACCAACTGGACCAACGGTGCTGTCTACTACGATTACGACGGCAACGAGTACAGCCAGAGCAAGGACAACGCCGTAGAATTCTTTGAGTTCCTGTATGACTGCGGCGTGGATTGGGTACGCCTCCGTGTCTGGAATGATCCCTATGATTCTGACGGCAACCCCTACGGCGGCGGCAACAACAACGTAGAGGTTGCAAAGACCATCGGCGCTTGGGCGTCCGAAGCGGGCATGACTCTGCTCATCGACTTCCACTACTCCGACTTCTGGGCTGACCCCGGTCGGCAGCTGGCTCCGAAAGCGTGGTCAAGTTATACCAACATTGATGACAAGGCCGAAGCGCTTTATGATTATACTTATGACTCTCTGGAAGAGTTGCTGGACGCTGGGCTGAATATCGGCATGGTACAGGTGGGCAACGAGACCAACGGCTCCTTCTGCGGCGAGTCCATCTCCACATGGAGCAACTACGACACCAATGAGGACTGGCAGAACATCGTTACCCTGTTCAAGTCCGGCTCCGCCGCTGTCCGCCAGATTTCTGAGGACTACGACACCACCATCAAGGTGGCGCTCCACTTCACTAACCCCAACAACAGTAACCCCTCCTGGTATGCTGGCCTTCTGGACGACGCCGAGGTGGACTATGACGCCATCGGTATCTCTTACTATATGTACTGGCACGGCACCCTGAGCAACCTGCAAAGCGAGATCAGCACCATCTACAACAACTACGGCAAGGAAGTTTTCATCGCAGAAACCGCTTACCCCTATACCGACGAGAACTTTGACAGCCTGGGTAACCAGATCACCTCCTTCGATGATTTCGACTACAACTCCAATCTATATGCCATCTCCGAGGATGGCCAGGAGGCCGCACTGACCGCCATTCTGGACGCCGTTTCCGGCGCTGAGGGCTGCATCGGCTTGTTCTACTGGGAACCTGCCTGGACTGCGCTGGACTCCTCCACGCTGGATAACGGCACCGGCTGGGCCACCAAGTGGGCCGGTGACTACATCAGCTACAGCATGAGCGCCAGCGAGGGCACCTCTTTCGACAACCAGACCTTGTTTGATAACGAAACCGGCGAAGCGCTGCAATCCCTGAGCTTCTTCTGCGACTATGTGGAGGGCGATCTGCCGGAGCACACATGGGACGACGGCGAAGTGACTACAGAGGCCACCGAGACCGAGGACGGCGTGATTACCTACACCTGCACCGTCTGCGGCGAGACCAAGACCGAAACCTATTCGTACACCGCCGACGATACCGGTGATTCGGGTGTGAACAAGTCTCTGGACAACTGGGGCCTGGATGCCGCCACAACCTATCCCGAATATCCCGAAGACGGCGCAGTCCGCATTAACAAGACTGCCACCAACGACGAGGACTTCACCTTCCAGGAAACCGGCGTCACCAAGGTCGAGCTGGACGTGGCGGGTATCTCGGTCAAGACGGGCATCGACGTCATCCTGATCGTAGACGTGTCCAACTCCATGGCGTGGTCTATGGATTGGGCGGACGACATGGATGATGACGAAGTTTCCAGTGCAGGTGATGCAGACAAGGCCGCCAGCTCTGTAGAGGAAACCAAGCTCTACATGGCGATGCAGTCCGCCACCCAGTTCGCCAACATCCTGCTGGGCGACAATACCGATGGCAGCGAAACCAACAACAGCCTGACCTTTGTCACCTTCGCCGGATATGACAAGCAGAACAGCAACGGAACTCAGACGGATAGCACTTCCCAGACAGAGTATATCGACTCCGTTCAGACTGCATTTCTGAATGTTCAGGATGCAGAATCGGCAAGTACCGCTTTCACCAACACTCAGATACTTTACGATTCAAGTGCTGGAAAGTATACGCTCACAATCGGCGATAAAGAGGGCAATACTACGTCCGGGCTGAACCGGGGCAACACCAACTATGACTACGCCTTCTGGCAGGCGTCCCAGGCGATTACGAGCTTGAAGTCCGAATACTACACCACCTATGGCACCAGCTATGACGAAAGCGACCGGGAGATTTATGTGGTGTTCATGACCGACGGCGCAGCCTCCCACTATAACGGACAGCGTGCCCAAGGCAGTGCAAACGATTACCTGCCGGGAACGGCTACGGTGTATCCGTCTGTTGGGTATTATGCCACCTCTCAGGGGCTTACAAACAATACTACAAACTGGCTGTCCTACATGAACAGCAATGACAACACCTACGCCAACGCCCTGTATGCCCTGGCAACCGGCGGCTTCTATGCCGTGGGCTTCGACCTGGCAAACGGCGGCTTTGGTTCCTTCTCCTTCACTGAGGAAGAATTAACCGAGGTTCTGGAGGGTATGGTGACGGATGCGACCATTCCCGTCTCCGCCGCCAACAGCGCCACCGACCTGAACTCCTTCTACACCTCCCTGGCCAACACCCTGAAATATGCCGGCAGCTATGCGGAGGTCACGGACGTCATCAACTCCAATTTCACTCTCCTGCTGGGCAGCGACATCACCACAGTCGATGGCGAGAGTACCGTCGGCACCAACCAGATTCAGGTGATCGCCTACGACCTGTATACCTCGTCGGACGACGTTGATGATAGTCTCATCGGCACCAGAACCGGAACTTATTCGGTGATCGAGACCGTCAGCTTTAGCGGAGGCGGCACAGCGGCATATTCTGACCTGATTGACGATGGCGAGACAAACATCATGACCACCGACAGTGATGGAAATGTGACGATCTCCGCATACTACTTCACCTACACCAATATAGACGGTGTGGAGACCTTCTCCTGGAGCATCGGCAACATCACCGACAAGGAGATCGCCCTGAGCTTCTATGTGTATCTGAAGAATGCGGCCGGTGAAGACGATGAGGGCGCAGACGCCGGAACTTATTACACCAACGAGAGCGCAACGCTGGAGTATGTGGACATCAACGGCTGCTATGCCACACAGACCTTCCCCGTTCCCGCAGTTACCTGGGGCTCGGCGGGTACGACGGTGGAGTATTACCTGGTGAACTCCTCCGGTCAGCCGGTGAACTACAACGGTGATGTGATCCCCTTTGCAAACCGCATCATCGTCGGCACGACCTACACGGTTACCTTCAACTACAACGTGGAAACCACTGTTTACGGCAGTGCGTACACAGAGACCTGCGGCGTCTCCTCCTATGAGATGTACAGCTCTGATGCGTACTACACCGTGGAGGCGAGCTCGGATGGTACAGGTTCTCTGACCATCCACGACAACCTGACGGTCAATAGCACAGAGGGCAGCTATTCCACCATCCTTGTCTCCTCCTCCGCAGATGGCAGCTATGTCGCCAGCCAGGTCGCCTTCGGCGTCATCTTGCCGGAAAGCGTCAAGATGATTACCCCGGTGGTGGACGACACCATCATCGTGGTGGATTACGGAAAGTCCATCGACATCAGTCTGAGCAGTGCAATGGAGGCGTTGCAGAAAGACGGCATAACAGTCAGCATCTATGATTCCGCTGGAACGAACCTGCAAAGCACGGCAGATTATACAAGCGTCAGCGTGGAGCTGGTCGGCCTGACCACCTATCACGGCACAAACGTGGGCCAGTCCTACAGCAGCTATGTGACCTCGTACACGGGCACCTATGGCCAGTTCACCTACACCAGCGGCAGTTCCGTGACCTACCAGCTCACTACCATGAATTTCAGCGGCGTGGAAGCCGTCTATGCCGTGTTCAAAATCACGGATAGTAGCAACGACGAAAACTACTTCTACGCCTGCGGCAGCATCTACGTCGTCCCGGCCACCAGCGTGTACTATGAGGACGGCTTCGTGGACACCTATACAGACGGCAGCGGCAGCATCACATGGAGCGAAGTCACGGACACTACTGACCAGGCAACGACCCAGACCCAGGATGCGGGTGTGGTCACGAAATACGCCCCCTATGCCTACGACAGCAGCTATGACGACGACACCGCCTATTCCAACGGCTCCGCCCACAAGGTGACAGTGCCGGAGGGCACAGCCACCAGCAGTTATCCCACCGCCACCTTTACCTTCACCGGCACCGGCTTCGACCTGTTCAGCAATACCGGCGAGCAGCAGGGCCTGATTAAGGTCCAGGTGTACTCCGGTGAAACGGTGGTCAAGACGGTCTCGGTCCAGAACACTGGCGACAATGACCTGTATCAGATCCCGGTCATCTCCATCGAGGGGCTGGACTACGGCGCCTATACCGTGGTCATCACAGTGGCGAAGGCCTACCAAACGTCGGACACGACCCTCTCTGCGCTCAACCGTGGCGGCGAGTTCCAGCTGGACGCCATCCGCATCTATGACCCGGTGCAGACGTCTGTGACCACTGGCAGCGAGACCTATGAGACGGTGAACGACGTCTATCTGGCCGACCAGGAGGCGAACGCCGTTATCCTGGAGGTGCGTGACGCCATCGTCTCCGCCCAAGACTACGATTCCACCAGCGACAGCGGCACCGAGGAGAGCGGTGCGGTGTACATCCACACCGAGTCCACCACCAGCAGCGCCACCACTTCGGACAGCACAGCAACCGTGGTCGACTACACCCTGGTCGGCCCCAACAACGAGGTCTATCTGCTGGGCAACAGCTCCGCCGTGGTCGGTTTCAAGCTGTGGGTCAGTGAGATCCCCCAGACCGTCCAGATCGGCGCAAAGTCCCCCCTGGGAGACTCTGTGACGCTGAACATGCAGCTGGTCAATCACACCGACAGCAGCAAAGCGGTGACGGTGAATCAGACTTTGAGCCAGGCCACGGTGCAGAACTACAGCACCTCCGGCAGCTTGAGCGATGTGTTCGTTTCCGATACCACGAACGGCGGCTATTATACCTATGTGTATATCAGCAATGCCAAAACTGACAGTAGCACCATCCTCTCCATCATGGACGTGAAGGCCACCTTTGCCAACGCTGCGACCATGAGCTTCCTGTATAGCAGCGATGTGGTGGACGCCTACACCGAGGCGAGCGATACGACGAGCGCTCCGACGATCAGCTCCGCCGCAATCAGTGGGCGGGCACGCTACGCCAGGACCACCACCATTCAGGTGACGACCACCGCAGAGCTGGGCGACGACTACACCTTTGCCGTCACGCTGGGCAGCACCACCTACACGGTCGGTGGGTCTGACGGGCTGCTCAGCAGCACCAAGCTGACGGTGAGCGACCCGGTGGACAACGGCGACGGGACCTACACCTACACCCTGAGCCTGAAGCCCTACAAGGTGGGCAGCCAGACCTTTACCGTGTACATCCTGAATAGCAGCGGTGAGTCCGTCGATTCGGAGTCCTTCACGGCCAGAATTTACATCATCTGAGGAGGTTGAGGATATGAAAAAACACTACAGCAGTCCCTACCTCATCGTGGAGACGTTTCAGGTAGACACGGGCATCGCCAGCTGCTCCGGTGACGGAGGTTACGCCCTTGGGCGCAGCAGCGCATCCTGTTATGCGGATGAGAATGCGGCATTTGATTTCTTTGCAGACGGTGCGTGCACTGTCGATATTGAAAATACTGACGACGACCTGAACAACAAGATTTGCTACCATGGCCCGTTGGGCACTGGCGTAACATTCATCTATTCCTGACAGACCAACCAAAAGGGGAGGGGCATACCCGGCGGGTATGCCCCTCCCGCAGTAGAGACGAGATGAGACGATGCTTTTCTTTTGGGCTCCAGTCCTTTGCGGCGTCCGGCTTGCCGGACGCCGTCCCCACGGGGGAATATCTGGAGCCGTTTATCACCCCGGTGTCTGCCAGGGTGGATGTTGAAATACGGCTGACGCCCCGCAGGACGGCGATCCCCCCGGACGCCGAAGACGACCAGGAGCGGTACTATTTTTCCGTACAGGGGAGGCAGTATCTCTCCGTCCGGTATACCCGGATACGGGACGCCGCCGTCTTTGCCCCCGGCGACTGGAAAAACGAGGAGATAGAGATCGAGTGGAACCCGGAGACCCAACAGGCCCCGTCCTTCACGATGAATCAGCTCCTCGCCATCACAGGCATACACTCCCCGCTCCTCTACCGCAACTGCCTGACCCTCCACTGCTCTTACATCCTCCACCGGGGCCGGGCGATCCTGTTTGCCGCACCCAGCGGCACGGGAAAGTCCACCCAGGCGGCGCTTTGGGAAAAATACCGGGGCGCAGAGATCATCAACGGAGACCGGGCGCTGCTGTTTCGGCGGGGCGGACAGTGGTTTGCAGGAGGAATATCTGTCTGCGGCTCCTCTAACATTTGTAAAAACAAAACAGCGCCACTTTTGGCAGTGGTACTGCTGGAACAGGGAGCGGAGAACCGGGTGCTGCCCTGCACGGCAGGGGAAAAATTCCGTGCATTGCTGGGTGGAAGCGCTTATCACCGGTGGAGCAGGGAGGAACTGGAGCTGGTCTCCGACCTGTGCCTACAGGCGGCAGAGGGGGTGCCGATGCTTCGGCTACACTGCCGCCCGGATGGGGATGCAGTTGACACGCTGGAGCGAGCCTTGGAGGGAATTTATGAGCTATAAGGACTTTCTGTATGCGAAAGCATCGAGAAACAGAATCCCCCTAAACGGGACGTTTGAGCTGTCTCCGGTGTGTAACTTTGGCTGTCATATGTGCTATGTGCGCAAGACCAGAGAGGAGCTTCGGCGGCTGGGAAAAGACGAGATCACCGCCGACCAGTGGATTGATCTGGCCCACCAGTGCAAAGACGCAGGGATGTTGTACCTGCTGCTGACCGGCGGAGAACCATTTCTTTACCCGGACTTCCGCAGGCTCTACGAGACGCTTCATGATATGGGATTTTTAATCTCTATCAATTCCAACGGCACCCTCATCACGGAGGAGACGGTGGACTGGCTCAAGATGCGGGCACCTGCACGGGTCAATGTGACACTCTACGGAGCCAGCCGTGAAACCTATGGACGATTGTGCCAGAATCCCAACGGGTATGACCGGGCGGTGCGGGGCATCGAGCTTCTGTGCGGGGCAGGCATCCATGTGGTCATCAACGGCAGCATCACGCCGGAGAACCAGGATGACCTGGAGGCGATCATCTCCTTTGCCCACAGTCATGGCTGCGCAGCGAATGTTGCGACCTATATGTTCCCACCTACCCGGCGGGACGCCGAGCCGGAGGACTCCCGACTGTCTCCGGAGGAATCCGGGCGGCTGAACGTGCTCAAGCAGCGCTATCGGCTGGGAGAAGACGAGTTTCAAAAGGCAGCCTGCTGGATGGTGGACAGGCTGGTACCCCAGGAGGCAGACGCCGGGACCTGGGGGGAGGATGAGCGGTCAGAGATGAAGTGCCGGGCGGGGCGCAGTGCCTGCTGGATTGCCTGGGACGGGAAGATGACCGCCTGCGACATGATGGACTTCCCCGTCGCCACCTGGCCCTTCCGGGACGGCTTTCAGGCGTGCTGGGAGAAGATCAACCAGGCCGTCCGCCAGACGAGCGTGCTGGCCGGGTGCAGGGGCTGTGAATTGAAGGAGATCTGCCACCCCTGTGCGGCCATGATGTATGCCGAGACGGGGGACGTGAACAAGAGTGCCCCCTATCTGTGTCAGATGTCCAGAGTGTCGGAAAAGCTGTGGCGGGAGGCTGCCGCAGAGAATGGAGAGAAACATGATGAGCTATAAGGGAAAACATACAGGCGAAGAGCAGCCGAAAAGAGGACCGGCCTGGGTCCTGGTTGTAGTCGTGATCGTGGTCGTGGCGGCGGTTCTGGCGGTCTGCTTCGTGGCGGGAACGGACAATGACAACGGGGCAGACGCTTCCTCTGAAGTGGCCGCCGAGAGCACAGAGCAGTCGGAGAACGATGAGAGCGCAGACGAGGCGCAGGACGCCGAGGGCTCTGATGAGACGGAAGATGCCGGGGACTCCGACGAGACGGAGGGCCTGAACGAGACAGATGGAGCCGATGCCGCCGAAGAAGAGGAGATGGCGGAGAGCGACGACGGACAGAGCGGGGATGAAAGCTCTGTTTCAGACGCCGAGCTGGAGCTGGAGACGCAGGAGGAAGCCCCCTATGAGCACTGGCTCGCCGCCGCAGTCATCTCCGGTATTTCGATGAATTACCCGGACTTTGAGGCGGTCAGCTACTATGCCTCCGGCACGGCAGAGCTGTCCGGGGCGGATGCCAGCGGCGGGATCTATGTGCTGTTTACCAGTGACGGGGAACAGCTCTGCATCTACGCCGTACCGCTCCAGGAGGAGCGGAGCGAGGCGGGCACCGTGGACGTTTATTCCGAGGTGGTGGGTTATGCGACCTTCGACATGGTCTCCGCTTCCGACATTCCGGCGGAGTACACGGAGATCACCATCGAAAACCTGAACGACCTGATTACGCAGTCTGTGCGGGTCATGCTCTGCGAGCACTGACAGGGAGGGAGACGCCGTGAAGACTTCGTCTGATTTTGTACTTCGGAAAATAGCGGGGGAGTATATCCTGGTGCCCACGGGCGCCTCTGCGCTGGCATTTGGGAGCATGGCCTCGACAAATGACGTGGGATATTTTATGTGGAGCAAGCTGGAGAAGGGGTGCTCTCAGGAGGAGCTGGTTGCGGCTCTGCTGGACGAGTACGACGTGGACCGGAAAACAGCGGAGCAGGATGTGAACAGCTTCCTGGAACAGCTGCGGAAGCATCACCTGCTGGAAGAGTGAAAATCCAAACAAAATGTAACAGATAATTGCCGGGACAGCGGGAAACCCGCTGTCTTAGTCTTTTATGTTAGCGGGATTTGATGGATTTGTAATGTTTTCTATCAGTTTTCAAAAAAGGCGGTAACACATTTGGCTGGCAGAGATGAAAAAACAAAGCAGTTTACCATGGCCGACCTGACCGGTCAGCGCTTTGGTATGTTGACAGCACTTGAACCGCTGGAGGAGCGCCATCAGGGATGTGTGATCTGGCACCACCGGCGTGGCCGGCGTGAATATGTACCGGGGAAAATATAGGGCACTTATCCATTCCCAGGGGAAAACGTACCACCTCGGAACCTACAAAACCCTGGAAGAAGCCGCTGCTGTCCGGAAAAAGGCGGAGGAATGCCTGTTCGGTGAGTTCCTGGAGTTTTATGGCCATTGGAAAGAAAAGGCAGATGCAAATCCGCAGTGGGGACAGGAAAATCCGGTATCCATTTCCGTCAGCAGAACGGAGACGGGGGGAGTTTCGTATTTTGATGTCGCAAAAGCTGGACTGAGAATCATAAAGGTTGGCTGAGTAGCACGATCTGTGTGAATGTCAACGAAAAAGTGAGCCATCCTTCCCACTTCAATTCAGCGTTTTCGGCCTGGAAAGAGAATGGTGCGTCAAAAAGGAAAATGAGGTCAGCTTCCTGGTGGAAACAGTCTCGTAAAAAGAGAAGTCAGGTGTCTTGCGTCATCTCAGGCAGATACCAGCTGTTGAACATGGTTTGAATAATGCTCAGCAAATCTTCGTCGGACAAAGCATCCTGGCTTTGCAGATTGGTAGAGATAGCGTGAAAAATCCCGTAAAAGTAAATATCCCGCACAATCAACTTTTTGGGGGTGACGTTACCTGCCCAACGCAAATTGTGTTCGACGTTTTCTTTGACCTTCCTCATAAAATGGGAGCGGTTCTGCTCCGACATCAGAATCGACATCCGCTCTTTGTTCTGATGGCAGCAGCTAATGATCGTTTCAAAAAACTGCCGCTCTCCCAGCGCTGTTCCCCCATATCGCTCCTCCGATGTCCTGCGTATCGTTTGCAGGAACTCGTCCTCGGCGTATTCCATCAGCGCATAGACATCCTCGAAGTAACGATAGAAAGTCGTGCGGTTGTATCCGGCCAGAGTGGTGATCTCCCGAATGGTAATCCGGTTGATGCTTTTCGTCTTTGCAATTTGAAAGAACGCATTGACAAAGGACTCTCTAGTGGCGTCTGTGATTTCTGGCTGCTTTTTCATGGATACATCCCCTCCTGAGCGCATATAAAAATGAATCTATGGCTCCATCTCAGTGGATACATTATACAACAGATGTCGCAGAGCAGCAAGTTGAAAATTTGCTCAATGCGACACCTGTCGAAAATTGTTGCTTGATGATTAGCAGCACAAGTGATAGAGTGATAATACAACAGATGTCGCAAAGGCGTTCCTTTCTGCGTTTCTCGAAATGCAGAGTGTGAGGAAGCGGTTTTAAGCCGCTGGCTTTTCAAAGGATGCCTCATTTAATTGTGCGACATATGTTGTAATCTGACGCTTGATGATTAGCAGAAAGCGTGGTAGAGTGACAGAACGGCAAATGTCGTGCATGGAATCCGACAGGATTCCGGCAACGTATCTATCTAATGACAGGAGGGATTTCTATGATTCATATTTTCGGTAATATGAAGACGAAAGACAGGTGGCTGGCGCTTTTGTGCGTGCTGCTGGTCTGCGGCCAGGTGTATTTCGATTTACGTCTGCCAGATTATACCGCAGAGATCACAGTGCTCATCAGCAGCGAGGTCACAGACCTGTCGCAATACTTTGTGGCAGGCGGGAATATGCTTGGCTGCGCCCTGTGCAGCGCCCTGTTGACAGTGGTGGTTGGCTATCTGGCGGCCATGATTGCAGCGGACTTCTCCTTTGATGTCCGGGCAAAGCTGTTCAACAAGGTGGCGGCCATGGGCAGCGGCGAGATCAAAAAGTTCTCCACTGCCAGCCTGATTACCCGTACCACCAACGACATCACCCAGATCCAGATGATTATCGCCATGGGGCTTCAGATGATGCTCCGCGCCCCCATCATGGCGGTTTGGGCCATCATTAAAATCGTCGGCAAGAGCTGGCAGCTCTCCGCTGTGGTGGCGGCGGCGGTGGCTATCGTTGTGGTCTCCCTCGTTGTCCTGCTGGCAATCATGATTCCCAAGTTCCGCATTGTGCAGCGGCAAATTGATGACGTGAACCGGCTCACAGACGAAAATCTGAGCGGTATCCGGGTCGTCCGTGCCTTCAATGCGGAGCAGTACCAGGAGGACAAGTTTGAGGCGGCCAATGACAACCTGATGCGGACCCAGCTGTTCACCGGCAGAGGAATGGCATTCCTTTCTCCCATTATGATGTTCGTTCAGAGTTGTGTGAGCGTAACCATCTATTATGTGGGCGCCTGGCTCATCAACGACATTGAAGTGCCACTAAATGGGACTGTGGACGAAATCATGGCCGCTGTCTCTGACCGCTCGGTCATGCTGGGTGAGGTCGTCTCCTTTAGCTCCTATGCGCTGTACGTTATCATGGCCTTTGTCATGCTGCTGATGATCTTCATGATGCTGCCCCGCGCCCAGGTGTCGGCCAACCGTATCAACGAGGTCATCGACTGCGACATCGCCGTGCAGGAGGGGACGGAAACGACCTCTGATGAGACCGGAAGCGTCGAGTTCCGGGATGTCTCCTTCCGCTACCCCGACGCCTCCGAGGACTGCCTGAAGCACATCTCCTTCTCGGCCAAGAAGGGGGAGACCGTGGCCTTTATCGGAGCCACCGGCTCCGGCAAATCCACCCTTGCAGGGCTGGTCGCCAGGCTCTACGACGTCACCGATGGTACAATTCTGGTGGACGGCAAAGACGTCTCCAGCTACAGCTTTGAAACCCTCTATGACAAGATCGGCTATATTCCCCAGAAAGCAACCCTGTTCGCCAACACCGTGGAGGGCAATGTCACCTTCGGCAAGAGCGGGCACACGCAGACTGATGCAGATGTAGACAACGCCCTGGACATCGCCCAGGCGACGGAGTTCGTCCAGGAGATGGACGGCGGGAAGGATGGCTGGATCGCCCAGAGCGGTTCCAACGTCTCCGGAGGCCAGAAGCAACGGCTGTCCATTGCAAGGGCCATCGCCAGGAAGCCGGAAATCCTGATTTTCGACGACTCCTTCTCGGCGCTGGACTACAAGACCGACCGCATTTTGCGGCAGAGAATCAAGACCGACCTGAAGGGGACTACCTGCCTCATCGTGGCCCAGCGTATCGGCACCATCCGCAATGCGGACAAAATTGTGGTGCTGGATGACGGCGCAGTCGCCGGGATCGGCACCCATGAGGAACTGATGCAGAACTGCTCTGTATATCAGCAGATCGCCCTGTCGCAGCTCTCAGCCGAAGAGCTTGCGGCGAATGCGTAAGGAGGTGCGTCTATTATGGCAGAAACCAGACAAGCCAGAGCTGCCGCACCAATGAGGAGAGGCCCCATGGGCCGCGGGCCCATGGGCGGCAGAGGCGGCGGAAAAGCGAAGGATATGAAGGGTGCCCTGATGAGCCTTCTCTCCTATTGTAAAAGTCAGGTGGGCATCATTGTTATAGCGCTGGTGCTGGCGGCCGTGGCCGCAGTCTTTACCATCATCGGCCCGGACCAGCTCAGTCGGCTGACGGATTACATTTACGACGGCCTTTCCACCGAAATCGACATGGCTGGCGTCCGAAGCGTAGCAATGTTGCTGGTAGGTATCTACCTGGCCAGTGCCGTCTGCAACTTTGTCCAGCACTATATCATGCAGACCGTGACCCAGCGGACGGCCAAACGGCTCCGTGGGGACATCGACACCAAAATCAACCGTCTGCCCCTGAAATATTTCTCCGGCAACGCCGCAGGCGACGTGCTCTCCCGTATGACCAACGATGTGGACATGATCGGGCAGGCTATGTCCAACAGTCTGTCCAATCTGGTCACAGCCATCGCACAGCTCGTGGGCTGTCTTATTATGATGTACTACACGGACTGGGTGCTGGCAACCACCACCGTCCTGTCCACCCTCATCGGCCTGGTACTGATGGTGGTCATCATGAGCCGTTCTCAGAAATACTTCACTGCCCGGCAGGAAAGCCTGGGCACCCTGAACGGCTACATTGAGGAGATGTACGCAGGTCACGACGTCATCCGCATCCTGAACGCTGAGGACGAGGTGCGGGATACGTTTGACACCATGAACCAGGCGGTCAAAACCGCAAACTTCCGCTCTCAGTTCCTGTCCGGTCTGATGCAGCCGCTGATGACCTTCGTGGGCAACCTGGGCTATGTGGCGGTCTGTGTGGTGGGCGCCTGGCAGATCATCAACGGCAACATCACCTTCGGCGTCATCACCGCCTTCCTGATCTACACCCGCCTGTTCGAGTCCCCGCTGCGGCAGATCTCCCAGGCCATGACCCAGGTGCAGTCCTGTGCGGCTGCGTCCGAGCGTGTCTTTGAGTTCCTCTCCGAGGAGGAGATGGAGGACGAGTCCGACAAGGTGAAGCGCATTGACACCGTACACGGCGAGGTGGAGTTCCGCCATGTGAAGTTCGCCTATCCCAACGCACCTGAAAAGGAGATCATCCACGACTTTAGCGCCAGGGTGAAACCGGGGCAGAAGGTGGCCATCGTTGGCCCCACCGGTGCGGGCAAGACCACAATGGTCAATCTGCTGATGCGGTTCTTCGAGCCGACGGGCGGAACCATCCTCATCGACGGCGTTCCCACTACCGACATCCCCAGAAGCAATGTCCACAGCCAGTTCGGCATGGTGCTCCAGGACACCTGGCTGTTTGAGGGGACGGTTCGGGAGAATTTGCTCTATAACACCCAAGGCGTCACCGATGAGCAGATGATTGAAGCCTGCAAAGCCTGCGGCATCCATAGCTTTATTCAGGCACTGCCACACGGTTATGACACCGTCCTGAGCGACAACACCGCCATCTCCGCCGGGCAGAAGCAGCTGATGACCATTGCCAGAGCCATGATCCAGAACAGCCCCATGCTGATTCTGGACGAGGCCACCTCCAGCGTGGACACCAAGACCGAAATGCTGACCCAGCAGGCCATGGACAAGCTGACAGACAGGCGTACCAGCTTTGTCATTGCTCACCGGCTGTCCACCATCAAAAACGCCGACCTTATCCTGGTCATGCGGGACGGCGACATCGTGGAGCAGGGCAGCCACGAGGAGCTGCTAAAGCAAAACGGCTTCTATGCGGAGCTGTATAACAGCCAGTTTGAGGAGGCGTCCTAACAGGATATTGTACATTTGATTTGAATGAAAAAACGACGGTCGATTGTAAAATGAAGTTGAACACCTAAAAAATCCATAGCGATT
>JAJQEM010000017.1 GCA_021201635.1 Clostridiales bacterium | reverse complement strand
CTGCACCCCTCCACCGGCTTGCGCCGGTCCCCCTCCCCTTTCAGGGGAGGTAGAGTGCTGGCGCAAATACCCCCAAGTTAGCCTTGACCATCCCGCCCCCCTCGTGCTACAGTAGGGCAACAATCTACCACCCGTATGAATGGCAGACTGAACAGGCATTGAGCCGGGCCGAAAGGCAGCGGAAAAGAGACATCCGTGGGACAGCGACATGGTTCCACGGATGTCTTTATCTATCTATGGGCAGGGTGACAGCGCAGTTCGGTTCTTCTTTTGAGGAACCGCCACATCAAACCGTTTTGGGAGGGAGCCGCTATGGAGCAAAGCAAACACCTGGACCTGGCCATGAGAGTCTCCTGGCAGACCATGGTCCTCAACCTTCTCCTCTCCACAGGCAAGCTGGCGGCGGGCCTGGTAGGCCACTCCGCCGCCATGGTCTCCGACGCCGTCCATTCCGCCTCGGATGTGTTCTCCACCGTCATCGTCATGATCGGGCTGAAGCTCTCCGGTCAGGCGGCGGACAGCGACCACGAGTACGGCCATGAGCGGCTGGAGTGCGTGGCCGCTGTGCTGCTGTCGGTGGTACTGGCCCTCACCGGCGGCGCCATCGGCGTCTCCGCCATCCGGGACATCGCCTCTGCCGGATACGCCGACCTGGAGATTCCCGGAACAGTGGCTCTGTGGGCAGCGGTGATCTCCATCGCCGTCAAGGAGGGGATGTTCTGGTACACCAAGTGGGCCGCCGGGAAGTGTGGCTCCGCCGCTCTGCTGGCGGACGCCTGGCACCACCGGTCTGATGCCCTGTCGTCGGTGGGCAGTCTCATCGGCGTGGCCGGGGCGAGGCTGGGCTTCCCCATCCTGGACCCCATCGCCAGTCTGGTCATCTGTCTGTTCATTCTGAAAGCGGCCCTGGACATTTTCCGGGACGCAGTGGAGAAGCTCACCGACCGGGCGGCCTCTCCCAGGCTGGAGCAGGAGATGGGGCAGCTGGTGCTCCGGCAGGAGGGGGTCCGCTCCCTGGATCTGCTCAAGACCCGGCAGTTCGGGGCAAAGCTGTATGTGGACGTGGAGTTCTCCGCCGACGGCGACCTGCCCCTGGTTCAGGCCCACGCCATCGCCCAGGCCGTCCACGACCAGATCGAGCAGACCTATCCCCAGGTGAAGCACTGTATGGTACACGTGAATCCGGCAGAGTAAAGACCATATGTCATCCCCGGCCTCCTCCGACAGAGAGCGCCACTCCCGGAGGAGGCCGTCTCTCTGTGGGGAAGTCCTTGCAGAAACCTCCGGGCTGTGCTATCCTGAGAGACGAGGTGAGCCGCCATGAAAAGCAAGCCGGAAAAGACCAATGTAATGCGCATTTTAGATCAGAAGAAGATTCCCTATCAGGTCAGGACCTACCCCCACGGAGACGAGGCGGTGGATGGAGCCGAGGTGGCCCGACTGCTGGGTCAGGACCCCAAAACGGTATACAAGACCCTGGCGACCCAGGGGGCCAGTCGGCAGTACTATGTGTTTGACATCCCCGTGGAGGCGGAGCTGGACCTGAAAAAGGCGGCCCGGGCTGTGGGAGAGAAATCGGTTGCCATGCTCCACGTAAAAGAGCTGCTGCCTCTCACCGGCTATGTCCGGGGCGGCTGCAGCCCTGTGGGCATGAAGAAAGCATTTTTCACCACCTTCCACGCCGAGGCGGAGCACCTGGAGCAGATCGCCGTCTCCGCTGGAAAAATCGGCGTTCAGGTGGTGCTGGCTCCAAAGGCGCTGGCAAAGCTGGTCAACGGGCAGTTTGCGGACATCGTGAAGGAGTGACATCATCCCAATTTTGGTGGAGGTTGCGAGTTCGATACCGGATTTCAAAAAAGGGTTCTATAATAAATATTGGGGTCAGGTTCAGAGCCTGACCCCAACATTTATTATAGAACCTTTTTACATCTGTGTCTGTGCGCTCCAAATCGCCGCAATTTGACGGACCGCCGCTGCGGGAGAGCTGCACCCGGCAATCTCATAGTGGGCCAGCGCCCGATAGACAGGCAGCCGCTGCTGATACCGCCGGACGAAGTCCTCCCTTCCCTGCTGGGCCAGAGGACGATCTGCCAAATCCGTCCCGTCGAAGGTCTCCTCCGGAGAGCGGTTGAGGAAGAAGATCAGGCCGCTCTCCCGGAGCAGCGTCCGGTTCTCCTCCCGGAGGGGCAGTCCCCCGCCCGTGGCGATGATCTGACCACCCCGGGCGCAGAGGTCCCGGAGGGTCTCCGTCTCCAGGGTGCGGAAATATGTCTCCCCTCTCTGGGCGAAGATGTCGCTGATACTCATCCCCTCCCGGCATACAATCTCCTGGTCGGTGTCCACCAGAGGCATCCCCAGTATCCGGCTGAGCCTGCGGCCACTGGTAGTCTTGCCGCAGCCCATCATGCCAATGAGGATGAGGTTTTTGCTCTGCCCCTCCATCATACGGCGTCCTGGGTCCCCAGGTTGGCGACGTAGTTCCCCAGCACCCGGAACTGGTTGGTGGACTGGCTCAGCTCCCGGAGGACGGCATCCATCCCCGGGGCGGTAAGGTTGCCGGTGAACTCCACAAAGAACATATACTCCCACCGCCGGTCCTGCACTGGACGGGACTCCAGCTTGACCAGGTTCAGGCCGTTGACGGCGAAGATAGTCAGTATCTCATGGAGGGAGCCGCTCTGGTGGGGCAGGCGGAAGACCGCCGTGATCTTGTCGCTGCCCGGGTGAAGCTCCGGTTTCGTCCGGACGACGGCAAAGCGGGTGTAATTCTGGTTGTTGTGGTTGACCCCCCGCACCAGGATGTTCAGGCCGTAAATATCCGCCGCCCGATGGCCGCAGATGGCGGCCTTGGTCCGGTCTCCCGTCTCGCTGACATATTTGGCGCTCCCCGCCGTGTCCAGCTGGGGGACCCGCACCCACTCCGGATGCCGGTCCAGGAACCGGTCCGACTGGAACAGCCCCTGCTCATGGGAGTAGACGTGGGTAATCTCCTCCATTTTGACCCCGGGCAGGGCCATGAGGCAGTGCTCCACCTTCACTGTGGTCTCCCCCACCATATAGAACTGGTACTGGGTGAGCAGGTCGTAGACCTGCCGGATAGCGCCGGTGGTGGAGTTTTCAATGGGCAAGACGGCATAATCTGCCTCGCCGCAGGCCAAGGCCTCGAAGCAGTCCTCAAAGCGGTTCAGCCCCTGGCTTCGGACGTCGGGGCCGAAGAAGTTTACCGCCGCCTCCTCGCTGTAGGCTCCGGGCATACCCTGATAGACCACCCTGGGCTCCTCCACCGGGGCGGCAAGCTCCACCGCCTGGGGGTAGCCGGGAGGGGTGGGCTCCTGGTCCTGCATCACCCGGCGCTGATAGCCCCGGCTGAGAGACATAATGACCTCATAGAGCTTAGCCACGTCCGTCTTGAGCTGGGGGTCGGTCACCATGGCGGCCTTGTCCTCCAGCACCTCCCGCTCCCGCTCCGGGTCCAGCACCGGGATGTCGTGGGCGATTTTGTACTCCGCCACCTCACGGGAGACCTCCATCCGCTGCTGGAAGAGGCTGACCATCTGGTGGTCGATGGTGTCGATCTGTCCCCGGAGATATTTGATGTCCTTCATGGTATCTCTCCTCGCTCCGTCAAATGCCCATCAGCTCGCACGCCGCCAGCGCCGCCGCCGCCTCGATGACCGGGACGGCCCGGTGGACGATGCAGGGGTCGTGACGGCCCTGGACGGTTAGCTTATCGTTGCTCCAGGTATCCAGATTCACCGTGTCCTGCTCCTGGGCAATACTGGCCGTAGGCCGGAGAGCCACGGTGAACAGGATGGGCAGGCCGTTGGTGATGCCGCCGTTAACCCCGCCGGAGTGGTTGCTGGTGGAGGTAACCTCCCCATTGCGCAGGTACAGAGGGTCGTTGGCCTGGCTGCCCCGGAGGGCGGCAAAGCCGAACCCGTCGCCGAAGCCCACCGCTTTCACGCCGGGGACGGCGAACAGGTGCTGGGAGAAGATGCCCTCCACGTTCTCCCCGAAGTCCGGGGAGCCCATGCCGCCGGGCAGGCCCAGGACGGCGCACTCGATGGCGCCGCCGATGCTGTCCCGGTCTGCCTTGGCCGCTAAAATCTCCCGCCGCATGGCCTCGCCCCGCTCGTCCCGCAGCACCGGGAAAGGCTTGTGAGCGATTTCTCGCAGGAGAGAGGCCGTCAGGGGTTGCTCATCGTTTTGGAAGGGCGTGTCCTCTACCGACCCTATGGAACGGATATGGGCCCCCACGGAGACCCCCTCCCCAGCCAAAATCTGCTTTGCCACCGCCCCGGCGAACACCAGGGGGGCGGTGAGACGGCCGGAGAAGTGTCCGCCGCCCCGGTAGTCGTTATAGCCCTGGTACCGGAGAAAGCCGGTATAGTCGGCGTGACCGGGCCGGGGCAGGTTTTTCGTCTTTTCATAGTCCCCGCTCCGGGTGTCCGTGTTGCGAATGATGGCGGCCAGAGGGCTCCCCGTAGTATTTCCCTGGAACACGCCGGAGAGGATCTCCGGCACGTCCGCCTCTCTGCGCTGGGTGGAGAGAGCGTCCTGCCCTGGGGCCCGGCGGGACAGCTCAAAGGCGATCTGCTCCAGGTCCAGCTCCACCCCGGCGGGGACGCCCTCCAGCACCACGCCGATGGCGGGGCCGTGGGACTCTCCAAAAATCATGTGCTTCATCTGTCATTCCTCCTGCCGGGTGATGCGTCCCCCCAGCCCTTCGTAGTCCTCCCAAAACCGGGGATAGGATTTCGCCACGCTCCCGGCATCCCGGATAATCACCGGCCCGTCGGCCCGGGTGGCGGCGACGGCCAACATCATGGCGATACGGTGGTCGTTGTGGCTGTCCGTCTCCCCGCCGTGGAGGGCGGAGACGCCGTGAATCGTCATGGCGTCGGGGTAAGCCTCGATGCGCGCCCCCAGCCGGTTCAGCTCGGAGGTCACCGTCTCAATGCGGTCGCTCTCCTTCATTCTCAGCCGGGCGGCGTTCACCAGATGGGTGGTCTCCCCCGCACGGAGAGCGGCGTGGACCGCCAGGGCCAGGGCCAGGTCGGGACATTGGCTCACGTCCAATGTCACCGTTCCCCGCCCGTCCAGCCGGGCGGCGTAGTCTTGGATGACCCGGTCCCCCTGGACGGAGGTATCGTTCATGCCGCAGATCTCCACCGGGTTGCCCAGCCCCCGGGCGGCGTAGAAAAAGCCCGCCTGGGACCAGTCCCCCTCCACCGTCAGGTTGCGGCCCCTGGGCCGCTGTCCGCCGGGGATGTGCCAGTCCTTTTCTGTCCGGTCAATGCCCACGTCGAACCGGCTCAATGCGTCCACCGTCATGTCCACATAGGCAGCAGACTCCAGAGGGGTGGTCAGATGCAGCTCCGAGTCCCCGTCCAGCAGAGGGAGGGCAAAGAGCAGCCCCGTGATAAACTGGCTGGAGACGTCTCCGGGGAGGGCGTACTCTCCCGGCTCCAGCACACCCTGTACCGTGACAGAATCCGGCTCCGCCCGATAGGAGATTTTCTTTTCCGCAAACAGCCGCTGATACGGCTCCATAGGCCGGGCCAGAAGCCGGCCTCTGCCGGTGAATACTCCGCCCCCGGCCACCGCCAGGGCCACGGGGATTAGAAAACGCAGGGTGGAGCCGGACTCCCCGCAGTCCAGCAGGGGAAGCGGTCCCCGTCTCGTCCCAGCCGAGCCAAGTCCGGTGACCGTCTCCCCGTCCCAGGAGGCCCCCAAAGCCTCCATACAGCCCAGGGTAGCGGCAATGTCCTGGCTCATGGAGAGGTTGTCCAGGCGGCTCCTCCCCTCCGCTAAGGCGGCGGCGATAATGAGCCGGTGGCTCTGGCTCTTGGAGGCGGGAGGCGTCACCTGTCCCCGGAGCAGTCCCGGCGTAACAGTCACAGTCATAGCAGCGCCAGCAGCTCCTTTTTCTGCATTTTGGTGGGAGCGCACTCCCCCAGCGTCCGCAGCAGGATAACGGTGATGCTGTCCCCGCTGCCCTTTTTGTCCAGGCCCACGGCGCTCTCATAGTCCTCCGCCGTACAGGGGATGGCGGTAGGCAGGCCGAAAGCAGCAGTCAGCTGCTCGATCTGGGCCTTCGTCCCCGGCTGAGTGACGCCCAGCCGCTCGCCCAGCTCCGCCGCCAGCACCATTCCGGCGGATACCGCCTGGCCGTGGGTATAGGTCTCGTAGTGATATGCCTTCTCATAGGCATGGCCCAGGGTGTGGCCGAAGTTCAAAATCATCCGCAGGCCGGTGTCCCGCTCGTCCTCCATGACCACCTTTGCCTTGATGGCGCAGCAGGTGCAGAGCACCTCCTCGATGTGGGCCATCACCCTCGCCCGGTCGCCACACCGAGCCAGCAGGCCGAAAAACTCCCTGTCCCAGATGCAGCCGTACTTGATGACCTCCGCCATGCCGTCGGAGAAGATGCGGTCGGAGAGGGTGTCCAAAGTGGCAGTGTCCATCAGCACCAGCTTCGGCTGCCAGAAGGCCCCCACCAGGTTTTTCCCGGCGGGCAGGTCGATGGCCACCTTGCCCCCCACGGAGGAGTCCACCTGGGCCAGCAGGGTGGTGGGGATTTGAACAAAGGGGACCCCACGGAGGATGGTGGCGGCGGCAAAGCCCGCCAGGTCCCCCACCACGCCGCCGCCCAGGGCGACGACTGCGTCCGTCCGGGTCAGGCCGAAGGCCATGGCCTCATCCCAGATGCGCTCCAGCCAGGCGGCGCACTTGGACGGCTCCCCGGCGGGGATGGTGACGGTATGGGCAGAGAATCCAGCCGCCTCCAGGCTCCGGGTCACCTGCGCCCCGTAGAGGGGCCCCACGTTGGAGTCGGTGACCACCAGCGTCCGAACCGTCCGGGGCAGCACCCTCCGGCACTGAGCGCCGGTCTGCTCCAAGAGACCTGCTTCGATCAGAATATCATATTCCCGCCCCGGCAGGGCGACGGTCAGAGTTTTCATGGCGGCACGCTCCTTCTGTGGTATCTTTTCCTTATTTTACTATGGTCTTCCCCATGAAGTCAACGAGCTTTTCCGCCTTTCCCATCAGTTCGCCGAACTGCTCCGGCGTCAGGGACTGCTGGCCGTCGCACTTTGCATGAAGCGGGTCGTTGTGTACCTCCACGATGATGCCGTCCGCCCCGGCGGCGATGCCCGCCAGGGTCAGAGGCTCCACCAGATAGCTGTAGCCCCCGGAGTGGCTAGGGTCGATGATGACCGGCAGATGGCTCATCCGCTTGATGCAGGGGATGGCGGAGACATCCAGAGTGTTCCGGGTATAGGTCTCGGTGGTGCGGATGCCCCGCTCACAGAGAATGACGTTCTGGTTGCCCTCGTTCATAATGTACTCGGCGGACATGAGCCACTCCTCATAGGTGGCGCTGAGACCCCGTTTCAGCAGGATGGGCTTGCTCATCTTCCCCGCCTCTTTCAGCAGCTCGAAGTTCTGCATATTCCGGGCGCCGATCTGCACCAGATCCACCTTCTCGTCGAAGATCTCACAGTACTCCGGGCTGACCAGTTCGGTGACGATGGGCAGACCCGTCTCCGCCTTGGCCTCCAGCATGAGCTTCAGGCCGGGCAACCCCATCCCCTGGAAGGAATAGGGGGAGGACCGGGGCTTGAAGGCCCCGCCCCGGAGAATGGCGGCTCCGGAGGCCTGAACGTCCCTGGCGATGGCGGTAATCTGCTCCCCGCTCTCGATGGAGCAGGGGCCGGCCATCACCGCAAAGCTGCCGCCGCCCACAGGGACGCCGCTGACATCCACCACCGTGTCCTCCGGGTGGAACTTCCGGTTAGCCTTTTTGTACGGCTCTGAAATGCGGGTGACACGCTCCACCACGTCGAATTGCTCGATCTTGTGGATGTCCAGGGCGGTGGTGTCCCCCACCAGGCCCAGGATGGTGCAGTCCACGCCCACCGTGACCCCTACCTTGAAGCTCTTGGTCTCAAAGAAGGCCACCATCTTCCGCACATCGTTTTGGGGGGTTCCCGGTTTCAGAATGACTACCATGTCTTATCTCTCCTTCTAATGACTTCGGCCTGAATACAACAAAAGGGACCCATTGACCGCAATCAATGAGTCCCTGTGCTGACGCTTTTGTGCGCCCCATGCTCCCCTGACAGGGGAAATCACCCATCTATTGCATCCGCTCTCCTGTTTTTACCCATGGCAAAATAGCCGTAAGCCGTAAATCGGCCCCAGCCAAAGGTAAAGGAGTAGGATGCAGTTTTGAGGGTAATGCTGTTCATGGCGCACCTCAAATCTCAGAACTGGACTTATTATAACAGAGTTTTCCCAGAATGCAAGGGTTTTCTCCCAGAATACGGTGTGTTTTCCGGGCCATGCCCCTGTCCGTTGTCTTATTCCGTCTCCGTGGACACCGGCTGTCCGCCATCGCCGCCGGAGAAGGCGTCCTTGAGCATCTCGTCCATGGTGTGCCAGCCCAGGACGGCGCACTTCACCCGGGCGGGCATATGGGCCACGTCCTGAAGGGCGGCGGCCTCGTCCAGGTCCTCCAGCTCCTCCTCTGTGACCTTTCCCTTGATCATCCGCAGGAAGATGTCCGCCAGACGCCGGGCCTCCGTCTCCGTCTGTCCGATGACCAGGTCCAGCATCATGTCCGCCGAGGCCTGGGAGATGGCACAGCCGCTGCCCACAAAGCCGCCGTCCTCCACGATGCCGTCGGCCACCTTCAGCTTGAGGATAATGTGGTCGCCGCAGCTGGGGTTCAGGCCCTCCAGCTCCAGATTGGCGTCGGGCACGTCATGCTTGTGGAGGGGACGGAGGTTGTGACTGGTGAGGATCTCGTTGTAAAAGGTTCTATTCTCCATAGCCCATTCTCCTTCTCACGGTGCCCATGCTCTCCACAAAGGCTCGGACCTCCTCCTCCGTGTTGTAGAAGAAAAGGCTGGCCCGGGTGGTGGACCACACGCCCAGATACTGCATCAACGGCTGGGCGCAGTGGTGGCCCGCACGAACGGCGATGCCGTCGCTGTCCAGCATGGCACTGATGTCGTGGGGGTGCACCCCGTCCACGGTAAAGGTGATGATGCCGCAGTGCTCCTCCGGCCTGTCCGAGCCAAGAACATGGACGAAAGGATACTGCTTTAACCCCTCCATAGCCAGACGGGTCAGCGCCAGCTCCCGGCGCTCCATGGTGTCAAAGCCCACCTGCTGGATATACCGGATGGCGGCGGCCAGTCCCACGGCCCCGGCGGCGTTCACCGTTCCCGCCTCGAACTTGTGGGGCAGCTCGGCGTAGGTGGCCCCGGTGCGGGTGACGCTGTCAATCATCTCCCCGCCGGTGAGGAAGGGAGGCATCTCCTCCAGAAGGGCCTCCTTTCCGTAGAGGACGCCGATGCCCATGGGGCCCATGAGCTTGTGCCCCGAGAAGGCCAGAAAATCCACATCCAACGCCTGCACGTCGATAGCCATGTGGGGCGCACTCTGGGCGGTGTCCAGCACCACCACCGCCCCCCGTTCGTGGGCCATTTGGACGATCTCCTCCACCGGGGCGGTGCGGCCTAGGACGTTGGAGACGTGGCCGATAGCCACCAGCCGGGTCTTCAGCGAGAAGCCCGCCTCCAGACGCTGGCGGGGCAGGCTGCCATCCGGCTCGCACTCTAAGAATTTCAGTTCCGCCCCGGTCTGCCGGGCCACCATCTGCCAGGGGAGGAGATTGCTGTGGTGCTCCATAATGCTCACCAGAATCTCGTCCCCGGCCTTTAAGTGGCTGAGCCCGTAGCTGTAGGCCACCAGGTTCAGGCTCTCAGAGGTGTTCCGGGTGAAGATGATTTCCCGCTCCGAGGCGGCGTGAATAAAGTCCCGCACCGTCTCCCGGGCCTGCTCGTAGCAGTCCGTGGCGGCGACGCTGAGGCCGTACAGCCCCCGGAGAGGGTTGGCGTTGCTGTGCTCATAGAAATCCCGCTGGGCGTCCAGGACACAGGCGGGCCGCTGGGCGGTGGCCGCATTGTCCAGGTAGGCGGTACTGTCCGACATCAGGAGGGGAAAGTCCGCCCGAATGCGCCGCTCCTCACTCGTCATTGGAATACCTCCTCCAGATAGTCGTGGAGCTGGCCCTCCGCCGCCTCGTCGCCGATCTGCTGGCAGACAGCCTCCACTCTGGCCCGGGCCACCATGTTCTCCACCGCCCCGGCGGACATACCCCGGGACATGAGGTAGAACAGCAGGTCCTCGTCCAATTGTCCGATGGTGGCCCCGTGGTTGCCCTCCACGTCCTCCTCGGCGCAGAGAATCAGGGGGACGGTCTGATTGACCACGCCCTCATTGAGCAGGAGGACCTCCTCACGCTCGTCTCCCTCGGCCCCGGCGGCTCCCTTTTGGAAGTCGATGGTGCCCCGGAGGAGCTTCCAGGCGGCGTCCCGGAGCACGCCGCTGGCCCGCAGCTCGCTCTTGGAGCCCTTCCCCCGGTGGAGGGCCACGTAATTGAAGTCGATGTGCTGCCGGTTCCGGCCCAGATAGCCGGTATCCGCCTCCAGGGCGCTCTTTTTGCCGTCCAGAGCGGCGCAGCAGCCGGAGCAGGTCTCCGCCGCCCCCAGGAACAGCTGCACCAGCCGGAGCTTTGCCCCGTCGGTGCAGACCGCCCCCACGTCGTTGAGGGCCAAATCATTGTCCCCCTGGATCTGGAGCTGCACCAGCTTTACCTGGGCGTTTTCCTCCAGCACCAGCCGGGTCCGGACGGCCAGCATGCCGCCCTCGTCCTGCTCTGAGGTGTAGTCCATCAGCAGGGTCAGGCGGCTGCCCGCCTGGGCCAGCACCTCCACCGGGAGGAGCTGATGTTCCCCCGCCTCCCGGCGGAGGTGGATGCGGACGGTCCGCTCCCCTCCGGCGGGAACGTTCAGGCGGACGGGCTCCGCTCCGCTCTCCCGGACGAGCAAATCCATATCCCGGCCCATGCCGGTCTGAATGGCGGAGAAGGGGCCATCGTCCCAGCCCTCTGCCGGGGCGGTCTCTCCCTCCACCGTGGGACGGGCGGGGACGGGCACGTCCACCCCGGTCAGGGTATGGTCATTCATCCCCAGCCAGTGCCAGGTGGGGGTGCTGAGCCGGTTGACCGTTAAATCCAAAGCCATATGCGAACTCCTTTCGGCGGGATCACCCGATGCTGCCCTTCATCTCCAGCTGGATGAGGTTGTTCATCTCCACGGCGTATTCCAGGGGCAGCTCCTTGGAGACGTTGTCCGCAAAGCCGCTGACAATCATGGCCCGGGCGTCCTCCTCGCTGATGCCCCGGGACATGAGGTAGAATACCGCATCGTCGCTGATGCGTCCGATCTTGGCCTCGTGGCCCACGTCCACGTTGGCAGCCCGGATGTCCATGGCCGGGATGGTGTCCGACCGGGAGATGTCGTCCAGCATCAGGGACTGACAGGAGACGGAGGCACGGCTGCCCCCGGCGTTCTTCGTCATGACCACCGAGCTGCGGAAGGTGCTGACGCCCCCGTCCTTGGAGATGGAGCGGGTGTTCATATAGGAGGCGGTGTCCGGGGCGGCGTGGACCACCTTGGCCCCGGTGTCCAGGTTCTGGCCCCGTCCGGCGAAGGTGATGCCGGTGAACTCCATCCGGGAACCCCGGCCCTTCAAAATGCTCATGGGGTAGAGATAGGAGACGTGGGAGCCGAAGGAGCCGGACACCCACTCGATGACGCTGCCCTCCTCCACCTGGGCCCGCTTGGTGTTCAGGTTGTACATATTCTTGGACCAGTTCTCAATGGTGGAGTAGCGCAGCCGGGCGTTTTTCGCCACAAACAGCTCCACGCATCCGGCGTGGAGGTTGGCCACGTTGTACTTGGGGGCGGAGCAGCCCTCGATAAAGTGGAGGTCCGCCCCCTCGTCCACCAGGATGAGGGTGTGCTCAAACTGGCCTGCGCCGGGGGCGTTGAGCCGGAAATAGGATTGCAGCGGGATCTCCACCTTGACCCCCTTGGGGACATAGACGAAGGAGCCGCCGGACCAGACCGCCCCGTGGAGGGCGGCAAACTTGTGGTCCCGGGGAGAGACCAGCTTCATAAAGTGATCCTGGATCATCCCGGCGTACTCCCCGTGCAGGGCGCTCTCCAGGTCGGTGTAGATGACCCCCTGGGCGGCCACCTCCTCCCGGACGTTGTGATAGACCAGCTCGGAGTCGTACTGGGCCCCCACTCCGGCCAGGCTGGTGCGCTCGGCCTGGGGGATGCCCAGCCGTTCAAAGGTGTCCTTGATGTTCTCCGGCACCTCTTCCCAGCTGGCGGACATCCTAGTGTTGGGGCGGACATAGGTGGCGATGTTGCTCATGTCCAGCCCCTCGATGGAGGGGCCCCAGTCGGGGACGGGCATCTGCTCGTAAATCTCCAGGGAGCGGAGCCGGAAATCGTGCATCCATTCCGGGTCGTTCTTTTCCCGGGAAATCTGCTCCACCGTCTCCTGGGTCAGGCCGGACCGGAGGCGGAAGGTGTCCGCCCCCTCCTCGTTGCGAAAGTCGTAGAGGTTGCGGTCAATGTCCTGGACATAGGTTTTCTCTTTCACAGGGAGTCCTCCTCCGCCCCGGCGGTGAACCGCTCAAAGCCATCCCGGTTGACCTCGTCCACCAGGGAGCCGTCCCCAGTGCAGACGATGCGGCCGTTGACCATGATGTGGGTGTAGTCCACGTGAAGGGCCTCCAAAATCCGGGTGCTGTGGGTGATGATGAGCAGGCCGCCGTCCATATCCTTCTGGTAGGCCTCCACCCCCTGGGACACCATGCGCACGGCGTCCACGTCCAGGCCGGAGTCCGTCTCGTCCAGAATGGCCAGGGCGGGCCGGAGCATGAGCATCTGGAGAATCTCCGCTTTCTTCTTCTCGCCGCCGGAGAAGCCCACGTTCAGGTCCCGGTTGCCATAGGCCCGGTCCATCTGGAGCAGGTCCATATTGCGGTACAGCTCCCGGCGGAACTCGCTGTATTTCACCCGGCTGCCCCGCACCTGCTCCAGGGCGTTGCGGAGAAAGCCGCTGAGGGTCAGCCCCGGCACCTCCAGGGGATTCTGGAAGGAGAGGAACATCCCCGCCTTGGCCCGCTTGTCCACCGCCTCGCCGTCGATGCGCTGGCCCCGGAACCAAATTTCGCCGCTCTGCACATGATAGTTGGGGTTGCCCATCAGGGCGTAGCCCAGGGTGGATTTGCCCGCACCGTTGGGGCCCATGAGCACATGGGTCTCCCCCCGGCCGATGCTCAGGCTGACCCCGTGGAGAATGTCCTTCTCCTCCACATTGACCGAGAGGTCCTTGACCTCAAGCAATAAATCCGACATAATATCCTCCTTGACGGGGACTTGCCCCAGATAAACCCATCACTGCCCGTCCGCCGGGCGTCTTCAAAAAAAGGAAGGGGCTTTCGGCCCCTCTCTGCGGACAAGGGTATTGTACTCTGCAATTCCTACCTTGTCAATAGGATTTACAGGGTCAGACAGGGCGACAGCATTTACTTTTTGAGTTTACAAAAAGTGCGGCTATAGTCCAAATTAACCTGATACAAACATGCGAATACCGAATAGTTGTGATAGGTTTCCTCCGCTGTAGCGAATAAAAATTCACAATTGCAACCCATTATGAATAAATAAAAGTAAATGCTGTTGCCCTGCAGGGTCAGATACCCCGGATCGTCCCAAACTGAAGCCCCTTCCTCAGTCTTCATAAATCGTTTTCAATCTGATCACAAATTTTTCATCCACTGATAGGGCCCGTCTGGTATACTTCTCACTGTCAGGAACGAAGTATTCTTATCATCTACCTCCTTTTTTCTCTCTCTTTTCTCTCCCAAATCACAGCCCGGCAGATCGGTTGGTCTGCCGGGCTGTGATGTTTGCGCATTTCCAGGGCGCTATACCACTTGGAACAGATAGAATTTCAGATATGCCGTCTCCGGCACGTTCCAAAGGATGGGGTGATCCGGCCCCTGCTGCCGGGCCTCGATCTGCCGGAGGGAAACCCCAGCATCCCGGGCGGCCTCCCGGAGCATATGCCGGAAGTCCCCTTCACTCATGAAGTGGGAGCAGGAGCAGGTGGCCAGATACCCGCCCCGGGGCAGCAGCTTCATGGCCCGGAGGTTGATCTCCTTGTACCCCGCCGCCGCCCGGTCGATGGTATCCCGTGACTTGGTAAAGGCGGGCGGGTCCAGGATGACAAAGTCGAAGTCCCGGCATTTGGCGGCGCACAGGTCGGTGAGCAGCCGGAACACGTCGGCGATCTGGAAGTCGATATTGTCCAGGCCGTTGCGCCGGGCGTTCTCCCGGGCCATCTGGATGGCGGTGTCGGAGATGTCCACGCTGAGCACGTGCGCCGCCCCGCCCCGGGCGGCGTTGAGGCCGAAAGAGCCGGTGTGGGTGAAGCAGTCCAGCACCCGCTTCCCCGCCGCCAGCCGGGCCACCGCCTGACGGTTATACTTCTGGTCTAAAAAGAAGCCCGTCTTTTGCCCGTTTTCCACATCCACCAGATAGCGCACGCCGTTCTCCGTGATCTCGGTGACGGGGGAATCCGGATGGGGCATACCGGGCCACCAGAGCTTGCCCTGCTCCATCCCCTCCCGCTCCCGGAGGGCCACATCGTTGCGGAGATACACCCCCTGCACCGGCTGGCCCAGCTCCGCCAGCCGCTCCACCAGGGCGCAGAGCACTGTGTCCCGCACCCGCTCCATCCCCAGGGCCAGAATTTGCACCGAAAGCAGGTCGCCGTACCGGTCCACCGTCAGGCCTGGAAGCTGATCCGCCTCTCCGTGGACCAGGCGGCAGCAGAGAAAGTCGTCCCCGGGCATCACCGTCCGGCGGTAGTCCACCGCATACCCTACCCGTCTTGCCCAGAAGGCCGGGTCAAAGGTATCGTTGGCATTCCGGCTGAGCAGGCGGACGGCGATCTTAGACCGGCTGTTGTAAAAGCCCGTGCCCATCCAGGCGTTCCCGGCAAAGATGTCCACCAGGCCGCCGTCCTCCGGCGTCCCCCGGAGGGGCTTTGTCTCCTCCCCGTAGACCCAGGGATGGCCGTTTTTCACCGAGCGCTCCGCCTTTGCCGAAATTTGGAGGGCGGGATAGGGTCGCTGCTGCTTCATGGGGGCTCTCTCCTTTTCCTGATGTTTTCCCGATTATATCACAGGGCATTCCTTCGGGCAATGAGAATACGGACCGTCAAACGACGCCTCTTCCGAAAAAAGCTGGACACCCATCCTGATACCTAATGTATCAAAATCGGTGTCCAGCAGACGTACGCCCGAAGGGACTCGAACCCCCAGTAACCAGAACCGGAATCTGGTGCCTTATCCATTAGACCACGGGCGCAAATAAACAGCGCACTCTCTCAAGTGCTCGGTTATTATACCAACTTCTCCCCGAATTGTAAAGGGGAAAACCCACAGAATTTTTCGGAAATCTTGTAAAAATTTCGGTTCCATGCTATACTGCCATTGAACAGAGATAAGGAGGGGCATCCCTATGGATCAGAACAATTCCTTTCGCACGGCTGGTTTCGGCGGTTTTCACCGCCAGGACGTGCTGGACTATATCGAGCGCACCGCAAAGGAGCACACCCAGGAGAAGGAGCGCCTGACCGCCCAGCTGGTGGCAGCTCAAAAGACCGCCCAGACCACAGAGACAGAGCTCACTGCGCTCCGGCAGCAGCTGGAGGCGGTCAACGCCCGGGCACAGGCTCTGGAGGAGGAAAACAAATCTCTCCAGACTCAGCTGGAGCCGTTGCTGGCAGAGGGCCGTTCCGCCCAGGAGCTGAGCGATCAGGCGGAGGGCTATCGGCGTCTAAAGGACGATTTTGCCACCATCGAGCTGGAGGCCCGCCGTCGGGCGTCCGTTTTGCTGGAGACGGCGAAGGCGGAGTCGGAGACGATCCTGGCCCAGGCCCGGGCAGAGGAATCGGAAATCCTGGCCCAGGCCAGCGCTCGGGCGGAGTCCGTCCAGGAGCAGGCCCGGCAGCAAGCGGAGCGCACCATCGCCCACGCCTCCGATGAGGCGGAGCACATCAAAGCGGAGCGGCGGCAGCTGATGGCCCGGACGAGACGGGACTTTGTCACCGCCTCGGACGACCTGAAAAACAGCGCCACCGGCGCGCTCCGGGAGGTGGATGCCCTGCGTCAGGATCTCTCCAGCCTGAGCCGCACCTTTGAGGAGAACGCCCAGGCGGTGGAGGAGTTGTGCGAAGAGGGGGAGCAGTGACCATGTCCCAGACCTACCAGCTCTCCTCCGGCCAGCTCCGGGCCATCGCCCCTGAGCTTCGGGCGGGAGACCGGGTGCTGCTCAGCGGGACGATCTACACCGCCCGGGACGCCGCCCACAAGCGCATCTTCGCTCTGCTGGACACGGGGGAGCAGCCCCCCTTCCCCCTCCGGGACTCCATTATCTACTACGCCGGTCCCACC
>JAJQEM010000050.1 GCA_021201635.1 Clostridiales bacterium | reverse complement strand
AGCAATGAGGCATTGGCCGCCGTTCTTGCTGCCAAGTAAATGCTGTTGCCCTGGGGGCCTGCCATTTTGGGCTTGACAGGCTTTGGAAAACCGAATATACTATTCAAACAATAGAGGCATCACCGCACAAATGCGTCTGCGGCGTCTGGCGGCTATTTTCCGCCAGAAATGCGTTAGCAAAAGCTTGAAATACATCCAGTATTCCTGCGCTTTTGCACCTTTTTCTGACGGAAAATTTCTCGCCAGCCGCTCTTGCCGATTTGTACGGTGATGCCTGAATTACTATGCTTATACTATTCCGGGGAGCAGAAGGGGCCTGAGCTGCCCCTCTCCCGGGAATGGAGTATTTGATTGATTTCACAAGGAAAGGTGATTGGATTATGGCAAACCCGGTCAAGCTGACTCCTGCCCGGCTGAAAGAGCTGCAGGATGAGATGGTATGGATGAAAACCGTTCGGGAGAAGGAGGTGGCCGACCTCATTAAGGAGGCCCGCTCCTTCGGCGACCTGTCGGAGAACAGCGAGTATGACGAGGCGAAGAACGAGCAGGGCAAGCTCTACTCCCGGGAGGCCGAGGTTCAGGCCATCCTGGACAACTACGTGCTCATCGAGGAGGACGCCTCTGACGACACGGTCATCGGCCTGGGCTGCACCGTCACGGTGCTCGACCTGGACATGGACGAGGAGGAGGAGTACCGCATCGTGGGCTCCCAGGAGGCCGACCCCATGAGCGGACGTATCTCCGAGGAGTCCCCCTTCGGCAAGGCGCTGATGGGCAAGGAAGTCGACGACGAGGTGGTCGTGGAGGCCCCCATGGGCGAGCTGCGGTACAAGGTGCTCAACATCGCCGTCAATCGCTGACACGCTGAGAGGAACGGAAGAAATGGGAAAGAAATTCAATCCCGACGCAGGAAAGAGCGCCAGTGAGCTGCTCCAGATCCGCCGGGATAAGCTCACGGCCCTCCAGGAGGCGGGCCGGGACCCCTTCCGGGAGACCCGGTACGACGTGGACACCCACGCCGCCGACATCAATGACCGGTACGACGAGATGGAGGGAAAAATCGTCTCCGTGGCCGGGCGTCTGATGAGCAAGCGGGGTATGGGCAAGGTGTCCTTCTGCGACCTCCAGGACAAGTCCGGATGGGTGCAGCTCTATGTCCGCCGGGACCTGGTGGGCGAGGAATCCTACTCCTGGTTCAAGAAGTATGACATCGGCGACATCGTGGGGGTCAAGGGCGAGGTGTTCAAGACTGAGATGGGGCAGATCTCTGTCCGTGCCCACGAGGTCACCCTCCTCTCCAAGAGTTTGATGCCCCTGCCGGAGAAGTTCCACGGGCTCACCGACAAGGAGCTGCGCTATCGTCAGCGGTATGTAGACCTCATTATGAACCCGGAGGTCAAGGACACCTTCGTCAAGCGCTCCCAGATCATCCGGGAGATCCGGAATTTCCTGGCAGAGCGGGACTTCATGGAGGTGGAGACCCCTACCCTGGTGAGCAACGCAGGCGGCGCCGCTGCCCGGCCCTTCGTGACCCACTACAACGCTCTGAACGTGGACATCAAGCTGCGCATCTCTCTGGAGCTGTATCTGAAGCGGCTCATCGTGGGCGGCCTGGAGCGGGTCTATGAGATCGGGCGGGTCTACCGCAACGAGGGCATGGACACCCGGCACAACCCGGAGTTCACCCTGATGGAGCTGTATCAGGCGTACACCGACTACAACGGCATGATGGAGCTGACCGAGAGTATGTTCCGCTATCTGGCGGAACAGGTCTGCGGCTCTACCACCATCACCTACGCCGGCACCGAGATCGACCTGGGTAAGCCCTTTGCCCGGATGACCATGAACGAGGCGGTGCGGAAGTACGCCGGGGTGGACTTCGACCAGGTGAACACCGACGAGGAGGCCAAGGCCATCGCCGACGAGCATGAGATCGCCTATGAGCAGCGGCACACCAAGGGGGACATTATCAACCTGTTCTTCGAGGAGTACTGCGAAAAGGAGCTGGTGCAGCCCACCTTTATTATGGACCATCCCCTGGCCATCTCTCCCCTGACCAAGAAAAAGCCGGACGATCCGGAAAAGGTGGAGCGGTTCGAGCTGTTCATCAACACCTGGGAGATGTGCAACGCCTACTCCGAGCTCAACGACCCCATCGACCAGCGTGCCCGGTTCGCTCAGCAGGACGCCAATGCCGCAGCTGGAGACGACGAGGCAGAGCACACCGACGAGGACTTCCTCAACGCCCTGGAGCTGGGCATGCCCCCTACCGGCGGCATTGGCTATGGCATTGACCGGCTGGTCATGCTGTTGACGGACAGTGCGGGGATAAGGGACGTGCTGTTGTTCCCGACGATGAAGCCGGTAGAGTAAATTCATTCCGAAATAGTTATGAATTGAGTGTAAAAATATATAAAATAAGCTGAAACGAGCGGATTTTACTTTAAGTTCAAATCCGCTCGTTTTGTTTTAACGGTCGATTGTAAAATGAAGTTGAACACCTAAAAAATCCATAGCGATTG
>JAJQEM010000011.1 GCA_021201635.1 Clostridiales bacterium | reverse complement strand
CTCTACCTCCCCTGAAAGGGGAGGGGGACCGGCGCAAGCCGGTGGAGGGGTGCAGCAGGCACTTACGACACGCAAAAGTCTTCCGGCGAATCCGTATCAACATACTACGAATTTGCCGAGGGTGCATCTCTTTTCGTAGGTGCGTACTGCACCCCTCAGTCTGCCCTCCGGGCAGCCAGCTCCCCTTTCAGGGGAGCCAAGGGAGATGCGCCAGCCCTCTACCTCCCCTGAAAGGGGAGGGGGACCGGCGCAAGCCGGTGGAGGGGTGCAGCACGAACTTACGACAAGCAAAAGTCTTTCGGCGAATTCGCCGGGGGATGGAAATTTGCCAAGGCCCGTAAACTGACACATAAGAAATGCCCCATCTCCATCTGTTCCCATCCCTGAAACTGTGCTATAATAGGACTATTGAATCCACAAAAAGGAGCTGCCCCAATGAAACTGATGGTTCTGGACGGCAATTCGATCGTCAACCGGGCCTATTACGGCGTCCGTCTGCTGAGCACCCACGACGGGCTGTATACCAACGCCATCTACGGCTTTATTAACATTCTGCAAAAGCTGGTGGACGAGGAAAAGCCGGAGGCCCTGTGCGTTACCTTTGATCTGAAAGCCCCCACCTTCCGCCACAAGGCGTATGAGGGCTACAAGTCTACCCGCCACGCCATGCCGGAGGAGCTTGCCATGCAGATGCCGGTGCTGAAAGAGGTGCTGGACGCCATGAACATTCCCCGCTACGAGCTGGAGGGCTGGGAGGCGGACGACCTGCTGGGCACCATCTCCCGGAAGTGCGAGGCGGACGGCTGGGATTGCGCCATCGTCACCGGGGATAAGGACTCCCTCCAGCTCATCACGGAGCACACCAGGGTAAAGCTTGTGACCACCCGCATGGGGCAGACCACCACCAAAGACATGACCCCGGAGGCCTTCCGGGAGGTCTACGGCTTCGACCCCATCCACATGATTGATCTGAAAAGCCTGATGGGGGACAGCTCGGACAACATCCCCGGGGTCAAGGGCATTGGGGAAAAGACTGCCATGGGGCTGGTGCAGACCTATGGCTCGGTGGAAAACCTCTATGCCAACTTTGACCGGGCGGAGCTGAAGCCCGCCCAGCGGCGCAAGCTGGACGAGGGCCGGGAGATGGCAAAGCTGTCCTACGACCTGGCCACCATCCACTGCGACGCCCCCATCGACTTCTGCCCGGAGGACGCCATTCGCCGTCCGGTGGACAACGACGCCCTCTACGCCCTCTTCCTCCGGCTGGAGTTCTCCCGGCTCATCGAGCGGTTCGGCCTGACGCCGCCGGAGCAGACCGCCCCCCCGGACGCACAGGAGCCGGAGGTGCAGGTGGAGGTCGTCGACCTGTTGACCCAGGCCCAGGCGGAGGGGGTCTATCCCCAATGGGAGAATACGGCCCATGTCACCGTGCTGCCTCTTGCCAGTCTGGACGGAGTGACGGTGAGCGTGGCGACGGGGGAGGGGCAGGAAACGCTCTACGACATCCGCCAGAGCCGCTATCAGGGAGACTACGACGCCCTGCTCCGGGAGCTGTTCTCCGACCGGGTGAAAAAGGTGGCCCACGGGGTCAAGACCCTGTGCGAGGCCCTGCTGGCGGAGGGCCTGCCCACCGGAGGCTTTGTGTTTGACGCCGAGCTGGCGGCCTATCTCTTAGACCCCACGGCGGGGAGCTATGAGCTGCCTCGCCTCGCCATGCACTACTTCCAGAAGGACATAGAGGCAAAAGCAATTTATCAGGCGGAGGACGCCTTCACCGCCCTCTCTGACAGCTTAAAGGCCCAGACTGCCTGGTATGAGGACACCGCCCTCATTGAGGCCCTCTATCAGGTGATGGAGCCGAAGCTCCGGGAGCTGGGGATGCTGGAGCTGCTGACAGAGTTAGAGCTGCCCCTCTGCCCGGTGCTGGCGGAGATGGAGCAGGCGGGCTTTCTGGTGGACCGGAAGGCGCTGGCGGACTTCGGGGAGATGCTGTCCGGAAACATTGACAAGGCCCAGCAGGAGATCTTCCAGATGGCGGGCCGGGAGTTCAACATCAACTCCACCCAGCAGTTAGGGACGGTGCTGTTTGAGGATCTGGGCCTGCCCACCTTCAAAAAGACGAAGCGGGGCTACTCCACCAACGCCGACGTGCTGGAGAAGCTCAAGCCTTATCACCCCATCATCCAGCAGATCTTGGACTACCGGCAGCTGACCAAGCTGAAATCCACCTATGTGGACGGGCTGACGAAGGTGATCGGCCCGGACGGACGCATCCACACCAGCTTCCAGAACACCGTCACCGCCACCGGGCGGCTGTCCTCGATGGAGCCGAATTTGCAGAATATCCCCGTCCGCACCCCCCTGGGGGCGGAGATGCGGAAGATGTTCATGGCGGCCCCGGGGAACGTGCTGGTGGACGCGGACTATTCCCAGATCGAGCTGCGCCTGCTGGCCCACATCGCCGGGGACGAGCGGATGCGGGAGGGCTTCCGCACCGGGGCGGATATTCACACCGCCACGGCCGCCCAGGTGTTCGGCGTGCCGGAGGAGGCGGTCACAAAGCAGATGCGCTCCTCCGCCAAGGCGGTGAACTTCGGCATCGTCTATGGCATCTCCGCCTTCTCTCTGGCCCAGGACATCGGCGTGGCCCAGTGGCAGGCCAAGGAGTATATGGAGCGGTACTTCGACAAGTATTCCGGCATCCGGGACTATCAGAAAACCATCGTGGCAAAGGCCAAAGAGGACGGCTATGTCTCCACCGGGATGGGCCGCCGCCGGTGGCTGCCGGAGCTGAAAAGCTCCAACTTCAACCTCCGTTCCTTCGGGGAGCGGGTGGCGCTGAATATGCCCATCCAGGGGACCGCCGCCGACATCATCAAGCTTGCCATGATCCGGGTGCAGGCCCGGCTGAAATCGGAGGGCTATCAGGGCCGTCTGGTGCTCCAGGTACACGATGAGCTGATCGTGGAGTGCCCGGAGTCGGAGGGCGACGCCATCGCCCAGCTGCTGGAGGAGGAGATGGAACGGGTGGTCTCCCTGTCTGTCCCTCTGGTGGCCGAGGCCAAGGTGGGCAAATGCTGGGCGGACGCCCACTGAATCACACAGAAGGAGAATGTTTCATGAGCGAATGGAAACCGGTGATGGCCTCCGTGCCCGAAAAGGCCCGGCAGCCCATCCCTTATCAACTGGTTCCCATGGATCGGGAGCTGGTGCCACAGATCGCCGAGCTGGAGCGGCAAAACTTCTCCCTGCCCTGGACAGAGGAGATGCTCTATGACGAGCTGGACAGCCTGACCAGCTCCTGCATCGTGGCCGTCACGGGCGAGCGGGAGGTGCTGGGCTACGCCAGCCTGACGGTGGTGCTGGACGAGGGCTATATCAACAATATCGCCGTGAAGCAGGAGTACCGCCGCCAGGGATTGGCCAGCGACCTGCTGGGGGTGTTCCTACGGTTCACCCAGGCCCAGCATCTATCCTTCCTCACCCTGGAGGTGCGGGAGAGCAACCAGGCGGCCCGGGCCCTCTACACCAAGTTCGGCTTTCAGGAGGCGGGCCGCCGGAAGAACTATTACGACAAGCCCACGGAGGACGCCCTGCTCATGACCCGGTTTCTCCGGCAGGAGGGGGACGAGACATGAACATTCTGGCAGTAGAGTCCTCCTGCGACGAAACCGCCGTGGCGGTGGTGCGGGACGGGCGCACCGTCCTGTCCGACGCCATCGCCTCCCAGATCGATATGCACACCCTCTACGGCGGGGTGGTGCCGGAGATCGCCTCCCGGAAGCATCTGGAGGCGGTCTGCCTCATGGCAGACCGGGCCCTGGCCCAGGCGGGTGTCAGCAGGGGAGAGATCGACGCCGTGGCCTGCACCTACGCCCCGGGGCTGATCGGAGCCGTGCTGGTGGGGGTGAACTTCGCCAAGAGCGTGGCCTGGGGGCTGAACGTCCCCCTCATCCCCGTCCACCACATCCGGGGCCACATTGCCGCCAACTATATCACCCACCCCGACCTGGAGCCGCCCTTCCTCTGCCTGTGCGTCTCCGGGGGCAACACCATGATCGTGGATGTCCGGGACTACACCGACATGGCCCTTCTGGGGGCCACCAGAGACGACGCAGCGGGGGAATGCTTTGACAAGGTGGCCCGGGTGCTGGGCATCGGCTACCCGGGGGGCGGGCCTATGGACCGGCTGGCCGCCGGGGGGGACCCCAAAAAGTACCCCCTGCCCCGGTCGAAGGTGGACGGCGCACCTCTGGATATGTCCTTCTCCGGGCTGAAAACGGCGGCGCTGAACCTGATCCACAACGCCCAGCAGAAGGGGGAGGAGCTGGACCTGCCCTCCTTTGCCGCCTCCTTCGGTCAGGCGGTCAGCGACGAGCTGGTGCCCCGGGCGGTGGAGGCCGCCCGGATGCTGGGCTATGGCAAGGTGGCCGCCGCAGGCGGGGTGGCCGCCAACAGCCACATCCGGGCCGACCTGGCCGCTGCGTGTGCGCAAGAGGGCTGGCAGCTCTACCTGCCGGAGCGGAAGCTCTGCGGGGATAACGGGGCCATGATCGGCTGTCAGGGATACTACGAGTACCTGGCGGGGCATCAGGCGGACCTGACGCTAAACGGCTATGCCGGACGGGAGATCGGCTGTAACGACTGGAGAGCGTGATTATGTCAACATGGATTTGACATAATGCGACCCCATCATTTTTGGCGGGATACCCGGAAAAGAGCGAAAAAAGCCTTGTTTGGCCCGATTTTTACTGTGGAAAACCCTGTGGAAAATGTGGATAACTCCCTGTAGAAATCGGTTGCGGGGCCGTTATTTGCTACCATCTGTCAACCGGTTGTCAAGGGGCAGAAGCCATTTTCTCCCTGCTCTGCTGCGACAAATTCCACAAAATTCAGCGGCCAGATTTGTGAGAACCCCCTATTGACAGCCCTCAACAAAAAAGACAGGGCGAGGGGAAATACAGACAGTATTCTCGCCTTTTCGCCCCTCCTCCGGGCGGAGCGCAGGCCCCGACTCAGGAAAAAGATTGCCAACGGCATCTGTGTATGATATAATCGAAATAACATGTCGAAACAAAATTTCACCGGGAACAGCGGTACAGGCGTGCCCGGCAGGATAGATGATAAGCAAGGGACGTGGAAATGATGGAACAAAAAGGCATCATGCTCTCCGGCATCCAGCCCAGCGGCGAGCTGACTCTTGGCTCCTATTTGGGGGCTATTAAGAATTGGGCCGAGCGGGCCGATCAGTTTGACTGCTATTATTTTATGGCGGATATGCACACCATCACGGTGCGCCAGAACCCCGCCGATCTCCGCCGCCGGACGGTGAGCCAGCTGGCGGCCTATATCGCCTGCGGCCTGGACCCGGAGCGGAACACCCTGTTCATCCAGAGCCATGTCCCCGCCCACGCCCAGCTGGGCTGGATTCTGGACTGCTTCACCATGTTCGGCGAGCTGTCCCGGATGACCCAGTTCAAGGCCAAGAGCGCCGCCCACGCCGAGAACATCAATGCCGGACTGTTCACCTATCCCTGCCTCATGGCGGCGGACATCCTGCTCTATCAGGCGGACTACGTCCCGGTGGGGGAGGATCAGAAGCAGCACTGTGAGCTGACCCGTGACATCGCCGAGCGGTTCAACGCCGTCTATGGTCCGGTGTTCAAGGTGCCGGAGCCCTATATTCCCAAGATGGGCGCCCGGGTCATGAGCCTGACCAGCCCGGAGAACAAGATGTCCAAGTCGGATCTGGATCCCAACGGCTGCGTCTATCTGCTGGAGGACCCGGCGGTCATCGCAAAGAAGTTCAAACGTGCGGTCACCGACAGCGAGGCCTGCGTCCGCTATGACCCGGCCAGCAAGCCGGGCATCTCCAACCTGATGCAGATCTACGCCGCCACCACCGGCAAGAGCTTCGAGACCATCGAGGCGGAGTTTGCCGGTCAGGGCTATGGGGCCTTTAAGACCGCCGTGGGCGACAGTGTGGTGGAGATGTGCCGCCCCATCCGGGAGGAGACGGAGCGTCTGCTCAAGGACAAGGCCTATCTGGAGTCCGTCTACCGGGCCGGTGCAGAGAAGGCCAGCTATATTGCCAACAAGACCCTGCGTAAGGTCTACAAGAAGGTCGGTTTCGTCGCTCCCTGAACGGACACAGAGCCGAAAGGGAACACGAAAGGAGGCTTTCCTCTCTTATGAAGGCTTTGAACTACCAGTCGCTGGCCATTGTGGTGGCTGCGCTGGTCGTGGCGCTGGTGGTTGCAATGGTGGCAGTCCCCCTGGTGCGCCGCTTGGCCATCCGCATGGGCGCCATTGATATGCCCGGTGTGGTGGGGACAGACAGCGAACGGCACCTCCACGAGGAGCCGACCCCCCGGATGGGCGGTCTGGCCATCTTTTTGGGCTTTCTGGCGTCTATGCTGCTGTTTGTCCAGCTGAATACCAGGCTCACCACTATGCTGATCGGTGCTGTCATCATTGTCGTTCTGGGCATGGTAGACGACGTGCGGGGGCTGCCCGCTCTGCTGAAATTTGCGGTCCAGATCGTCGCCGCCCTGGTGGCGGTGGCCGGGGGCAACACCATCAGCTATATCAGTGCGCCCACATGGATCGCCGCAGGCGGGCATCTGAATTTGGGGGTGCTCTCCGTCCCGGTGTCCGTCTTGTGGATCGTCCTCATCACCAATGCGGTGAACCTGATCGACGGCCTGGACGGCTTGGCCGCCGGGGTGTCCGCCATATCCTCCGTCTGTCTGCTCATTGTGGCCATGGGCTACTCTGACATCACGGTGGCGGTGCTCTGCGCCGCACTGGCGGGGGGCTGTATCGGCTTTTTGCCCTACAATATCGGCCCCGCCCGTATCTTCATGGGGGACACCGGCTCCACCTTCATCGGATTTATTCTGGCAGTGGCCTCCATTCAGGGCCTGTTCAAGATCTACGCCCTGATCTCCTTTGCTGTGCCCTTCTGCCTGCTGGGACTGCCCATCTTTGACGTCTGCTATGCCGTCATCGCCCGGGTCAGCCACGGGGAGAACCCCATGAAGGCGGACCGAAAGCATATCCATTACCGCCTGTTGGACATGGGCCTGACCCGGCAGCAGACGGTGGCCGTCCTCTACATCATCACCGGCGTCCTGGGCCTGACCGCCGTGCTGCTGAGCACCTCCGAGGGGGGGCGGTGGATCCCGCTGGTGGTCGCTGTTATCGTCGTGGGCGTGGTGGCCTATTGGCTCTTTCATCACCGCCGGGCGCTGCTGAAGGGAGAGGACCACCGGAAGCGTTTCCCCAACACCGACGCACGCCTGCCCCATCAGAGAGACAAGAAAGAAAAATAATTCAGCCCAGTCCCATGAGCAGCACCAGGGCGAGGATGATGAGCCACTCGTCGTCCTCCGACTCCCGGAAGAGATAGATGAGGATGAGAATGAGGAGAATGTCCCCCTTGTCCAGTCTGGTGATGCCCAGCCGCTCCAGCAGCCCGTCGATGCCGCTGCCCGAGCGGCTCCCACCCAGGAGGCTGCCCAGGGCGGAGAACAGGTTCCCTGACCCGGTATTCCCACCGGAGACGGGACGGGACGGCTCTCTCTGTGGGTTTTCCGGCTCTACCGGCTGATACCCGCCCTGGGGACTGTAACGGTTATACATCCCCATCCCCCCGGAACATGGCCAGCGCCGCCCGGATGACCCGGCTGATGCGGGTGATGTGGACGGCCCGGTCCAGCCGTTCCTGGCTGTTCTCCTTTAAAAAGGGCCTCATGGCCTCCAGAAGCTGGGCCTTCTCGTCCCCCTGCTGCCGGTAGACGGACAGCAGGGAGGAGAACTTCCCCAGGGCCGCCGGCTCCAGGCCGCCCAGCAGCTCGCTGGCAGCGGGGGAGGGGACTGCTTCGGAGTTGCTGTCAGCTTCGGATGTCTGCCCACTGGAGAGGGAGCTGGCCAGGGACATGATTTGCTCCATGGCCTGGGGCGAGGACAGGATCTCATTCAGTTTTTCCTCAAATTCCGCCACAGAGCTGTCCTCCCTTCTGCGTCAGCGCCGCTCCAGACGGCCCTCCATGTCAGTCAGCGCCTCCCCGCCTTCCCGGCTCTGCCCGAGGCGGAGGAGCATTTCCTGTAAGGCGGAGGCGTCTCCTGCCTTCACCTGTTTTGCTGCCCCCTGGAGGTCGCCCTGCTGTTGCAGCAGAGAGATGAGCCTTTTCGTCTCCGGCGACTGGAGGAGGGCCTTGAGTGCGGACGGGTTTTTCATCAGCTCCTGTGCCTCACGGGGCAGGGAGCCGGACGGACGGTCAGATGCGGACGATTTCATCAAATGATCCCCCTTGCAAGCCCGGTATGCCGGGTCAACTGCATTTAGTTTAATATATGCACCGACAAAGGAGATGTGCTTCCGTGAAGCTGCTGATCTTTTCAGACTCCCACGGCAACAAGACCAATATGAAACAGGTGCTGGAGCAGGAGCGGCCCGACATGGTGTTCCATCTGGGAGACGGACGGAGCGACATTCTGACTGTCTTGGCGGACCACCCGGAGATGGAGCTGCACTCGGTGGCGGGAAACTGCGATTGGCGGAGCCGCTGGCGGACAGAGGAGCTGGTGACGGTCTGCGGCCTGCGGATTTTCCTGACCCACGGGCATGAGTACACCGTCAAGAGCGGCTACGGCCGTCTCATCGCCGCCGGTCAGCGTCAGAGGGCGGACATCGTCCTGGTGGGACACACCCACGTCTCCTGCGTCCGGCAGGAGGGTGGACTTCTGCTCATCAATCCCGGCGCCGTGGGCAACAGCCCACACCCCTCCTACGCTTTGCTGGAGGCGGAGGACGGAATCCTCACCCACTGCGAGATACGCAAGGTGCCGGACCCGGTGTATGAGTGGTGAGCGCCGACTCTTTTCCTGAAATCATGATTGTATTGCCTGCATTTGCCGGTATAATAGAGATAGAATAGAGCAGAGGGGACCCGCCCCTCACGACCACGGCCCCGCCGGCCGGAGCGCAAATTCCCGACGGGAGGAACAGAATGGACTCATTTGAGCATCTGAAAAGAGAACTGAACCGGGCCTGCCCCGGGATCGAGATAAAAGAAAACGAACCCATGTGTGAGCACACCTCCTTCCGTATCGGCGGGCCGGTGGCTCTGATGGCCTTGCCCCGGACGACTGAGGAGACGGTGAACGCCATCCGTGTGGCCCGGAGCCTGGATATACACCCCTTTCTGGTGGGGCGTGGGAGCAACCTCCTGTGCGGAGACGGTCCCCTGGAGCACTTTGTCATCCTGACCCGTCCCGGCCTGAATCAGCTGGAGCGGGTGGGGGAGACGACCATCCGCTGCGGAGCAGGTGTCCCCATGCGGCAGGTGGCCTGCTTTGCCCAGCAGGAGGGACTGACCGGGTTTGAATTTGCCCATGGCATCCCCGGCTCCATGGGGGGCGGCGTGGCGATGAACGCCGGCGCCTACGGCGGAGAGCTGCAGCATGTCGTCACCCAGACCACCGCCCTGGACGCCGTGGGCAACCTTCACGTGTTCCGGGGAGAGGAGCAGCATTTCGGCTACCGCCACAGCGTCTTTATGGAGCAGGAGCTCATCGTCCTGGAGACTCTGGTGGAGCTCCAGCCCGGCGACCCCGTTGCCATTCAGGCCCGGATGGACGACCTGCTTCGCCGCCGGAAGCGTACCCAGCCGTTGGAGTGGGCCAGCGCCGGCTCCACCTTCAAGCGGCCCCGTGGGGCCTATGCCGCCGCCCTCATTGATCAGTGCGGGCTCAAGGGCTGCCAGGTGGGTGGAGCTCAGGTCTCCGAGAAGCACGCAGGCTTTGTGGTCAACAAAGGCGAGGCCACCTGCGCCGACGTTCTGGCACTGACCGACCATGTGAAGGACGTGGTTTGGCAGCATACGGATTACCGGTTGGAGTTGGAGATTCAGCTGATGCTGTGACTGCGCAGTAGACATCCAGCTTGCCCCAAAAGAGCGTTTGCTAAAAAGAAGCCATACGAAAAGTTCTGAAAGTCCGACCCAGGAGTTTTGTTGTGAAGCAACAAAAACCGTGCTTTTAGCCGGGCGTGTACCGGCAAAAGCACTCAGGGAGGCGACGACTGTGCGAGCGGAGCGAGTGCGGAGAGGAGCCGCACTCGAACCAAATGCTTGCATTTGGTTCGAGAAAGGAGGTAGGAAAGATGCAGTTTATCATTATTTCCGGTCTCTCCGGCGCCGGAAAGAGCAGAGCGGGAGAATTTCTGGAGGATGCGGGCTTTTATACCGTGGACAATATGCCTGCGGCGCTGATGCCCCGCTTTGCGGAGATGGCCCTGGACGGCACCAACAGCAGCTATGAGCGGGTGGCCATGGTCAGCGATGTCCGGGGCGGCCACGACTTTACCCCCCTGTTCCAGGCCATGGACGAGATGGAAGCCATGGGCTGCGACTGCAAGCTGCTGTTTCTGGAGGCCTCCACCCAGGCGGTCATTATGCGCTACAAGGAGACCCGGCGGTCCCACCCCCTGGCGGAGCCGGGGGAGAGCCTGGAGTCCGCCATTCGCCGGGAGAAGAAGCTGCTGGCACCGGTGCGGGCCAGAGCGGATTACATCCTGGATTCCACCGACTTCAACACCACCGCCAAGCTCCGGTCCGCCCTGCTTGAGATGTTTGGGGAAGCTGCGGTCACCGAGCGGACGTTCCAGGTGACGGTGGAGTCCTTTGGATTTAAGTATGGGATTCCCCTGGATGCGGACTGGGTGATGGACGTGCGGTTTTTGCCCAACCCCTTCTATGTCCCGGAGCTGCGGCGCAGGACGGGACTGGATCAGGAGGTCTCCGACTTTTTGAACAACTGTAAGGAGACCCACGAATTTGAACAGCGGATGGAGGAGATGCTCCGCTTCCTGCTCCCCCTCTATGAGGAGGAAGGAAAGAGCAATCTGGTCATCTGCATGGGCTGCACCGGCGGTCAGCACCGGTCTGTGGCCATGGCCCACGCCGTGGCGCAGATGGTAGAGAAAATGGGCTATGCCGCCACCGAGCAGCATCGGGACATCAACCGGGAGAGAAAATAGATGAACACGGAACACTGGCGGATCTCCTCGGACGGCGGGCCCCACATCGTCGCCATTGGCGGCGGGACGGGGCTGTCCACTATGCTGCGGGGCCTGAAATACTATTCCAGAAACATCACCGCTGTGGTGACCATGGCGGACGACGGCGGCGGCTCCGGTATGCTGCGCCATGACCTGGGGATGCCTCCACCGGGGGATCTGCGCAACTGCCTCCAGGCTCTGGCCAATGTGGAGCCGGTAATGGAGGAGCTGCTGGCCTATCGGTTTCACGACGGGAGCCTGGCGGGGCAGAGCTTCGGCAACCTTCTCCTAGCCGCCCTGGACGGCATCTCCGACTCCTTTGAGGAGGCGGTGGAGCGGATGAACCAGCTCCTGGCCGTCACCGGGCAGGTGCTCCCAGTCACCAGCGAGAACGTGAACCTGGTGGCGGAGATGGAGAACGGCACTTCTGTCCGGGGGGAGAGCAAAATTTTCAGCTTCAAGCGGTCCCAGCACTGCCGCATCCAACGGGTGCGGATGGAGCCGGAGGCCCCTCCCGTGCTGCCCAAGGTGATCGACGCCCTCCGGGAGGCGGACGTGATCGTCTTGGGCCCGGGGAGCCTGTACACCAGCATTATCCCCAACCTGCTGGTTCCCGGTGTGGCGGACGCTGTGGCTCAGTCTCAGGCCCTTCGTATTTACGTCGCCAACATTATGACCCAGGAGGGGGAGACGGAGGGGTACACCCTCTCCGAGCATCTCCAGGCCCTGTTTGACCACGGACGGCCAGACATGGTGGATCTCTGCCCGGCCAACTCCGCCGACATCCCGGAGGAGGTGCGCCAGCGCTACCGGACGGAGAACGCCCAGCCCATGCTGGTGGACGGGGACGCCGTCCGGGCCATGGGGGTTGAGCTGATCTGTGAGCCTCTCTCCGACGAGACGAAGCGGTACAAGGCCAGACACGACTCCATGAAGCTGGCCCGGGCCATCCTGGACGTGGTGGAGGATCGGTGCGTCCGCACCTGGACAGATCAGGGAGTGCGCTATGTCAGAGAGCGATGACCGCTTCCCGGAGGGATTTCCGGAGAAGAGCACCCCATGGGGGGACAAAAAAACCTTTTCCAGTATGGCAAAGGAGGAGCTCTGCCGGGAACGGCTGACCCGCCCCTGCTGCACCCGGGCGGAGGCCTACGGGGTGCTGCTGTTCTGCAACGGTTTTTCCGGCGATGAGATACGGGTTGTCACCACCTCTCCCGCCGTGGCTCAGCGGCTGCCACGGCTCTTTCGCCGTGCCTTCGGCGTCCGGTTCGACAGGCAGCCCGGGGAGAACGCCCGGGGGAAACAGATTTTTGTCATGAACGACCCGGCCAAGCTGGGCCGTATCCTGGATACCTTCGGCTACGACCACGGCCAGGTGTCCCACCATATCAACTATGCCGTCCTGGAGGAGAGCTGCTGTCAGGCGGCTTTCTTCCGGGGAGCTTTTTTAGCCGCAGGCTCCATCATGGATCCCCGGCAGCGGTATCATCTGGAGCTGACCACCTCCCACTACGCCGTCTCCCGGGAGCTGGTCCCCCTGCTGGCGGAGATGGACTTCCACCCCAAGACCACCACCCGCCGGGGCAACTATGTGACCTACTTCAAGCAGAGCGAGGCCATCGCAGATTTTCTCACCGCCATCGGCGCGCCCCTGTCCGCCATGGAGCTGATGAACGCCAAGCTGGAGAAGAACATCATGAACGGGGTGAACCGCCGCTCCAACTGCGACATGGCCAACCTGGACAAGGCGGTGGCCGCCGCCCAGGGACAGATCGCCGCCATCCGCACCCTCCAGAGCAGCCCCCGGTGGGACGCCCTGCAGGAGAATCTGCGGGACACGGCAGAGCTGCGCACAGAGCACCCGGAGCTGTCCCTGAGCCAGCTGGCGGAGCTGGTGGGGGTGTCCAAGTCCTGCCTGAACCACCGCCTGCGCAAGCTGATGGAGCTGGCAGAGGACAGCGCTCAATAAACGATTCTTACCAAAGAGGAGGCAGCCGGATATGGAAGCACTGGATTACCTGAAAGGCGCTGTTATCGACGGCATGGCGCTGGATGAGCTTGTGGATGCCTTTGAGCGGATGTGCCAAATACCCATTGCGGACGATTCCGTCCGGCTCGATACGGGACGTGTCTCCTTAAACGGGGAGAGGTTATTCTGTTTTTCAATGGTGCGAGTGTTCCCTATAGAGCACCCCAGCGAGGACAAAGAATATACGCAAATACATTTGGATGTCCTCTATCCGGCTAAACGCCTGAATTGGTCAATGCCGAATTCTGTGTGGAGTGACCAGCTTAACCAGTCCATTTTTTCCTATATCCGCTCGTCCAAAGCCTTTGGCCTTGCCAGGCAGGAGGCCATCCTGGGGGTAAAGATTTATATGGATGAGATGTAATCTGTTACCCTTGAGACGATACTAGAAACAGGAGGGAAATCATGTCCTTTGCCCATCTACACGTTCATACGGAATTTTCCCTCCTGGACGGCGCCTGTCGCATCCAGGAGCTGGTGGGCCGGGTGAAGGCCCTGGGCCAGACCTCGGTGGCCATCACCGACCACGGCAATATGTACGGCGTGGTGGACTTCTATAAGGCCTGTCAAAAGGAGGGCGTCCATCCCGTCATCGGTTGTGAGGTGTATGTGGCCCCCAGGACCCGGTTCGACAAGAACCACGACCTGGACACGGGGGCCCGGCACCTCATTTTGCTCTGCCGGAACGAGACGGGCTACCACAACCTCTCCTACCTGGTCACCCAGGCCAATCTGGAGGGGTTTTATATGCGCCCCCGCATCGACCTGGATCTGCTGCGGGAGCACCACGAGGGCCTCATCGCCCTGTCCGCCTGTCTCGCCGGGGAGATCCCCCGCCGTCTGCGCAACGGCGACTACGCCGGGGCAGTGGAGCACGCCCGGATGATGAAGGAGCTGATGGGGGAGGGGAACTACTACATCGAGCTCCAGGATCACGGCCTGGAGGAGCAAAGAGAGATTTTGCCCCAGCTGGTTCGCCTGGCCCATGAGCTGGACATCCCCCTGGCAGCCACCAACGATGCCCACTATCTGACCCGGGAGGACGCCCAGGCCCAGGACGTGCTCATGTGCATCCAGACGGGCAAGATGGTGGACGACCCCGACCGGATGAGGTTCGGCAGCGAGGAGTTCTACATCAAGTCGGAGGAGGAGATACGGGCTCTGTTCCCCGACTGCCCCGAGGCCATTGAAAATACAGAAAAGATCGCCCAACAGTGCCAGGTGGACTTCCAGTTCGGGGTCTACCACCTGCCAGAGTTCCGTTACCCGGAGGGCTACGACGGGGACAGCCTGATGGAGAAGCTGTGTCGGGAGGGCTACGCCCGGCGGTATCCCACCGACCCTCCCGGCTACCGGGAGCGGCTGGAGTATGAGATGAACATGATCCGCACCATGGGGTTTGTGGACTATTTCCTCATCGTGGCGGACTTCGTGGGCTACGCCAAAAGCCAGGAGATTCCGGTGGGGCCGGGGAGAGGCAGCGCCGCCGGTTCCATGGTGGCCTACTGCATGGACATCACCGACGTGGACCCCATGAAGTACGACCTGTACTTCGAGCGGTTCCTCAACCCGGAGCGGGTCACCATGCCGGATATCGACATGGACTTCTGCTACCGCCGCCGGGAGGAGGTCATCGACTATGTAAAGCGCACCTACGGGGAGGATCACGTGGCCCAGATCGTCACCTTTGGCACCCTCCAGGCCAAGGGAGTGGTGCGGGACGTGGGTCGGGTCATGGGCATGAGCTACGGCGACGTGGATCAGATCGCCAAGCAGATCCCCAACGGCCTCCACATGACCCTGGACGACGCATTAAAGCTCTCCAAGCCTCTCCATGACCGGTACGACAGCGATCCCCAGGTGCACCAGCTCATCGACACCTCCCGGAAAATTGAGGGCATGCCCCGCCACGCCTCCAAGCACGCCGCCGGGGTGGTCATCACCCGGAAGCCGGTGTATGAGTATGTGCCTCTGGCGAAAAACGACGAGAGCGTGGTCACGCAGTATATCATGACCACCCTGGAGGAGCTGGGCCTGCTGAAAATGGACTTTCTGGGCCTGCGCAACCTGACCATTCTGGACGACGCTCAGAAAATGATACGGAAAAAGGACCCGGACTTCGACCTCCACAACATCCCGGAGGACGACCCGGACACCTTCCGTATGCTCCAGGAGGGGCACACGGCGGGGGTGTTCCAGATGGAGTCCGCGGGAATGACCGGGGTGTGCGTCCAGATGAAGGCCTCCAGCATCGAGGACCTGACCGCTATCGTGGCCCTGTACCGCCCCGGCCCCATGGAGTCCATCCCCCGGTTCGTCCAGTGCAAGCTGAACCCCAGTAAGGTCACCTACCGTCATCCTCTGCTGGAGCCAATCTTGTCCGTCACCTACGGCTGCATCGTCTACCAGGAGCAGGTGATGATGATCTTCCAGCAGCTGGCGGGATACTCCCTGGGCGGGGCGGACATGGTGCGCCGGGCCATCTCCAAGAAAAAGGCGAAGCAGATCGAGCAGGAGGAGCACGCCTTTATCTACGGCGACGCCGACCGGGGCATCCGTGGCTGTATCGCCAACGGCGTCCCCGAGGACACCGCCAAGGCCATCTACGGGGAAATTAAGGATTTCGCCAACTACGCCTTCAACAAGGCCCATGCGGTCTGCTACGCCATCGTGGCCTACCAGACGGCCTGGTTCAAGTGCCACTATCCCCAGGAGTATATGGCGGCCCTGCTCACCAGCGTCCTGGACTCCAGCGACAAGGTGGCGGAGTACATCTCCGCCTGCAAGGACATGGGCATCCGGCTCCTGCCCCCGGACATCAACCAGTCCGGGGCGGACTTCACCGTCCAGGGAGAGGACATCCGGTTTGGCCTGGCCGCCATCAAGGGGGTGGGCCGGAGCGTGGTGGAGCACATCGTCACCGAGCGGGAGCAGGGAGGGCCCTTCACCTCCTTCCAGCAGTTCTGTGAGCGCACCTTCGACACCGACCTGAACCGGCGGGCCCTGGAGAATATGATTCGCTGCGGCGTCTTTGACAGCCTGGGCAACCGCCGGAGCCAACTGGTCAGCGTCATGAACGTGGTTCTGGACAGCATTGCGGACACCCGGAAGCGGAACCTGGAGGGCCAGTTCGACCTGTTCGGCGGTTTCGGCGGGGAGGATTCCGCCAGCATGGTTCAGGTGCGTCTGCCGGACATTCCGGAGTTCGAGCCCATGGAGAAAATGCGCATGGAGCGGGAGCTGACGGGGCTATACCTCTCCGGCCACCCCATGGATCAGTATCGGGAGGTCACCCGCCGGGCCGGGGCGGCGCCCATGGGCCGTATCCTGTCGGATTTTGCCCAGGAGGGAGGCCCCACCCAGTTTGCCGACGAGCAGCGGGTGTGCCTGGCAGGCATCGTCCTCTCCTCCCGGACGAGAACCACCCGGAACAACTCCCTCATGGCCTACGCCATGCTAGAGGACGACACCGGCAGCATGGAGCTCATCCTCTTTGCCAAAGCCATGGAGGAGTACGGCAGTCTGCTGGCAACGGGCTACGGCGTCCTGGCGGAGGGCCGCATCTCCGTCCGGGACGAGAAGCAGCCCCAGCTCATCTGTGAGCGCCTCTTCCCCCTGGCGGAGGAGAGCCTGCCCCTGCTGGAGCAGCGGGGAGGACGGGCAAACCGGAACGGCAGGCCCCAGACGGGCCAGTATCGCCCACAGAACACGGCGGCAGACCAAATTCCTGGCGTTGTCCCCGGGGCACAGAAGATCTATCTCCGCTTCGACCGGGAGGACGACCCACGGGTGCAAAAGGTGCGGCAAATGCTGGTCATGTTCCCCGGAACGGGCCAGATGGTGCTCTACTTCCAGGACAGCAAGCGCCGCTTCGGAATGCCCTGTCTCATCCACACCTCCCTCATCCGGGAGCTGAAACGGCTGCTGGGGGAGGAGAACGTGGTGGTGAAGTGAATGAGGCGGACGGTTGGGAGAGGTAAACCGGAATATGGAGAGCGGCTATGAAGATTGTCATAAAGAAATTTGAAACGAAAATTGCAAGTGCAAGTTGAACACATCCGCGAAAAATTTTTAAT
>JAJQEM010000038.1 GCA_021201635.1 Clostridiales bacterium | reverse complement strand
TCTATTAAAAATTTTTCGCGGATGTGTTCAACTTGCACTTGCAATTTTCGATTTTTTCTAGAAATGACAAAAGCACACCATATGGCGCATTTAAGCGATATGGTGTGTTTTTGTCTTATCTTTGCTTCAGAAGCAGGGTTGAATGACCTCCGCCCCCAGAGCCACCGCCTCCTCCCGGAGGTGGGTGGTCATGAGCAGCAGGCGGCCATTTTGCCGCTCCTGCACGAAGCGGATGACCTTTTCCCGGGTCTCCTCGTCCAGGCCGGTGAACGGCTCGTCCAGGAGCAGCACGTCCGATGGTGCCAGCACCGCCCGGGCGATGGCCGTCCGCCGCTTCATCCCTCCGGAGAGGGTGCTGGCGGGCCGGTCCAGGCAGTCGGCGGGGAGGATGATCTCCAGCTCCCGGCGAAGGGCGGCCCTGTCCGGCTTTGTCTGCACCAGGGCTACATTGGTCACCGGGGAGAGGTGCTCACACAGGCGGTTTTCCTGAAAGACCATGGAGATTTTCGCCCGGTCAAAGCCCAAAATCCGTCCCCCGTCCGGCATCTCCAGCCCTGCCAGCAGGCGGAACAGGGTGGTCTTTCCCCCGCCGGAGGGGGCCATGATGGCCATGCAGTCCCCGGGCGCAAAGGACAGGCTCACCCCGTCCAGCACGGTCAGCGAGCCGTAGCGTTTACGCAGCCCTTCACATCCGTAAATCATCGGTCCCCTCCAATCTCCCGGCGACCCGCCCCAGCAGCCAGAGGAACACCCGCTCGAACAGGGCGCTCAGGGCCAGGATCACGAACGTCCAGGCAAACAGGTCGTCGATCTCCAGATAGATCTTGGCAAAATAGAGCTGCTGCCCGATGGAGTGGAGGGGGGTGCCGATGACCTCCGCCGCCACCCCGGACTTCCAGCTCATCCCCAGAGCCAGCTGACACCCGCTCATGAGAGAGGGCAGCAGGGCCGGGAGATAGACATACCGGAACCGCCGCCAGGGGGAGAGGCGGAACACCTGGGCCATCTCCAGCAGCTGTCGGTCCGCCCGCTCCAGCCCCTCCCTGGTCTGGAGGTAGAGGATGGGGAAGGCCACCAGAAAGACGATGAGAAAGGTCAGGTTCTGGGAGCCCACCCACACCAGGGCCAGAATGACAAAGCAGGCCACGGGCACCGACTTCATGGCGGTCACTGCCGGGGCCAGGATGTCCCCTACCAGGGAGAACCGGTGGGCCAGTCCCCCGGCAGCCAGTCCAGCCACAAAGGCTAGAACAAAGCCCCCCAGAATACGCAGGAAGGTGAACAGCACCGTCTGCCAGAACTCAGCAGTGACGATGAGGGTCAGCAGAGCCTGGAACGCCTCTGCCGGGCCTGCCAGGATGACGCTCTGGTTCACCCAGAGGCTGGCCAGCTGCCAGAGGGCCAGCCAGCCCAGGGCGATGCGCAGCTTTTTCAGCCCCGGCTTACCCAAAGTAGTAGAACTCGTCCCCCGGCAGCGTCCCGCCCACGGAGGAGGGCTCCAGGTCGTAGAGCACCTGGAGATAGGCGGAAACCATGTCCTTCATGTCCTGGCCGGTGACGCAGGTGACGTTGCAGTAGGGGATGGCGGTCTCCGCTACGGCGGTGCTCTCCAGAATGCCCAGGTCAACCATCCGCTGGGCGGTGGCGACCACATCCTCGTTGGCGGCGGTGGTACTGGTCAGGTGGTCGGCCAGGAACTGGGCCACTGCCTCCGGATGCTCCTCCAGGAAGGCGGTGCGCACCACAGTGACGCCGGTAATCAGGTCAGTGTCGGACACGGCCCCCCACTCCTCGGTGAGGTCAAGGACGATGGAGAAGCCCTCCAACTTGTTCAGTGCGGCGGTGACGGAGGGCTGAGGCAGCAGGCCCACCCCCTCCGGGTCAGCGGTGAGGGCGGCGATGACCTCGGTGGCCTCGGACTGGTACTCCACGTTTACGTCGTCCAGGCTCATGTCATGCTGGGCCAGGAGATACTGGAGCACATAGTCCGGGGAGGTCCCCTGACCGGGGAGGTAGATCGTCCGGCCTGCCAAATCCTCGATGGAGGCGATGGAGTCGTCTGCGCTGATGACGTAGAGCACGCCCAGGGTGTTCACGTCGATGCAGGTGACGCCCCCGTCAATTTTGGTGTTCCAGATGGCGGCGGCGTTGGCGGGGATGAGGGCGATGTCCAGCTCACCGGAGACCATCTCGGTCAGCAGGGCGGAGGCGTCCGTCTCCATCGTAAAGGTGTAGTCGGCGGAGTCCCAGCTCATCATCTCGGTCAGGCCGATGGAGGTGGGACCCTTCAGGGAGCCGATACGGGTGACGACGGTCTCGGTCACGGCGTCCTCCTCCGTGTCCTCCGGCTCCACGGTCTCCGTTTCAGCCTCGGCTTCGGTATCTGCATCAGCTTCCGGCTCGGCCTCCGCTTCATTTTCCCCCTCTGTCGTGTCCTCTGTGACGGTGTCGGCGGTTTCCTCTGTGGTCGTCTCCGTCTCTGCGCTGCCGCAGGCAGCCAGGGCAAGGGTCATGGCCAGGGCCATGAGCAGGGCAAGTAGTCTCTTTTTCATTGTTATGACCATTCCTTTCCGCTGCGCTCCAAGGCACCAAAGGGGAATGAAACCCA
>JAJQEM010000130.1 GCA_021201635.1 Clostridiales bacterium | reverse complement strand
GGCTCCCCTGAAAGGGCAGGGAGCGTAGCGGAAGTGCCGCTTGACGGCGGAGCTGTCGCCGCAAGGCGACTGAGGGGTGCAGCAGGCACCAACAACAAGATAGGCTCCGTCGGCGAATTCGTTGGAAGTCAGTGCAAATCCGCCAAGGTTTTCTCATTTCAGCTCCACGATGGTTACGCCGTTCTCTCCCTCGCCGTAGCGGCCGGAGCGGAAGCTCTTGACATACTTACAGGTGCGCAGGTGCTGCTGCACCGCCTGGCGGAGCGCGCCGGTGCCCTTACCATGGATGATAGTCACCGTCTGGAGCCGGGCCATCACTGCATCGTCCAGGAACCGGTCGATGACCCCCTCGCACTCGTCGGTCATCACGCCCCGGATGTCCAGCTCCGGGCTGGCTCCGGCGGTGCGGATCTGCCGCTGGACACGGCCCGCCATCTTCTGAGCTTGGACCTTGCCGTTGGTCTTTTGCACCTCGATGACCCTGACCTCCTCCTGTTTGGCGGTGACGTTGAGGATGCCCGCCTGGAGACGGAGGGTGCCGTCCTTGTTCACCGAGACCACCTGTGCCCGGGTCCCCACCTGGAGCAGCTCCACCGTGTCCCCCGGCTCCGCCGGACGGGTGGGCGGCGGGGCCTCCTCCGCCTGGGTGCGGGCCAGCCGCTCCGACGCCTGGTTCAGGCTGCGGCGGAGGTCGGTCCGGCGCCGGTTCTCGTCGGCGGCGGCCTCCCCCTTCTGCTGGCGCTTCTTCATCTCGTCCAGCTGGTTGAACACCTGGTTGGACACCATCCGGGCCTCCTGAAGGATGCCCTCCGCCTCCTTCCGGGCAGACTCTGTGACCTTGAGCCGCTGGCTCTCCAGCTGTCGGCGCAGCTCCGCAGACTGGGCGGCGTCCGCCTGGGCCTGGGTGCGGAGGCGCTGGGCCTCCTCCTTCGCCTGCTCCATCTCCTGGCGCTGCCGCTCCAGCCGGGCCAGCACATCCTCAAACTGGACGTTCTGCCGGTCGATGCGCTCGCTGGCGTGCTGAATAATGTGCTCCGGCATCCCCAGCCGCCGGGAGATGGCGAAGGCGTTGGACTTGCCGGGAATCCCGATGAGCAGCCGGTAGGTGGGCCGCAGGGTCTCCACGTCAAACTCACAGGAGGCGTTTTCCACCCCCGGCTCCATCATTGCGTAGGTTTTCAGCTCGGCGTAGTGGGTGGTGGCCGCCACCTTCGCCCCCAGGCTCCGGGCCTCCTCGATGACCGCCACCGCCAGAGCGGCCCCCTCCACCGGGTCGGTGCCCGCCCCCAGCTCGTCAAAGAGGACCAGGGTATCCTCCCCCAGCTCGTCCAGAAAGCCCACGATGTTGGTGATGTGGGAGGAGAAGGTGGAGAGAGACTGCTCGATGGACTGCTCGTCCCCGATGTCCGCCAGCACCTCTCGATACACCGGACAGGTGCTCCCGTCCGCCACCGGCAGATGGAGGCCGCACTGGGCCATGAGCACCAGCAGACCGATGGTTTTCAGCGTCACCGTCTTGCCGCCAGTGTTGGGGCCGGTGATAACCAGGGTGTCGAATCGCTGTCCCAGGTCCACGTCGATGGGCACCGCCGTCTTGGGGTCCAGCAGAGGATGTCTCGCCCGGATAAAGTTCAGGGAGCCGTCCCGGGTGAGCCGGGGCGGGATGGCCTCCATCTGGTAGGACAGCCGGGCCTTGGCAAAGATCAGGTCCAGCTGCACCAGCAGGCTGTAGTCGATGAGGATGTCCTCCCGGTCGTCGGCGGCCTGGGCGGACAGCTCTGCCAGGATGCGGGCGATCTCCTTCTCCTCCCGGGCGGTCAGCTCCCGCAGCTCGTTGTTGGCCTTCACCGCCGCCATAGGCTCCACAAAAAAGGTGGAGCCGGAGGCGGACACGTCGTGGACCAGGCCGGGGACGTTCCCCTTGCACTCCGCCTTTACCGGCACCACGAAGCGGTTCTGCCGGATGGTGACGATGGGCTCCTGGAGGTACTTGGCAGAGGAGGACGAAATGAGCCGCTGGAGCACCTCCCTGGCCTTGCCGGAGGCCCCCCGTATCTTCCGGCGGATGTCCGCCAGCTCGGGGCTTGCGTTGTCGGCGATCTCCTCCTCGGAGAGGATGGAGCCAAAAATGCGATCCTCCAGATACTTGTTGGTGTTCAGGGAGCGGAACAGCTGGTCGATGCAGGTGTGCTCCCCCTCCCCCAGACTGGCCTGGGCTTCCCGGGCGCAGCGGAGCACCCCCGCCACGTTCAGCAGCTCCCGGGTGTTCAGAGAGCCCCCCAGACTGGCCCGCTGGAGAGCCGCCTCCACCGGGCGCAGGTCGGCAAAGCCGGGGGCGTGGCCCCGGTCCATCATGGAGCGGGCGGCGGAGGTCTCCGCCTGGAGCCGCTCCACGTCCTCCGGGTCGGTGGCGGGGCGGAGGTTTCTCGCCCGCTCCTGGGCCTCCTGGCTCACCGCCTGGTGGGCCAGCAGCTCCAGCACCTGGGGCAGCTCCAACGTATGGATGGATTTTTCAAATCGTTCTGTCATTGTTTTCTTTTCTCATATGATATGTTTATGGTTGGTCGATTGTAAAATGAAGTTGAACACCTAAAAAATCCATAGCGATTGAAT
>JAJQEM010000092.1 GCA_021201635.1 Clostridiales bacterium | reverse complement strand
ACTCTATTAAAAATTTTTCGCGGATGTGTTCAACTTGCACTTGCAATTTTCGTCATTATATCACACCGTCGGGAACAAAGAAACCGATTTTCCCGAAAATTTGCCGACAACTGTGGCGGAGCGGCAGGAGGTGTGTTATAATTTCTTATATTACATTCCACAGAAGGGAGCGCTTTCCATATGTCCTGTCAAGAGGAATTTATTGAAATCTACCGGGAGAAGATCACCCGGAAGGGCGCCGACGCCCTGCTGGACTATCTCACCAACAAGAGCGATTTCTTCACCGCCCCCGCCTCCGCCCGGTATCACGGGGCCTATGAGGGGGGCCTGTGCGAGCACAGCCTGAACGTCTACCACTGTCTGGTGGACTATCTGGCCCGGGAGCGGGTGAACGAGCTGTACGGCCTGGAGTACTCCGAGGAAACGGTGGCCCTGGTGGCCCTGCTCCACGACGTGTGCAAGGCGGGCTGCTACAAAAAGGCCTTCCGCAACGTGAAGGGGGAGGACGGCAAGTGGACCCAGGTGCCCTCCTACCAGTTTGACGATCCCCTGCCCTACGGCCACGGAGAGAAGAGCGTCTATGTGGTCAACGGCTACCTCCGGCTCACCCGGGAGGAGGCCTTCGCCATCCGCTATCACATGGGCTTCTCCGGCAGCGAGGACAAGGGGAGCGTGGGCAAGGCGTTCCAGATGTTCCCTCTGGCCTTCGCCCTGTCGGTGGCGGACATGGAGGCCACCTATTTCCTGGAAAACGACAACATCTGATTTGAGGTGAGTGCAATGGTCGTCAGCGTCCGTTCCCTGGCCCTCCAGGGCATCTCCGGCTATGAGGTGCGGGTGGAGTGCGATCTGGCCCCGGGACTGCCCGGGTTTGAGGTGGTGGGGCTTCCCGACGCCGCCGTCCGGGAGTCCCGGGATCGGGTGCGGGCCGCCGTGAAAAACTGCCACTTCACCTTCCCGGTGGGACGGATCACCGTCAACCTGGCCCCGGCAGACCGGCGGAAGGAGGGGACGGTGTACGACCTGCCCATCCTGGTGGGCATCCTCTCCGCCAGCGGACAGATCTTCGCCTCGCTGGAGGACTGCGCCTTTCTGGGAGAGGTCTCCCTCTCCGGGGAGCTGCGCCCGGTGCGGGGGGTGCTGCCCATGGCCATGGCCGCCCGGCGGGCAGGCGTCCAGCGCCTGTTCGTCCCCCGGGACAACGCCCCGGAGGCCACCCTGGCGGAGGGACTGACGGTCTACCCGGTGGACCGGCTGGAGACGCTGGTAGACCACCTGTGCGGGCGCTCGGAGATCGACCCTGCCGTCCCCTGGACGCCAAAGCCCAGTGCGGAGCCGACCCCCGACTTTGCCGACATCAAGGGACAGGCCCAGGTGAAGCGGGCAGCGGAGATCGCCGCCGCCGGAGGGCATCACCTGCTCATGGTGGGCCCGCCCGGTTCAGGGAAGAGTATGCTGGCCAAGCGCATCCCCTCCATCCTGCCGGACATGACCCAGGAGGAGGCCCTGGAGGTCACCGAGCTGATGAGCGTGGCGGGACAGCTGGACGCAGAGCATCCCATGGCCACCCAGCGGCCCTTCCGCTCCCCTCACCACACCGTCTCGCCTCCCGCCCTGGCAGGCGGCGGGGCGCTGCTCCGGCCAGGAGAGGTCTCTCTGGCCCACCACGGTGTCCTCTTTCTGGACGAGCTGCCGGAGTTCAGCCGGGACGCCCTGGAGGTGCTCCGTCAGCCGCTGGAGGACGGGAAGGTGCAGATCTCCCGGGTGGCGGGGACGGCGGTCTACCCCAGCCAGTTTATGCTGGTCTGCGCCATGAATCCCTGCAAATGCGGCTGGTACGGATACGACGACGGGCGGTGCCGCTGCACCCAGCGGGACGTGGAGCGGTATCGCTCCCGGGTCTCCGGTCCGCTGCTGGACCGGATCGATCTCCAGGTGGACGTGCCCGCCCTGAGCTATGAGGAGCTGAGCCACCGGAAGCCCGGGGAGTCCTCCGCCCAGATTAAGGAGCGGGTGGAGCGGGCCAGAGAGCGGCAGCGGCAGCGCTACCAGGGGACAGGGGTGGACTGCAACGCCCACATGGGCCAGCCGGAGCTGTCCCGGTATTGCGTGCTGGACGAGGCGGGGAACACCCTGCTCCGTCAGGCGTTCGAGCGGCTGGGGCTGACCGCCCGGAGTTATGACCGCATCCTCCGGGTGGCCCGGACGGTGGCCGACCTGGAGGGTGCGGAGCAGATCTCCGCCCTCCACCTGGCAGAGGCCATCGGCTACCGCACCAGCAAATATTTCAAGTGACCCTGTTTGAAGCGGAAAGGTTTCTTTTCCTTTCCACCTTGTTTCCGCTATTTTTGCAACATTTTGCGGGACAGCTTCCGTCCCTGCCTAATGAAAACTGGGCTTGTCTGACAGGCTGCAGGGCCGGACATCCGTTGGGGTGTCCGGCCCTAAATTATTGCAGAACGACGTGCTCAAAATCTCGTTCCCGGAAAGCGAATCCTGCGTTGCTGCCATCGGGACCTGCATCTGCCGCTGAAACACAATTCTTTGCCGAGCTCATTAAAAAAACAGTTCGAAAATTGCAAGTGCAAGTTGAACACATCCGCGAAAAATTTTTAATAG
>JAJQEM010000012.1 GCA_021201635.1 Clostridiales bacterium | reverse complement strand
CGCATTTCTGGCGGAAAATAGCCGCCAGACGCCGCAGACGCATTTGTGCGGTAATACCTAGAGTCTGGATGGAAGAAGATGTGTGCGGCAGAACTCCTTTTTTGGGGCAGTTCCGGCAGAGCACGCCTGTAGACCTATATCTCAGGCGTTCGTATTCTGCCGGGGCCGATCCCGGGAAAAGGAGTCTTTTTTATGCACGCATCCAATACCATCTCCCGCACCCGCTGCATCACCGTCACCGCCATGCTCTCCGCCGTGGCCTTCCTGCTCATGTTCCTGGAAATTTCCCTGCCCATGCTCATCCCGTCCTTTGTCAAACTGGACGTCTCCGACCTGCCCGCCCTGCTGGGCTCCTTCGCCCTGGGGCCGGTGTACGGCGTCCTCATCGAGGTGTTCAAGAATCTGCTCCACATCCTCATCAAGGGCACCTCCTCCGCTGGCATCGGGGAGCTGTTCAACGTCACCATGGGAGCGGTGTTCGTCCTGGTGGCAGGGCTGATCTACTGGAAGGACCACACCCGCCGGGGGGCCATCATCGGCTCTCTCGCCGGAGCGATCTGCATGGCCCTGGCCTCCCTCCCCATGAACTATTTTCTGGTCTATCCCTTCTATGCCACCCTGTTTGGGGGTATGGACACCATCGTCAGCGCCTATCAGGCCATTCTCCCCGGGGTGGACGGACTGTTTGAGTGCCTGCTGATCTTCAACGTGCCATTTACCCTGGTGAAGGGGCTGATCGACGTGGGGCTGTGCTTCCTCATCTACAAGCCCCTGTCCGGGATACTGCACCAGCGCTGACCGCCTTTTGTTTTCTGTCCCGCCCCTGTCCGGGGCGGGATTTTTCATTTGACGCAGGCGGAGAGATGGCCTGTCTCCGGTCTTGCGTTTTTTTGCCGCTTCGGGTAAAATAATCCAAACAGTCAAAAGGGAGGCCCTGCTATGGACGCACGTCTGGAGCGCATCCTGCTACGGGTACAAAAGCCTGCCCGCTATACCGGCGGGGAATATAACGCAGTTATCAAGGACAAGGCTCAGGTGGATCTCCGCTTTGCCTTTTGTTTCCCCGATACCTATGAGATCGGAATGTCCAACCTGGGCGTCCGTATCCTCTACGGTATCATGAACGGGATGGACGGGGTCTGGTGCGAGCGGTGCTTCGCCCCCTGGGGAGATATGGAGGCGGAGATGCGCAAGGCCGGCCTCCCCCTGTGGGCCCTGGAGAGCGGCGATGCCATCCGGGACTTTGACATGATTGGCTTCTCCCTGGGCTACGAGATGGCCTACACCAATGTACTGAATATGCTGGACCTGGCGGGGGTCCCGCTCCACACCTGGGAGCGGGGGGACGACGACCCCATCGTCATGGCGGGAGGCACCTGCGCCTACAACGGCGAGCCGCTGGCGGACTTCATCGACCTGTTCTCCCTGGGAGAAGGGGAGGACGTGACGGTGGAGATGCTGGAGCTGTACCGGGAGGTGCGGCGCACCGGCTGGAGCCGGAGGGAATTTCTCCGCCGGGCGGCCCAGGTCCCCGGGCTCTATGTTTCCTCCCTCTACGACATCACCTATCACGAGGACGGGACCCTGGCCTCCATTACGCCGCAGGAGGGTGCTCCGGCTGTGGTCACCAAGCGCATCGTCCAGGACCTGGACACTGCCTACTATCCCGTCAAGACCATCATCCCCTCCACCGAGATTGTCCATGACCGGGTGATGCTGGAGGTGTTCCGGGGCTGTATCCGGGGCTGCCGGTTCTGCCAGGCGGGGTACTGCTATCGGCCTGTCCGGCCCAAAAGCCCGGAGGTGCTCATCGAGCAGGGGATCGCCTCCTGCAAGGACTCCGGCTATCAGGAGATGACCCTCTCCAGCCTCTCCACCAGCGACTACCGACCCCTGGCGGAGCTGTGCGATGGGCTGCTGGACTACTGCGAGCCGAGGAATATCAACCTCTCCGTCCCCTCCCTCCGGGCGGACAACTTCTCCACAGCCCTGGAGCAGCGGCTCCAAAAGGCCCGGAAAAGCTCCTTTACCTTCGCCCCGGAGGCGGGCACCCAGCGACTCCGGGACACCATCAACAAAAACGTCCGGGAGGAGGACCTGCTCCGCTCCTGCCGTACCGTCTTTGAGGGGGGCGGCAATGCGGTAAAGCTGTACTTCATGCTGGGCCTGCCCACCGAGACGGACGAGGACGTGGTGGGCATCGCCGACCTGGCCCAGAAGGTCTACATGGTCTGGAAGCAGTACGGCAGCAACCGGGCCAGAGGGGTGCGCATCACCGTCTCCACCGCCTTCTTTGTGCCCAAGCCCTTCACTCCCTTCCAGTGGGAGGCCCAGATCTCCATGGAGGAGTACCGCCGCCGGGTGGCCCTTCTGCGCCGGAGCATCACCAACAAATCCATTATCTACAACTGGCATGACCCGGACCTGAGCTATATTGAGGCGGTGCTGGCCCGGGGTGACCGGCGGCTGGGCAAGGCCCTGGAGGCGGTCTGGCGCAAAGGCGGACGGCTGGACGCCTGGAGCGAGTATTTCAGCTTTGAGCGCTGGATGGATGCCTTCCGGGAGGCGGGAGTCGATCCGGACTTCTACGCCTGCCGGGAGCGGCCCTGGGAGGAGCTGCTGCCCTGGTCCATGATCTCGGTGGGCGTCCGTCAGAGCTATCTCTGGCGGGAGCGGGAGCAGGCCTACCGCTCTACCATCACGCCGGACTGCCGGAAGCAGTGTACCGGCTGTGGGGCGGATCGTCTGCTCTGTGACCGGAAATGCGACGCCCTCTATCCCATCTCCGCAAGGGAACGCCACGCAACAGCAGGGGAGGTCTGACCTATGGCAAAAATGCACGCTCACCGGCTCCTCTATGAAAAGACCGGACGGGCCATCTATATCTCCCATCTGGACACCATGGCCCAGTTTCAGCGGGCCTTCCTCCGGGCGGGGCTGGAGATCTGGCAGACGGAGGGGTACAACTGCCACGCCTACGTCTCCATCGCTCTGCCCCTGTCCCTGGGCTTTTCCAGCCGGTGCGAGATTCTGGAATTCGACCTGGTGAGCCAGGTGTCTCTGGAGGAGGTCCCGGCCCTGCTCAACCGGACGCTCCCCGAGGGGCTGCGGGTGCTGTCCTGCTATCGGGCGGAGCGGCCCTTCAAGCAGATCAGGACGCTGGACTGGTCCATCACTCTGGACTATGACAACGGCATCCTGGAGGGGGTAGAGGAAGGATTTCGTGCGTTCCTCGCCCCGGAGCATCTGATCGTCCGCAAGCCCTCCAAGAAATCCAAAAAGGGGTATACCGAGCTGGACCTGATCCCTATGGTCCACCGCTGGTCCATGGAGCCGGTGGGGGAGGGGCAGCTGTCCCTCTCCTGCAATCTGGCCGCCCAGGAGCCCAGCCTGAACCCCCAGCTGCTGATGGAGACCTTCGCCGCCCGGTATCCCGCCCTGGCCCCGGACTTTGCCCGGTATCGCCGGGAGGAGGTTTTTCAGGAAAATGGAGAAATTTTTCGCTGACACCTCTTGCTTTTTCCGATTTTGTATGGTATTCTTGACCAGTTGAATAAAGGGTGGTCCTCTGGGCTGCTGCGCACCATACGTCAGGCGCAGGCAAATAACGGCGTCAAGAACACCTATGAATCAGGAGGAAACAGTTATGGATCTCATCAAGGCACTTGACCAGAAGAATGTCAAGGCTGAGCAGCCGGTCATCGAGGTCGGCAGCACCGTCCGTGTTCATGTCAAGGTGACGGAGGGCGCCAAGGAGCGTATCCAGATCTTTGAGGGCACCGTCATCGCCAAGAAGCATGGCGGCGTGAACGAGACCTTTACCGTCCGCCGCATTTCCTACGGCGTGGGCGTGGAGAAGATATTCCCCGTCAACTCCCCCAACGTGGTGAAGGTGGAGACCGTTCGCCGGGGCAAGGTTCGCCGGGCCAAGCTGTATTATCTGCGTGACTGCGCCGGTAAGGCCGCTAAGGTCAAGGAGAAGCTTTAAGACATCGCCGCACAAATGCATCTGCGGCGCCTGGCGGCTATTTTCCGCCAGAAATGCGTTACAAAAACTTGAAATACACAAAGTATTCCTGCGTTTTTGCGCCTTTTTCTGGCAAAAAATATCTCGCCAGTCGCTCTTGCTGATTCGTGCAGCGAAGTCTTTAAATCCCTTGGTCGAAACAAAAGGAGCGGGTGTCCGCTCCTTTTTTCGTAGGGAAATTGGTAGAAAAAAGGAGGCGAAAGCCGATGGACATTCAATGGTATCCCGGCCACATGGCCAAGACCCGGCGGATGATCGGGGAAAATTTAAAATCGGTGGACGCCGTCACAGAGATATTGGACGCCCGCATCCCCCTCTCCAGCCGCAACCCGGAGATGGACAGTATGGTGGGGGACAAGCCCCGGCTGGTCATCCTGAACCGGGCGGACCAGGCGGACGAGGCCATGAACCGGGCCTGGGTGGAGTGGTTCCGCAGCAGGGGACAGGCGGTGCTTCTTACCGACTGCAAGTCCGGGGCCGGGGTGAATCAGTTCTCCGCCGCCGTCCGCAGCCTGCTGAAGGACAAGATCGAGCGCTGGGCAGAAAAGGGCCAGACTGGCCGCCCGGTGCGGGCCATGGTGGTGGGAATCCCCAATGTGGGAAAGTCCACCTTCATCAATCAGGTGGCCCGGCGGAAGTCCGCTAAGGCTCAGAACCGCCCCGGCGTCACCCGGGGCAAGCAGTGGATCACAGTGGACGCCGGGCTGGAGCTGCTGGACACGCCAGGCATTCTCTGGCCCAAGTTCGAGGACCAGCGGGTGGGGCAGCATCTGGCCTATACCGGCGCCGTTAAGGACACCATCATGGACCTGGAGACCCTGGCCTCCGGCCTGATGGCTCTGCTCTCAGAGCGCTACCCGGAGGTGGTGGCCGCCCGCTATAAAATCGACGTCTCCCCGTCATCAGAGGGCTGGGAGCTGCTGGAGGCCGCCGGACGGCGCAGGGGCTTTCTCATCTCCGGGGGAGAGGTGGACCTGGAGCGGATGAGTAGGGTTCTGCTGGAGGAATATCGCTCCGGCAAGCTGGGCCGGTTCACCCTGGAGACCCCGGAGGAGGCGAGATAGCCCCATGAGCACAGAGCACGATTTCCTTGCCCTGGAGCAGGAGGCCCACGCCCAGGGCTATTCCCTGGTCTGCGGCGTGGACGAGGCGGGGGCCGGGCCACTGGCCGGGCCGGTGTACGCCGCCGCCGTCATCCTGCCGGAGACGTTTGGCCTGCCCTGGCTCAACGACTCCAAAAAGGTCGCCCCCAGGCGGCGGGAGCGGCTCTTTGACCAGATTAAGGAGCAGGCCCTGGCCTGGTCGGTGGCCAGCGTGGACGAGAGGGAAATTGACGAGATCAACATCCTCAACGCCCGGATGAAGGCCATGGATCTGGCCGTTGGCGGCTTATCCCTCCGGCCCGACCTGGCGCTGGTGGATGGGAACCAGAGCCGGGGCATCTCCGTCCCCTGCCGGACGGTGGTACATGGGGACAGTCTCTCCGCCTCCATCGCCGCCGCCTCCATTCTGGCGAAGGTCAGCCGTGACTGGTTCATGGTGGAGCTGGCGAAACAGTATCCCCAGTACCGATTTGAGCAGCACAAAGGCTATGGTACGGCGCTCCACTATCAGATGCTGGAGCAGTACGGCCCCTGTCCGGCCCACCGGATGAGCTTTTTGAAGAAATTCTATGAGAAACGACGTTGACCGCCGCCTGGGCGCCTGGGGCGAGGCGATGGCCGCCCAGTGGCTGATGCAGCACGGCTATGAGGTACTGGAGCACCACCTCACATTCCGGGAAGGAGAGATCGACCTGCTGGCCCGGAAAGGCAGAGTCCTGGCGGTGGTGGAGGTCAAACTCCGCACCGGCAGCTTTGCCTCCGGCAGGGAGGCGGTGACCCGGCGCAAGCAGGAGCGCATCCGCATGGCCATGGGACGCTACCTCGCTCAGCACCCGGAGATGGACAGCTACTATATCAGCTTTGACGTCTGCCAGATCACGGCGCCACAGGGGATGCAGACCAAGCGCCCTGGCGTGATGTATCTGGAGAATGCTTTTTACTGACCCCGGCCCACTTTCTCGCTCCGACTGCTTGACCGGAGGGCCGTTTGATGTAATAATGAGGTATCGTCGGGTGTCCGGCCTCCGGTCTGCGCCCGCTTCCCAACCAATACAGGAGGACAGTGATCGGCTATGTACTATGTGAGCACAAGAAATAAGAAGCTGGAGTTCACCCCAGCTCAGGCCATCTCCCAGGGGCTGTCCCGGGATGGGGGACTGCTTCTGCCCGCCTCGCTGCCCCGTCTGCCGGGCAATGCGCTGGAGAGCTTAAAGGATATGTCCTATCAGCAGCGGGCGGTGTACGTCATGGGGCTGTATCTGACCCACTTCACCACCTCTGAGCTGACCGCCTACACCGGCCGGGCCTACGGGCCGGACAAGTTCGACACGAAAGAGGTGGCCCCCGTCCGCAAGGTGGACGACAACACCTACTGCCTGGAGCTGTGGCACGGCCCCACCTGCGCCTTTAAGGACATGGCCCTCCAGATGCTGCCCCATCTGCTCACCGCCTCCATGCGGAAGAACTACGACAACCGGACGGTCTGCATCCTGGTGGCAACCTCCGGCGACACCGGCAAGGCCGCCATGGAGGGCTTCCGGGACGTGGACAAGACCAAGATCCTGGTGTTCTACCCCAAGGACGGCGTGTCCGAGGTCCAGGGCCTCCAGATGAAGACCCAGGAGGGGGAGAACGTAGGCGTCTGCTCCGTGGTGGGCAACTTCGACGACGCCCAGACCGGGGTGAAGCGGCTGTTCTCCGACGAGGCGCTTCGGGAGGAACTGGCCGCCAAGGGCCTGTTCCTGTCCTCTGCTAACTCCATCAACTGGGGCCGGGTGCTGCCTCAGATCGTCTACTATATCTCCGCCTACTGCGACCTGCTGAAACAGGGGACCATCTCCAACGGCGACCCTATCAACGTCTGCGTTCCCACCGGCAACTTCGGCAACATTCTGGCCGCCTACTACGCCCGGGAGATGGGTGTTCCCATCCGTCGGCTGATCTGCGCCTCCAACGACAACAACGTGCTCACCGACTTCCTGACCACCGGCACCTACGACAAGAACCGCCCGTTCTACAACACGGTCTCTCCCTCTATGGACATCCTCATCTCCAGCAATCTGGAGCGGCTGATCTTCGCACTCTCCGGCAATGACGATGAGCGCACCCGTGGATATATGGACCAGCTGGCGGAAACCGGCTGCTACACGGCGGACGAGGACATTCAGAAGAAGATTCAGGCAGTATTCTCCGCAGGCTACACCACCGAGGCCGCCACCAAGGAGACCATCGGCAAGATGTGGAGGGAGCACAAGTATCTCATCGACACCCACACCGCCGTCGCCTTCCACGTGCTGGAGCAGTACCGGGCGGAGGCCGGGGACGAGACCCCCACCGTGGTGGCCTCCACCGCCAGCCCCTTCAAGTTCCCGGACGCCGTCCTGGAGGCCATCGGCGTGGAGGAGCTGTCCTCCGGCGCAGGGCTGCTGGACCAGCTCTCACAGGTCACCGGGGCGGAGATCCCCCGTCCTCTGGCGGGGCTGCGGGACAAGAAGGTCCGCTTTGACGGCTGGGTGCAAAAGGAGCAGATGAAGGCAGTCGTCACCGGCTTTTTGAAGTGATATGGCCCTCTTTGCCATCGGAGACCCTCACCTGTCCTTCGGCACGGACAAGCCCATGGACATCTTTGGCCCGGAGTGGAAAGACCACCCGGACCGGCTGAGACAGGGCTTTCTGAGGAATGTTCAGCCGGAGGACACGGTGCTCCTCTGCGGCGATCTGAGCTGGGGGATGAATCTGTCCCAGTGTGAGGCGGACTTCCGCTTTCTCAACGGCCTGCCGGGGCAGACCAAGCTGCTGCTCAAGGGGAACCACGACTATTGGTGGACCACCGCCCGCAAGATGGAGAGCTTCTTTCAGGAGAAGGGGCTGGACACCTTCCGGCTGCTCCATAACAACTGCTGGTTCTACGGGGAGACCGCCATCTGCGGCACCCGGGGATGGTTCTACGAGCTGGAGCAGGCGGGCCACGACGAGAAAATGCTCCGTCGGGAGTGCATCCGGCTGGAGACGTCCCTGAAAGCGGCTGGAGACCGGGAGAAGCTGGTCTTTCTCCACTACCCGCCGATCTACCAGGGATACCGGTGTGAGCCGATTTTGTCTCTGCTCCGGCAGTACGGCGTACGCCGCTGCTGGTACGCCCATCTCCACGGGCCAAGCCGCCGTCTGGCCATCGAGGGGACGGTGGGGGAGACGGAATTTTCCCTCATCTCCGCCGATCATCTGAATTTCGTACCAAAAAAAATTTTGGAATGAGACTGTTTTTTTACTGAAAACAGTAGAAATCTCTTGTCAAGTCTGTTACAATATCAGACTGATGATTTTGAAGAAACGGAGCGCATTGCCGCCCGCCAAGGAGGAACACCCCCATGAACGTGAAAAACGTAGAGAAAAAGGAAAACAACACCGCTGAGCTGTCTGTGGAGATCAGCGCCCAGGAGTTTGACGCCGCAGTCAACAAGGTCTATGCCAAGGTGAAGGGGCAGATCGCCCTGCCCGGCTTCCGCAAGGGCAAGGCTCCCCGGAAGCTGGTGGAGAAGATGTATGGCGCCGACGTGTTCTATGAGGACGCCATGGAGGAGCTGTATCCCGCCATCATGGAGGAGATCAACAAGGACAAGTCCCTGGAGATCGTGGGCTATCCCCAGACCAACGTCCAGTCCATCAGTGCCGAGGGCGTGTCCCTCACCGTCACTGTGGGCCTGATGCCCGTGGCTACCCTGGGCCAGTATAAGGAGATCCCCGCTCCCCGGGCAGAGGTCACTGTCTCCGACGAGGATGTAGAAACAGCACTCCAGCCCTATATCAGCCGGGCCACCACCCAGGTCGCCGTGGACCGTCCTGCCCAGATGGGGGACACCACCGTCATCGACTTTGAGGGCTTTGTGGACGGCGTGGCCTTTGAGGGCGGCAAGGGTGAGAACCACGAGCTGAAGCTGGGCTCCGGCTCTTTCATCCCCGGCTTTGAGGACCAGCTGGTGGGCGTCTCCGCCGGAGAGGACAAGGACGTCGTCGTCACCTTCCCCGAGGAGTATCAGGCAAAGGAGCTGGCCGGCAAGGAGGCCACCTTCAAGTGCACCGTCCACGAGGTCCGGGAGGAGCAGGCCCCCACCCTGGACGACGAGTTTGCCAAGGATGTCTCCGAGTTCGAGACCCTGGACGAGTTCAAGGCCGACCTGAAAGCGAAGAAGCTGGAAGAGAAAAACAAGAGCGCCGACGAGGCGTTCCATCAGTCCGTCATGACCGCCGTGGTCAACAACGCCCAGATGGAGATCCCCGACACCATGGTGGAGTATGAGACGGACAAGATGATGGAGAACTACGAGTCCCGCATCCAGAGCATGGGCATCACCCTGGACAACTACCTGAACATGATGGGCACTAACCGGACGGAGTTCCGTGTCTCCATCAAGGCCAGCGCCCTCCGGCAGATTCAGCAGGAGCTGGTGCTCAAGGCCGTCGTCGAGGCCGAGGGCATCGAGGCCACCGAGGAGGAGATCAGCGCCCATGTCGCCGAGCTGAGCGAGGAGTACGGTATGGAAGAGGACAAAATCCGGGAGGCTCTGGACAACGAAACCCTGGCCCGGGATGTCAAGCTGAAAAAGGCCTCCGAGCTGATCTATGCCAGTGCCGTGGCCACCGCCCCTGTGGAGGAGACCCCCGCCGAGGCTGAAAGCGCCGACGCCGAGTAATCCCACCTAAGAGCAGACCGCTGCCGAACGTTCCTGCGGCGGCGGCAGAGAGAGAAACAGAAGGGCAGAATTTCGGTATATCCTCACAGAAGAGCCGGGTATACTGTACCATCATCTCTTCGTGTTTATGAAAAAGGAGCGTATCATTATGAGCTTAGTACCTTATGTAGTGGAGCAGACCAGCCGGGGGGAGCGGAGCTATGACATCTTCTCCCGCCTGCTCAACGACCGCATCATCTTCCTCTCCGAGGAGGTCAACGACACCACCGCCTCTCTGATTGTGGCCCAGCTGCTGTACCTGGAGGCCCAGGACCCGGACAAGGACATTCAGTTCTACATTAACAGCCCCGGGGGCAGCGTCACCGCAGGTATGGCCATCTACGACACCATGCAGTATGTCAAGTGCGACGTGTCCACCATCTGCATCGGTATGGCTGCCAGCATGGGAGCGTTCCTGCTCTCCAGCGGCGCCAAGGGCAAGCGGATCGCCCTGCCCAATGCGGAGATTATGATTCATCAGCCCTCTGCCGGAACTCAGGGCAAGGTCACCGACATGGAGATCGACCTGGAGCACTTCCTGAAAATCAAGGAGCGGTTGAACGGCATTCTGGCCGCCAACACCGGCAAGACGCCGGAGCAGGTCAAGGCGGACTCCGAGCGGGATCACTGGATGACGGCGGACGAAGCGAAGGAATACGGTCTGATCGACCAAATCTTTGAGCATCGGTGAGTGAGGGGCTGCCCGCCTCACCGTGACAGAATGATGAGGAAAGCGATATGCCAAAAAAGGACGATAGAAGGACGGTCTGCTGCTCCTTCTGCGGAAAAAGTCAGGACCGGGTGGAGCGTATCATCGCAGGACCCAATGTCTATATCTGCAACGAGTGCGTCCAGCTCTGCAACGAGATTTTGGACGATTCGGAGGATTACTTTGACGAGGATCAGGGTCGTTACGACGTAGAGATCCCGGATGTGATCCCCACGCCCAGGGAGATTCGTCAGATTCTGGACCAGTATGTGATCGGACAGGATCAGGCCAAGGTGGCCCTTTCGGTGGCGGTGTACAACCACTATAAGCGCATCTATTTCGGCGGCGGCGAGGATGTGGAGCTGCAAAAGTCCAACATCCTCCTGCTGGGTCCTACCGGCTGCGGCAAGACCTACCTGGCCCAGACCCTGGCCCGTATTCTGAAGGTGCCCTTTGCCGTTGCCGACGCCACTACCTTGACCGAAGCCGGCTATGTGGGCGACGATGTGGAGAATATCCTTCTGCGCCTGGTCCAGGCTGCCGACTACGACATCGAACTGGCCCAGCGGGGGATTATCTATATCGACGAGATCGACAAGATTGCCCGGAAGAGCGAGAACACCTCCATCACCCGGGATGTCTCCGGCGAGGGCGTACAGCAGGCGCTGCTGAAAATCCTGGAGGGAACTGTGGCCAATGTTCCCCCCCAGGGTGGTCGGAAGCATCCCCGTCAGGAGTTCATTCAGATCGACACCACCAATATCCTGTTCATCTGCGGCGGCGCATTCGACGGCATTGAGAAGATCATCGAGAGCCGCCTGGACGACCGGAGCATCGGCTTCGGCGCCAGCGTCCAGACGAAGAAGGAGCGGGAGGAGCGGGACGTTCTCTCCCATGTCCAGCCCCACGACCTGATGAAGTTTGGCATCATCCCAGAGCTGATCGGCCGTCTGCCGGTGGTCACCACTCTGACCGCCCTGAACCGGGAACAGCTGGTGCGCATCCTCACCGAGCCGAAGAACGCCCTGGTGAAGCAGTATCGCAAGCTGCTGGAGTACGACCATGTGGAGCTGGAGTTCCAGCCGGAGGCTCTGGAGGCCGCCGCCGACCTGGCCCTGGAGCGGGGCATCGGCGCCCGGGGACTGCGGACGGTGCTGGAGGCCTCTATGAACGAGCTGATGTACGACATCCCCTCGGACCCCTCCATCGCCAAGATCACCATCACTCCGGAGAGCATCCGGAAGGAGGGACAGCCGGAGATTGTCCGGGAGGAAGATCGGCTCCAGCACCCCGCCCCCCGTTTGGGTGCGAAAACCCTCAAGGAGATGCAGCATCAGCAGCGCCGCCGGGGCAACGCCTCCTGACCCATTGACCTACCATTCATTGGCCGCAAGTCCGCTTGAGGGTGGACTTACGGCCATTTTCCTCCATGGAGGTATTCTATGAGTGAAGCCAACATCACCGTCGAGGAGGGCACCGTCCTCCCCGCATTGGCCCTGAGAGGGCTGACTATCTTTCCCAATATGCTCATCCACTTCGATGTGGGCCGAAAGGCGTCCATGAAAGCCCTGGAACAGGCCATGGAGCAGGACAACCGGGTGTTCCTGGTGGCTCAGAAATCTGTCATGGTGGAGCAGCCCGGCCAGAATGACCTGTACCGGGTGGGAACCATCGGCACAGTCCGCCAGCTCCTCCGTCTGCCGGACGACAATGTGCGGGTCATGGTGGAGGGCAGCAGTCGGGCCATGCTGCTGGAGCTGGTACAGGAGCGGCCCTGCCTCACCGCAGTCGTTCAGGAGATGCCCACCCCGCCTGTGGAGCCCGGCACCCCCAGAAGCGAGGCGGTCATCCGCCAGGCCTATGAGCTGTTTGCCCATTATGGGGAGCTGTCAGAGCGGCTCTCTGCCGACTTGATGCTGAATGTGTATAACAGCCGTGACCCCGGCTATATCGCCGACTATATCGCCCAGAACATCCCCCTGCGGGGTGAGGACAAGCAGTCCATCCTGGATGAGTTCCGCCCGGTGCGCCGCCTGGAGAAGATGAACCAGATTTTGGCGAGAGAGCTCCAGGTGCTCTCGGTGGAGCACGACCTGGAGGGCAAGATTCGGGAGCATATGGATCAGAACCAGCGGGATTATTACCTCCGGGAGCAGTTGAAGGTCATCCAGTCCGAGCTGGGGGAGGGTGGCGACCCAGATGATGAAATTCTGGAATATCGCCAGAAGATTGCCAAGGCCCGCCTACCCAAGGAGGTGGAGGACAAGCTGAACAAGGAGCTGCGCCGCCTGGAGAAGCAGCCCTTTGGCTCTGCGGAGGCCGCCGTCTCCCGGAACTATCTGGACCTGTGCCTGGAGCTGCCCTGGACGAAACGGAGCAGGGAGCGGCTGAACGTGGAGACGGCCCGGAAAATCCTGGACGCCGACCATTACGGCATGGAAAAGGTGAAGGAGCGCATCCTGGAATTTCTGGCAGTCAAGCAGCTGTCTCCCGATTTGAAGGGGCAGATTCTCTGCCTGTACGGCCCTCCCGGCGTGGGCAAGACCTCCATCGCCGCCTCGGTGGCCAAGGCCACCAACCGGAAGATGGCCCGGGTGTCCCTGGGAGGCATCCACGACGAGGCGGAGATCCGGGGCCACCGCAAAACCTATATCGGGGCCATGCCAGGGCGCATCATCAACGCCATCTCCAAGGCGGGCACCTGTAACCCGCTCATCCTGCTGGATGAGATCGACAAGCTGGGCACAGACCAGCGCAGCGACCCGGCCTCCGCTCTGCTGGAGGTGCTGGACGCCGAGCAGAACAGCACCTTCCGGGACAACTTCCTGGAGCTGCCCTTCGACCTGTCCGACGTGTTGTTTATCACCACCGCAAACGACCTGTCCACCGTACCCCGCCCTCTGCTGGACCGGATGGAGCTCATCGAGCTGGGCAGCTACACTGATGAGGAGAAGCTGCAAATTGCCCGGCGGCACCTGCTTCCCAAGGAGCTGAAGCGTCACGGCCTAAAGGCCAGCCAGCTCCGCATCACCGACGACGCCATCCGGGAGATCATCTCCGGCTACACCAGAGAGTCCGGCGTCCGTCTCCTGGAGCGGAAGCTGGCCGACCTGTGCCGGAAGGCCGCCATGGAGCTGGTGAGCGGCGAGGTCAAGCGGGTCAACGTCAACGGCGACCAGCTGGAGAAATTCCTCGGTCCCCGGCGGTATCAGCCGGAGAAGCTGGAGCGCACCCCCCAGGTGGGGCTGGTCAACGGCCTGGCCTGGACCAGCGTAGGGGGAGAGCTGCTGGAGGTAGAGGTGAACGCCGTCCCCGGCTCCGGCAAGGTGGAGCCCACCGGCAACCTGGGAAAGGTGATGGAGGAGTCCTGTCACTCCGCCATCTCCTATATCCGCAGCCGCACTCAGAAGCTGGGCATCGATCCGGACTTCTACAAGACAAAGGACATCCACATCCACTTCCCCGAGGCGGCCACCCCCAAGGACGGCCCCTCTGCCGGCATCGCCATCACCACCGCCATCGTCTCCGCCCTCACAGGGGCGAAGGTGCGGTGCGGCCTGGCTATGACGGGGGAGGTCACCCTTCGGGGCCGTGTGCTGGCCATCGGCGGACTGAAGGAAAAGACCATGGCAGCCTACCGCAACGGCATCCAGACGGTCATCATCCCGGCGGACAATGAGAAGGACCTGGCAGAGATCGACCAGACCGTCCGCTCTGCCCTCCGGTTCGTCACGGTGGAGCAGGTGGACCAGGTGCTGGCCGAGGCCCTGGACTTCTCCTCCGCTGCCGTACAGCCCAATCTGAGCGCCCTCCACGGCAGCGTACAGCCGTCTGCCCTCCGGCCCGGGGCCATCCCACAGTGAGGTAACTGCATGAATCTGAATCAGGCGGAATTTGTCATAGGGGCCACCGCTCCCAAGGACTTCATCCACAGCTCCTTGCCCCAGATCGCCTTTGCGGGCCGCTCCAACGTGGGGAAGAGCTCGGTCATCAACTGCCTGCTCAACCGGAAGAACTTCGCCCGGGTGGGCTCCGCTCCCGGTAAGACCAGCCAGGTGAACTATTTTCTCATCGACCGTCAGCTCTATCTGGTGGACCTGCCGGGCTACGGATACGCCAAGGTCTCCAAGCAGGAGCGGGAGCGGTGGGGACGGCTGATGGAGGCCTATTTCGCCTCCGGTCTCATCACCGCAGGCGTCCAGATCGTGGACGCCCGGCATAAGCCCACCGCCGACGATGTGACCATGATGGAATGGTTCAAATCCACCGGCTGTCCGGTGACGGTGGTTGCCAACAAGCTGGACAAGCTGAAAAAGAGCGAGATCGAGCCGAACCTCCGCTGCATCCGGGAGACGCTGGAGCTGGGGGAGAACGATGTCCTCCTGCCTTTTTCCGCTGAAAAGCGGACGGGGGTGGAGGCCCTCCGTCAGCAGCTGTTCGGCCAGCCGGGCATCACCAAATAAAATCGCCGATTTTCAGGCCGCAGGCAGAACTTTTTCTGTCTGCGGCTTGTGTTTTCTCTCCGGTTTCGCTATAATAAGGGTTAATATAGTAGGTCGTTGCGGCGATTACGCCGATTCTTCCGATCAGGGAGGTTTTTCCCCTTGTCCTTTCTCAATACTCTGGGGAGTATTTTTGATTATCAGGCTCTGCTCGTCCTGCTCATCCGGGCGGGGGTAGCGCTGCTCTGTCTCTCCGTTCACGAGCTGTGCCACGGCCTGGCCGCCTGGAAGCTGGGAGACCCCACCGCCCGGAGGGCCGGGCGGCTGTCTCTGAACCCTCTGCGGCACATCGACCCGCTGGGCTTTATCCTGTTGGTGGTGGCGGGCTTTGGCTGGGCCAAGCCGGTGCCGGTGAATCCCAACTATTTCAAAAAGCCAAAGCAGGGCATGGCCATCACCGCCCTGGCAGGCCCCTGCTCCAACTTTGTCATGAGCATCCTCTCCGCCGCTTTGCTGAGCCTGCTCTATTCTATGGGAGTGGGTGCTACTGAGGCGGGCTTCTGGGTCATGGCGGCGCTGGCGGTGATGATGTGGCTGAATCTGGGCCTGGGGGTTTTTAATCTGTTCCCCATCCCGCCGCTGGATGGCTCCAAGGTGCTGTTCTCCTTCCTGCCTGATCGCATTTACAACGCCATTCTCCGCTATGAGCGGTATATTATGCTCCTGCTCTTTGCTCTGGTATTCTTTGACGTGCTGGATACGCCGTTGAGCTATCTCATGAACCTGCTGGCAAACGGCATCTGCACCCTGACCGGCCTGCCCATGGGCGTGCTGGCTGTACTGCTCAACTACATTTACGCCTGAGAGGTGAGGGGATGGACGCACCGCTTTACCATCTGGAGGGTGTGGTCAAGACCCGGACAGAGCCAGCCGATTTCGACGGCCCTCTCGACCTGATCCTCGCCCTTCTGAGCAAAAATAAAATGGAGATCCAGGACATTCAGATCTCCCTCATCCTGGACCAGTACATGGCCTGGATGGACCGGAGAAAGGAGCTGGATCTGGAGGTCGCCAGCGAGTTTGTGGCCATGGCGGCCCAGTTGGTCTACATCAAGACCCGTATGCTGCTGAGCATCCACGATGAGGAGGCCATCTCCGAGATGGAGGAGCTGATCGCCTCTCTGGAGGAGCGGCAGCGGCACGAGAATTTCAAAAAGATCAAATCGGTGGTCCCGGAGCTGCTGGGCCGCTACGAGGTGGGACGGGATTGCCTGACCCGCCCCCAGGAGCCGCTCACGCCGGACAAGACCTATCGCTATGTCCACCAGCCGGAGGACATTTGCCAGGCCATGAAAGCCGTCCTCAGCCGGAGCGGGGAGACGCCTCCCAGCCCGGAAAAGGCGTTCCGGGGCATCGTGGGCCGGGAGCCGTACCCGGTAGCCAACAAGGCCCGGGAGATTTTGAGCCGCCTGGTACACAGTGGCGTGACTTATTTTAAGTCACTGTTTCAGGGCAGCCACTCCCGTTCTGAGATCGTGGCCACCTTCCTGGCTATCCTGGAGCTGTGCAAGGCCAGCCGCATCCGCCTGGCCGGGTCTGCCCGGGACTGCACCGTTATCAAAACCGACGCCCCGGCAGAGCCTGACAGCGGGACTGGGGCATAAACAGGAGCGTATATGGAAAAACTGGAAGAGAAGGAGCTGCTGTCTGCTCTGGAGGCCATCCTGTTTGCCGCAGGAGAGCCCATCACCCTGGAACGGCTCAGCCTGGCCCTGGAGACGGAGCCCGCCACCGTCGAAGAATGCTGTAAAAAGCTGGGGGACAGCTATCACTACGAGCGCCGGGGCATCCGCCTGCTCCAGCTGGAGGGCAGCTATCAGCTCTGCTCCGCCCCGGAGTACGCCGGGCGCATCCGGAAGGCCCTGGAGCGGCGGAAGCCGCCACAGCTCTCCCAGCCCGCCCTGGAGGTACTCTCCATCATCGCCTACTATCAGCCCACCACCCGGGCCTATATCGAGCAGGTCCGGGGGGTCGACTCCTCTTACACCGTCAATCTGCTGCTGGAGCGGGGACTGATCGAGGAGGCCGGAAGGCTGGCCGTTCCGGGCCGTCCTGCCCTGTTCCGCACCACCAACCAATTCCTGCGCTGCTTCAATCTCTCCAGTCTGGAGGAGTTGCCGCCTCTGCCACAGACCGGGGAGGAGGACAAGCTGCGCCAGGAGCTGCAACAGGCGAACGATCTGCGCCGTCAGGAGCAGGAGAGCCCGCCGGAACCGGAGGCGAAGCAATGAGATGACAGGCTGGATCATTTTTCTCACCATCCTCCTTCTGCTGTTTTTGCTGACGCTGGTTCGGGTGGGAGTTGTCTTCTCCTACGGAGAGGAGGGCATCTCCCTCCGGCTCCGGCTGGGACAGATTCACATCACCCTGCTCCCTCAAAAGCCAAAGCCGGAAAAGCAGGAGAAAAAGCCCAAAAAGCCAAAGAAAGCCAAGGTGGAGAAGCAAAAACCCGAAAAAAAGCAGGCTAAAAAGGAAACGCCGCCTCAGGAGGCCCCGCCCGAGCAGGACAAGTCTTCCGGAGAGGAGACTTCCGGGGAGAAACAGCCCCAGGAGCAAAAGAAGGGCGGTCTGCCTCTGCCGTTGATGGATCTGAT
>JAJQEM010000137.1 GCA_021201635.1 Clostridiales bacterium | reverse complement strand
GTTAGCAAAAGCTTGAAATACATCCAGTATTCCTGCGCTTTTGCACCTTTTTCTGGCGAAAAATTTCTCGCCAGCCGCTCTTGCCGATTTATGTGGTAATACCTTTACTGTCGGTATCGGAATCACACCGATTCAACCCTGAGCGTTTCGGCTCGTGGGCTCGCGGACCTGTCAGCTATGCTGCATCACCGCCGGTCGGGAATTTCACCCTGCCCTGAAGACGTCTATCCACTTGTTCAACGCCATTATACGCCCTCTGTTAGAAAATGCAACAGGTTTTTTCGTTTTCCTCTTGCTATTTTCCCGTGCTTACTGTATAATAAAACAAATGTTCTATCTGGAGGGATCTTATGCACCCCATCGAACAGTGCTGCTGCTTTACCGGGCACCGCACCAACCGGCTCCCCTGGCTGGCCGACCCGTCTGACCCCCGCACCCAGGCATTGACCGACGCCCTGTGGCGGCGTATCCAGGCCAGCTATGAGGGGGGCTACACCTGTTTCCTCTCTGGGATGGCCCTGGGGGTGGACCTGCTCTGCGCTGAGCTGGTGCTGCGCCTCCGGGCGGAGACCGACGGGGCGGTGGAGCTTGTCCCCGTCATCCCCTATCCCGGGCAGGCGGAGCGATGGGGGCGGGAGGAGCGCCGCCGCTACCGGGAGGTCCTGCAAGCGTGCGGAGAAAACCTGGTGGTGGTCTCTCCCAGCTATTCCAAGACCTGTTATTATCTGCGCAACCGTTATCTGGTGGAGCACTCTGCCAAAATCATCGGCGTTTACGACGGCTCCCCCACCGGAGGCACCTATCAGACCCTGGAGTATGCCCGCCAGAGGGGGCTGGAAATGGAGCTGCTCATGCCCGACTGATCGCCCGGCAGGGGCAGACAGATTATTTAGTCAAATCTCGTCTCCCAGTGTTCTGCCCGGCTGGCCTCCCAGCAGAGGAGGAGCTGCTCCCGGGTGGTCCGCCGGGTGTCCAGAGGCGGCAGGTCGCCCATGGGGAAGAAGCCCCGCTCCCGGGTCTCCAGATTGGGGCGGAAGGGCCCCATCTCCCCCACCGGTTCGCACAGAATCAGATGATTGGACAGGTTGAGGATGTACGGCGGCCAGTTGCGCAGGTTCCGGTCCTGCACTGCCACCAGACGGGTGGCCCGGCCCCGGATGCCTGTCTCCTCCCACAGCTCCTTTTCCGCATTGGCCCGGACGGTCTGGTTTTCGTCACACCAGCCTCTGGGGAGGTTCCAGCCTTCGTCGTTTTCCTTGACCAGCAGCACCCGATCCCCCACAAACAGGGCCGAGCGGGTGGTCACCTTAGGGGTCTGATACCCCTCCTCCCCGCAGAACAGGCCGGAGAGCCGCTCTACCGGCAGGTCGGTGTACTGAGCCAGGATTTCCCCGGAAATGGCCCGGATGCGCCCATAGCGCTCCAGGTCAAAGGGGTTTTTGGTATAGGCAATCCCGCACTGGGCCAGCGACTGCAGCTCCTTGGCCCAGGCCACCCAGTTCCGGTCGTTCAGCTCCTTTTGGGTCATGCTGTGTTCCCTTCCCTTCTGTGTGTTCACGGTGTCTCCGCCCCGTCCTCTGTGTCCTCCGGCCCGTCGAGCCAGGAGGCGAAGTAGATGCGCCCGCCGCCGTCGCTGTCGGCGCTGGTGAGCAGCAGCTCATATCCAGTATAGGAGGCGGTGATTTGCAGGAGCGTGCCGTCCTCATGGACCAGGTACATGGTATCCTCCACCGGATAATCCGAGCGGAGGCCGTAATACCGCAGGGTCAGCTCCTCACCGCCCAGGGCCTCCGCCTGGGCCTGGAGGTCCAGGGCGTCCAGCAGCTCCGCCATGGGCTGGAGCAGCTGCCCCTCGTCAAAGCTGGCTGTCACCACATTGTCCAGCCAGACCGTGACCGTCTCCTCCTCCGCCGAGTATTCGATCAGCCAGCTGCGCAGCTCTTCCTCCTCGTCTCTGCCGTAGAGAAAGGCGTACATCCCTGACACCGTGCCGTCGGCGGTGAAGTCTATCTGAAAGAGGTTGCTGACATACACATCATCCGGGAGCTCCAGCTTGTCCCGAAGCTCCTCCAACAGCGCACCGCCGCCGTCGGTGTAGAGGTTGTCATGAGAGAGGGAGAAGGTGACGGTGTTGGCCGTCTCGTAGAGATGCCAGCCCAAGCGGGTGGTGAGATCGTGGGCGTACTGCCAGGTGCGATAGCCTGCGATGCTCACCATGGCCGACAGGGCGACCACCTCCGCCAGGAGGGCGGCGACCCATTGGGTGGAGTATTTCCCCATGAGCCACCGTCTCACCCGTCGAAAGAGCCGGGGCCAAATCACCGCCCAAAGGGCGCAGGCCAGCAGGTAGAGCGCACCCTGAAGAACGCTTGACCGGACCGCACCGTAGCGGCACAGGCGCAGGAGGGCGGACAGCCCGCCCCATACCCAGCAGAGAAAGACCGGATTAAGCAGTCCACGCCAGAACACGATGCGGCTGTGCGTCTGCTCCTTCCTGCTCATAGCGACCCCTCCCCTGCTGGCGGATTTCTTTGGGTGATATTATATCACAGACAGGGAAAAAAGGGTAGTCGTTTTCTAAACGAAAATTGCAAGTGCAAGTTGAACACATCCGCGAAAAATTTTTAATAGAG
>JAJQEM010000076.1 GCA_021201635.1 Clostridiales bacterium | reverse complement strand
CCATACGGCAATGACCGTCAATTTCAATCCACGCCACCCTTGCGGGTGGCGACGGTTGCCTGGCTGAAAGGGCGGGGCATCCACGCTATTTCAATCCACGCCACCCTTGCGGGTGGCGACAGCAAAAATGTACAAAAAGAGTGGAGCTTCAATGCGCATTTTTGCAACAAATAAATAGCTGAACGATATATGCGTGGCCGGCACAAGAGAAAAAAAGTTCCCAAACCGACCAATTTTGACCGTTCAGACCGTGCGAACAGGGCGGGGTTTTCGTGCTCGCTACCCGTTCGCACCCGGGGATCAGAGGATCAGCGGCCCGGCGGCGTCGTAGCTGCCCTTGGCCCCAAAATGCTCGATCCGATTGTGATAGTTATTCCCGAGATTGTAAAATCGCAGGCTGTCCCGCTCTGGGTCTATCATATCACACAGCTTTGCCTTGAGCAAGCGGTACTGAGCGGCGTCCAGGGAACACTAAAACACGGAGTTTTGCACTCGCTGGCCGTAGTTCATGCACTGCCTTGCCAGCCTGCGCAGGCGGCGCTGTCCGGCAGCGTCCTCAGTGTTGACATCGTAGGTAATGACGACAAGCATATCGGCCTCACTTCCACAGAAACGGCGGATAGCCGTCCAGATCGCCCCGGAGGTATCGGGCCAGCAACAGTGCCTGTACATAGGGGACCAGGCCCCAGGGCAGCTTTTCTTTCAAAAATGGGTGGGTGATGACCACCTGCTTTCGCTCCTGCCAGGCCCGCTGGACCTTTTTGCGGCCTTCGACGGTCAGGAAAACGGCGCCGTTCTCCTGCTCCTCAAAGTCCTTGCCGGAGATCTCCTGGTTGTTGATAAGGGTCAGGGCGAAGCGGTCCGCCATGCAGGGCCGCAGCTCCTCCAGCAGATCCTGGGCCAGGGAGGTTCGGCCCGGGCGGTCCCGGTGGAGAAAGCCCACATAGGCGTCCAGGCCCACCATTTCCAAGGCTGAGGCGCACTCATTGCCCAGCATCGTATAGACAAAGGACAGCAGGGCGTTGACCTTATCCAGGGGCGGACGGCGATTCCTCCCATGAAAGAAAAAGACGTCCTTGCTACGCAAAATCATGTCGTCGAACAGGCCAAAATAGGCGCTGGCCCCGGCGCCCTCCAGCCCTCGCAGGGAGTCCAGAGAGGTCTCCTCCAGCACCTGGGGCAGCAGGCCATGAAGCTGGTCGGAGACGGCCTGGAAGCGCTCCACGTCCAGCCGGGGAGCATGGTCCCGGCGAGCCCGATCCAACACCTGTCGGGCGTTGCTCAGCTTGCCGAAGATCATATTCCGGGCGATGCGGCAGCTTTGCAGCGGGTCGTCCGCCGCCCGGTACTGGGTGCGGCGGAGCAGCACATTGCCCTGGCTCATGCCGCAGGTGCGGGCCAGGAACCGCCCTCTGGGGGTCAGAAAGACCAGATTCACATCTTCCCGGGCGCATTTGCCCATCAGGGCAGGGGAGGCCCCAGGGTAGGTGAACAGGAAAATACCCTCTAAAATGTGGAGCGGGAACCGGCCCAGGATCTCCTCCTCCCGGCGGATTACCACATTTTCACCGTCCAGAGTGGCATAGGCGTCCTCCACCGCGACAAACAGGGTGTTCAGCAGATGCCTCATGGCTCGTTCAGCTCCCCTCTCAGATAGTCCGCCACGCTGGGCGTTTTGGACAGACCGGGCAGACACAGATTCTTCAGGGAGCAGGCGTTGCATCCCTTGGAGGGCTTGCTTTTTGGGGTGTACCCCCGCTGAAACAGCTGGTGCATCTCACCGGCAGCACGCTCCACTGTGGCCCGCAGCTCTGGGGTGAAAACCACCTCCTGCCGTCGCCGGGGCTGACCATAGAACAGCGCCCCCTCCGGGACTGTGCAGCACAGCATCTCCTCCAGGCACATGGCCTGGGCGCAGAGCTGGGCCTCGTCGCAGGCAGTGGGCTTGGCCCTGCCACGCTTGTACTCCACGGGGTAGGGCAGCCACAGGCCCTTTTCTCCTGTCAGCGGTACTCCTTCTGCGGAACGCCGGAACTCCACCACGTCGCACTCCCCGGAGAGGCCCAGCCGGGCGGAGTGTACCCGCATGGCCCGGACGGTCAGCAGGTCGCCCCGGAGGGTGCGCTGCTGGTTGTCGTGAGCGTTTTTGTGGAGCAGCCGCCCCTCAGCGGTGCGCAGATTTTCCGCCCACTGCTGCTCCAGGTGGATGAGGGCCCACTGGCGGCGGCAAAAGACAAAGTGCTGGATGCCGGAGAGCTGCAAATAATCGCCCTCGTCAAACGCCATCGATCACTTCCGGCTCCAGACCGGGCAGCGGCTCCAGGGTGATCTCATAGTCCTCCACCGAGGTGGGCAGGGTGGAGGGATCCTTCTGCGCCACTTTAACAGAGCGATGCACCCGGGCGGAGGAATACTGCCCGTCCTTGCAGTTGTGCTCCCACCAGTAGAGCCGAACCACCTCCATGGAGCCGTCCGGACGGGCGGAGGATGCGTCGTTGACAAAAAGCGTCCGCAAACACTCCTTTGCTGTCTCGGCATCCGCCTGGGTGAAGCCGGTCTTTTCCGCCAGCTGCACATTGATGGAGCCTTTGACTTTGTACAGACCGAAGCGGACGAAGTGCTTCATGCCCATGCGGTCGGAGGAGAGCTTTTCGCTCTTGTCTCCGTTGACGCTTTTGGTGATCTGCATATCCGCCACCTGAATAGGGGAGATGCTGACCGCCTGGTGGACAGAGACAGGGCCACGAACCCCCACGGAAGCGCCCTTGGCGTCCTTAAAGGCGAATACCTGCCCGAAGGAACGGACATCCAGCCAGGTCTCACAGGCTTTTTTGACATAGGCATCCCGGTCGTTCATCTTGCCCAGCTTTTGGGCCCGCTCACTGAGGCTGGCGCATCCGTCGTCGCACCGCTCCTCCGACTGGACAAAGATGGGGTTGCCCAGATCCTGCATCCGGTTGCGGATCTTCCGCTTGATGCACACGTCGGACATCTCGCCGTAGCCGTTGTAGTCAGTGCGGGGGCTGTTTCCGTTCAGGGGATCCCCGTTGGCGTTGGCCATGGTCACGGAGAGCAGGGCCACAAAGTCGATCTTATGCTGTAATACGCTCATCTTCTGTTACCTCCTTACAGTTCTTCTGTTGTCGCTTCGGTTGCGGTTTCCTGTGCGTCCTCTTTTGGCTTTCGGTAGGCTCGCTGGTGGTAATACCCCAGCACATAAGTCTCCTCCAGCTTCCGGTTCAATGTCTCATCATTCGGCGAGAGCTTATCGGCGATTTCAGCGATTTCTTTTCTGTAATACTCACGCAGACGTGGCGGGAGCTTCTCATAATAGGGAATCAGACGATCCTTCAAAACACTCCAGGTGTACAGCGGTCGCTGCACAAAGACCGATTGCAGCCGGATGGCGTTGGGCTCCCGGGTCTCCTTGTCATCATAGGTGCTCCGCTCCACCGCCTCTGCAATGGCCAGCAGTCGGCCGAAGAGATAGCTCCGGTCTGTGTTATTTCTGTCCAATGACATCCCGTACTCCTCCTTTGTGGTGTCATAATGGTATTTTCGGATGGCGGCGCAGGTGAGAAACAGCAGCCGTTGACGATCCTCCCAGGGCAGCAGCTGCAAATTGGACGCCCGCTGCACCAGCAGGCGCTCTACATCCACCGGGAAGATGGCCCGGTCTATCCGGCAGGCCACCAGCCGCTGCATCTGCTGCTTTAAAATTTTGTCGTCTACAGCCCATTTGTTTTCCCGGTAATTGCCAAACGCACAGGTTGCCAGCCAGTACAGACCGGGGGACTGAACGCCGAACCCGCCGTTGACCCAGCAGCAGCTCTTGTCCCAGTCGTACAGCCGTTGCAGGAAGTCAGAGCCCTTGAGCTCGTTGTAGTAGGTCAGGGCCAGCCGCCCGGTGGTGGCGGCGTCAAAGGCGGCGATAACCACGTCCGCATTGTCTGGCAGATCGACCCTCCAGCCGGAAAGGGTCTCCCGCAGCTGCTTCTGGTATTCAGTGGGATTTTTGGCGCTGGGCTGACTCCGGCGGTCTCGCCGGGTCATGGCACCGGTGGGTGACGGAACTTCCTTTCCCTGGGGGCTCCAGCAGAGGAAGGTTCTCCCGCCCATGGTGACGCCCTGGTTATCCGCCAGCCAGCGCAGGGCGTTGTGGGCCTTTTGAGAGGCGGTATACCCCACGGTGGCCGCCTGCCAGCTCTCGTCAAAGCGTCCCCGGTAGGTAAAGCCGCTGCTGTCGTTGGCGGAGATCAGCTTGGCGTTGCCGTTGGCGGGAATGATGCCCTTGATGTGCTGCCTGGCCAGCACGTCCCGGTTCCCGGAGATCATACAGAGGTTTTCCGACCAGCCCTCCTTGCGGCTGGCGTAATACCGGCCATAGGCCTCCATCAGCCCCCGATTCGTCCAGCATGGCCCGCTGTCTGCCGGGTCCAGCCCCAGCACCCTCCAGCGCACCAACGCCTTTTCGTTTTTGGGCCGTCCCTTTTCGTCCAGGGCGATCACCCCGTACTGAACGAGGTCGTTCAAAATCGTCTCTCCCTGGATATAGGTCAAGATCGGCTGTAGCTGAGGATGGCTGTAGGGCGAGGCGGCCCAGTCCGCCAGCTGCTCCACATACAGGGCGTGCTTCTTTTCCTCATAGGGAGCCAGATAGACCAGCAGATCGCACAGAGGATGGGCGCAGGGGGCGCTGGTGCGCCCGGCGGAGTCCTCCGTGACCGGAATGATGATCTTGGGCTCCGTTTTCTCCACTGCTCTGGCGGTCTTGAAGGTACCGTCCTGAATCAGTGTGATCTCGATGTCCGCCCGGGTAGAAATGTAGCCGGGCGGGGCCAGCGTGGCCCTGTCCTGAACCTCCACACCGGCCAAGTGCTGGAAGGTATCGTAGGTCTCGCAGGCCTTTTGCAGCAGTCCCATACGTCACACCTCCCCAAATTCCGCCAGACCGGAGAAGTTGCCCTGCTCCACACCGAAGGGCTTGATCTCCATGGAGCGCAGCGGTTTCGTCAAAGGACAGTCCTCCGGCCGAACAAAGGAGATGACCCCGTTTTTCATGCTGGGATACCAGAACCGGGCGGTCATTCGGTGGGCCGTCTCAGGAGAGTAGGCCTCGTCAGCATAGGTGATGCCGTGATACATCAGGCCGAAGCTCAGCTCCGGAATGGTATCGTAAGCGCCGACTCCCTCTCCAAACACGCAGGGCTCCACATAGCCCTGGCACTCCCGCACGCCCAGGAAAATATCCCTCCTGCCGCCCTTGTGGATTATCCGTTTGGCAATGTTGTGATGCTTCTCCTCGTTGCGGTCTCCGGCAAGCTCCGGGCGGTTCTCGTTCCATTCAAAGTGGGCACGCACCTGATAGCGGCAGTTTTTCAGGTAGGTGTAGTAGGATAGGTCGTTGCCGCTTTTCCCATATTTGATGGGGCGGACGCCCTTGACCTCCGTTTGGATGGGGTTCATCACCCGGACTGCGTCCAGAACCCAGATGAGAGTGGGTTTCCAGTAAATTGAGGAGAGGATGCCCTTCAGCGCTTCATAGGTGGGCACCTGATAGGTACATTTCTCCCCGCCCACCCGCATGATCGGGTCGGAGAACAGAGCGTAGTCGCCAGAGACTTCAAACTCTACGACATTTGGATACTTCATTGCATGGATACACCTCCAATTGCATCAACGTAATGTTCGTTTGATGGATTATGTAAAAATAATACAGCGGAGAGGAAAAAATGTCAAGGCTCAATTTTATTTTTTCGGTGCTTTCATTTGATGGGAACTATGCTATACGCTTTCCCTGGCAGTCCCCCTTTCTTTTCCTTTGCTTTACTTGCGCTTCCTGAGCATAAGCGTTATAATTAACACGTCAGCGCAAGCTGTGGATTGAAAAGTTTGTTGGATCATGTACGTCTCCAGCTGCCCGGTGAAGTTTTGCTTCACCGGGCCTTTTCTCTCTCTGCTCCGATCATAACAAAAACACTGTCCAATAAAGTGGACTAAGACTGTAAAAACAAAGCTTCTTTGAGCCCCCTGCTGCCTTAGTCAACGCCCAGATAGGGCATTGCACCCGGCTTTTCCTCCAGCGTAAAACCGGTTTGGGCATCATAATGTCCGACCAAAGCGGTTGCGCCGCTGCAAAGTGGCAGCAATGCGCCTTCCCGCTCCAGCACATCAATCTGATACCGATAGAGGGAGACGGAGTATGGCTTTGCCTGCTGTAGCAGCTCTTTGGCATGGGCCAGATCGTGCTCCGCCCGGCTGCAGTTCAGCTTGCCAATCAGCTCTTTTCCCTTGCCATAGGGGACAATGACATCGACGGAGTCCTCGCCAAACACCTCGAACAGCGACCCGGCCAGCCGAAATGCCTGTTTGAAATAATGAAAAAGGTGTTCATCCGGCAAAAGCGTTTCGTTCAAAGAGAGCAGTGATAAGAGGGTGAAGGGCCGATTCTTTATTTTTCCGTCCTGTGCGCCCAGAGGCATCCGGGCGTAAAGCTGCCGATAGTAATACCGAATGGCCTGGTCAGAGGCCAAGTCGTTTCCAAAATGCTCCGGCTTCTGCCGAAAAGCGAGAAACAGCTCCAGCGTGGCGTCCTTTCCCCTTTGGATGTCCGGCAGCGCCCCCAGCCGCTCCCCCCGACATTGAACCACAAGAACAGGGGCGACGGCGTCCGGGCCTGCCTCGCCGTTCCGGTTACACCGACCCGCCGTCTGGACAGCGCTGTCCATACCGGCGGCAAGCCGCACCGCCCGGCCAAAGGAGATGTCCACTCCGGCCTCCACCACCTGGGTGGCAACGCACAGGGTTTTTCCGGCCTCCCTGTGCTCCAGGGAGACGTTGAGGGCCTGGAGCACATCCCGCCGATGGGCGGGACACATGGCAGCGGAGAGGTGAAAACAGTTTCCGTCCATGTCCTTCAAGCTGTGAAACAGGGATTGAGCCTCGTCCTTTTTATTGCACACCACCAGCAGGCTGTCCGCCTCCTCCAGCAGCTCCCGGGACAGATCGGCGATCTCGTCCAGCGAGGTGCTGCCGCCGTCCCGGATCTCTGTCCGGCGAAAGACGGCCCACAGCGCCGGGTCATAGGGCAGCAGCTCCCTGACCGGGCCGTGGAGGGGGTGAGCGGTCTGCTCCATACAGGGCTGAGTGGTGGAGCAGAGCACCACGGTAGCCTGACAGAATTCAGCCAGAAAGTTTACCGCCAGCGAGAACAGCGACAGCAGCTTCACCGGTACGGTCTGTACCTCGTCAATGACGATGATACTGTCGCACAGGGCCTGGAACCGGCGTACTGCGCTCATTTTGCCGGAGAAAAGGGTGTTCAGCAGTTGTACCAGGGTGGTGATGATGATGGGAGCGTCCCAGTTCTCCGTCAGCAGCTCCCGCTCGTCCAGCTCGTCGGAATCGGACGCCTCCTGTACCAGATTGGAGTGGTGCTCCAAAATCAGGCTGTCATCCTGAATGTAATCACGGATCACCCCGGCGTTCTGGTCTAAAATCGTCAGCAGGGGCGAGACGAAAATAATGCGCCGCTTCCCGTTGGATTCCGCATGGGCCAGTGCGTAACGGAGAGAGGTCAGGGTTTTGCCTCCGCCGGTGGGAGCGTTCAAGCGAAGGACACCGCCAGGCAGGGCAGCGCCAGCCTTGCAGCGATCCGAGATCTCCCGCCTGGCCCGGTCGATCTCCGAATCATGGGGGAGCCCGTCCAGCTTTTGCTCCACCCTGGCCAGACAACCGGCCCAAAGAGCGTGCAGCTCATCCTCCGTCCGGCGAGGGGCAAAGTAAAACCCCTGCATAAACTCCGCCGTATCCCGGCGATCTCCCTCCACCACGGCGGAGAGCATCAGGCGGGCCAGCAGCCCGGCATAAAAAGCGGTCTCGGTGTCATATTGGGCGTCCGGAACCTCCTCGCCAGTCATGTTGTGGATGTGCTCCAGCGCAGGGCACAGCTCCGCCGACGCAGCGGCAAAGTGAGAATCCAGCTCCGCAGGGGACATGACGAGACGAAAGTAATTCTCTCTGGCCTCCTCATAGCCGATGTCCGCCTTGGTCAGGCGGTGCCGGAAGCCGGACTTCCCGTGCTCGTCCACGCAGTCGAACCAGCCGTGATGACCGCCCACCGCCAGAGCCAGCAACTCGCACGCAATGTCCGGGAAATCCAGATCACCGCAGTGATACCGTTCCAGCAGGAGCCGCACCCCGGCAAAGGTGTGATTGACTGAGCCACGTTGAACCGATTCACCGTGAACGGAGCGGATGAGGTAGGTTTGAAACGCCTGGGTCAGCTTGCCGCAATCATGGAGCAGCCCGGCCATGCGGCCGCTTTGGGACAGGCCGACGCACGTTAGGGCTTCGGCGGCATAGCGGGCCGTCCCCTCCAAATGCTCCTTCACCGTCTGAATACGGCCATCCTCTGCGCAGTGGGCGATGTATTCGTCTTTTTCCATAGTTCCCTCCTTGTCTGCCCTATGGGGAGCAATCAGATTTCACATAATGGCGTCTTGGAAATGATCTATTTTACCTAAAAAGATGATACGCTGACGGCGGCAGTTTGTCAAATATTGATATACCGGGCGGAGGACGCAGAGAGACATTCAAGTATGGCTCACCCACAGGACAGCCCAACAACTTTTTTCCTTCAAATGTGAAATTGTGGTAGCGGAATGGGAGAATCTATGGTATACTATTATGAGGGGGAGATTGTACAAAGATTTTCTCCCCGCTCAACATCGTGATCGCCGTCCCTCCGGGCCGGAGCGGGCGGGGACATTCTTACAAAAGGGGGAGCTTCCCAATGAAAATGACATTTCGCTGGTATGGCGAGGGCCGCGACTCCGTCACCCTGAAGCAGATCCGTCAGATTCCCGGCATGAGCGGCCTGATGGGCGTGCTGGACGAGAAGGCTGCGGGCGAGGTCTGGACCTACGAGGAGTGCAAGGCCTACGTTGACCACGTCCACGAGGCCGGTCTGGAGTGCGAGGTCATCGAGAGCGTCAACGTTCACGAGGACATCAAGCTGGGCCTGCCCACCCGGGATCAGTACATCGCCAACTACTGCGAGAGCATCCGCAACCTGGCCAAGGTGGGCGTCAAGGTCATCGTCTACAACTTCATGCCCGTGCTGGACTGGCTGCGCACCGACCTGGCCCGGGTCATCCCCGAGGACGGCTCCAACAGCCTGTACTATGACGAGGAAGAGCTGGGCAGCATGACCCCTATGGAGATCGTGGAAAACACCGCCAAGAACTCCAACGGATTCACCCTCCCCGGCTGGGAGCCGGAGCGCCTGGCCGAGCTGGAGCACACCTTGGAGCTGTACAAGAGCGTGGACGAGGACAAGCTGTTTGAGAACTTCAAGTATTTTCTGGACGGCATCATCCCCACCTGCGAGGAGGTGGGCGTTCGCATGGCCTGCCACCCGGACGATCCCGGCTGGCCCATCTTCGGCCTGCCCCGCATCACCCACGATCAGGCCGGCTTTGACCGGATGGTCAAGCTCCATGACAGCCCCTGCAACACCCTCTGCCTCTGCACCGGCTCTCTGGGCTCCAACGTGAACAACGACATTCCCGCCATCATCCGCCACTTCGGCGAGATGGACCGGATCGGCTGCCTCCACGTCCGCAACGTGAAGCACCTGGGCAGTGACCGGAGATTCCGGGAGTCCAGCCACCTGTCCGCCGACGGCGATCTGGATATGTACGCCATTATGAAGGCCATCTACGACACCTGCCCGGACACCTATATCCGGCCTGACCATGGCCGGATGATCTGGGACGAGGTGGGTCGTCCCGGCTATGGCCTGTATGACCGTGCCCTGGGCGTCTGCTACCTCAACGGCCTGTGGGAGGCCATCTGCAAGAACGAGGCCGCCAAGAAGTAAGCCGCCTCTCAGCAACAGCCCAACCAACCGCACAGACCGGCATCCTCTCCGGGCGCCGGTCTGTGTTTCTATCAAAAAACAGAAAGGAAACCGCACACATGGAGCGCATCACCAGCTTTACCGTGAACCACGACCTGCTGGAGCCGGGGATCTACCTCTCCCGCATCGACGGGGACGTGGCCACCTACGACCTGCGCACCCGCACCCCCAACGGGGGCGACTACATGGACGATCTGACCATGCACTCGGTGGAGCATATGTTCGCCACCTTTATCCGCAACTCCCCCCTCCGGGAAGATGTGATCTACTTTGGCCCCATGGGGTGTCAGACCGGGTTCTACCTGCTCATCCGCAACGGGGACAATGAGCGGGTGCTGGCGACGGTGAAGCAGGTGCTCCGGGACATCCTGGCCTATGACGGCCCGGTGTTCGGGGCCAGCCGCCAGGAGTGCGGCAACTATCGCAACCTGAGCCTGGCGGCGGCGAAAGCAGAGTGCCGGGCCTATCTGAACGTGCTGGAGGGAAAGTCGAATGATTTCAAGTACCGGGAGGAGTGAGCCCATGATCGGCGTCATCGGAGCCATGCAGGTGGAGATCGAGGGCCTCCGGGCCATGCTGGAGAATGCGGAGACGGTCACGGTCAGCGGCATCGAGTTCGTCACCGGACGCCTGGAGGGACAGCCGGTAGTGCTGGCGGTCTGCGGCATCGGCAAGGTGTTCGCCGCCATCTGCGCCCAGACCATGATTTTGCGCTTCCCCGTCCGGGCCATCATCAACACCGGCTGCGCCGGGACCCTCTGCCGGGAGCTGGGCATCGGGGACGTGGCGGTGGCCAGCGACGTGGTGCAGCACGACATGGACACCTCCGGCCTGGGCGACCCCCTGGGGATGCTCTCCGGCCCGAACATCATCCACATCCCCGCCGGAGTCCGCCTGTCCACACTGGTGGAGGAGGCGGTGGCGGAGACGGGTCACAAATGCGTCACCGGCACCATCGCCACGGGAGATCAGTTCCTCTGCCAGCGGGAGCGGAAGCAGTGGATTCATGACACCTTCGGCGGCATCGCCGGAGAGATGGAGGGGGGCAGCATCGGCCAGGTGTGTTATGTGAACCACATTCCCTTCGCCGTCATCCGCACCATCTCGGACGATGCAGACGGCAACGCCCCGGCGGACTTCCCCGCCTTCGCCGCCCAGGCGGCCCAGACCTCCATCCAAATCACAGCGTCCGTGCTGCGGAGGGTTTCAAATGAAGAACGACTGGATTGACCGGCTCCCCAAGGTGGAACTGCACTGTCACCTGGACGGCAGCATCCGCCCTCAGCGGATGACAGACTATCTCCGGAGCGTGGGAGAGCCTGTCCCGGCAGACCTGGAAAACCAGATTTTCGCCGGAGAGGAGTGCGAGAGCCTGACGGCCTATCTCCGGTGCTTCGCCCTGCCCGTCCGTCTCCTCCAGACGGAGGCGGGACTGGAGCGGGCGGTGATCGACCTGCTGGAAGACGCCAGACGGGACAACATCCGCTATCTGGAAATTCGCTTCGCCCCCAACCTGCACCTGGCGGGTGGGCTGACCTATGACCGGGTGTTCCAGGCGGTGGAGCGGGGACAACTGGCGGGGATGGCCGCCACCGGGGTCTGCTGCCGGTTCATCGCCTGCGGCCTGCGGACGGACAGCGAGGAGCACAACCTGACCATGCTGGAGGCGGCAAAGGACTGGTTCCCCCGGCTGTTCTGCGCCGCAGACCTGGCGGGGGACGAGAACGGCCACCCCATGGAGGAATCCAAAAACTACTTCCGGCGGGTGAACCGGTTGGGCATCCCCTTCACCGTCCACGCCGGAGAGACCGGCGTTCGGGAGAATGTGCGCCTGGCTCTGGACTACGGGGCCGCCCGCATCGGTCACGGCATTGCCATATCCGGGGATCGGGAACTGCAGCGCCGGTGCCGGGAGGCGGGGGTGGGTATTGAGCTGTGTCCCACCAGCAACTTCCAGACCCGGGCCGCCCGGAGCTGGGCGGGCTACCCCATCCGGGAGTACCTGGACGCCGGAGTGCCGGTGACGCTGAACACGGACAACCGGACGGTGAGCCGCACTACCCTCACCCGGGAGTACCGCCGGGCGGTGGAGGAGGGCGGCTGCACCCGGGAGGACGCCATTGCCCTGGTGCGGGGCGGCGTGGCCATGTCCTTCGCCCCGGAGACGGTGAAGGCCTCCATTTTCCACGAGCTGGACGGGCTGGAGCAGAGCGACTGACCGCAGCACAACACCATACCACCGTAGCAGGGGCCTGCTTGTCAGAGAGCAGGCCCCTGCTGTGCTGTTTTGGGGGCTTGCACAGACCTCTTGGCTCCCTCCTTGAGGGAGCTGTCAGCGAAGCTGACTGAGGGAGAGCGGTAGGGGCTATCGTTTAGCAAAAGCCCCCGGCGAATTCGTACCAGCTACCTGCGAATTCGCCGACAGTGCTTATCTTGTTGTGGGTGTCTGCCGCTCTCCCTTCGTCACGGCTTCGCCGTGCCACCTCCCTCAGAGAGGGAGGCAAGGGGCTGCTGCAACCCCTCGACTTCCTCAAGGAGGGCACCAAGAACCCGTTTTCCTCCCCCAAAACTCATTTGAAATCCCCCCGTTTTCATGCTACAATATCATGGTTTTACACAGCTGCAAAATCCAAAGCAGAGGAATGAGAAGATGAGGAGTATCTGGAAGTACATCAAGCGCTACTGGATCTGGGCGCTGCTGGCCCCCATCGCCATGGTGGGAGAGGTGGCCATGGATTTGATCCAGCCCCAGCTCATGGCGGAGATCGTGGACGAGGGGGTGCTGGGCCTCTCCAACGGCGGGGTCAGCGACCTGAATATCGTGCTGACCATCGGGCGGGACATGATCCTGTGGTGCATCTTTGGGGCCACCTGTGGGGTGCTCTCCGGGGTGTTCGCCAACCTGTGCTGTCAGCCTCTGGGGGGCGACCTTCGGGAGGAGGCCTTCCGGCGGATCATGTCCCTGTCCTTCGCCCAGACCAACCGGTTCTCCACCGGCTCGCTGGTGACCCGTATCACCAACGACATCACCCAGATTCAGAACATGGTCATGCAGTGCATCCGGGGCAGCTTCCGGACGCTGCTGCTCTTCCTGGGGGGCATCGGCTGTATGCTGATGCTGGATCTGAGCTTCGGGGTGGTCATCGCCTGCGCCCTGCCTCTGGTGGCGGGCTGCTCCTGGTATTTCCTGCGAAAGACCGCCCCTCTGTTCACCGTTCTCCAGGAGCGGCTGGACCGGGTGAACAGCGTCATGCAGGAAAACGTCACCGGCGCCCGGGTGGTCAAGGCCTACGTCCGGGAGGGCTATGAGGAGGAGCGGTTCGACGCCGCCAACGAGGAGCTCATCGGCACCCAGCTGCACATTCTGGAGCTGTTTGCCACCATGACCCCCCCTGCTGAACATCGTCCTGAACGTGTCGGTAGTGGCGGTCATCTACGTGGGCGGCATCCGGGTCCAGTCCGGCGGGGCCACGCCGGGGACGGTGATGGCGGCCATCACCTACGTCTCCCAGATCATGAACGCCGTTCTGCGGATGGCTATGATCTTCCAAACCCTGAGCCGGGGCTTTGCCTCCGCCCGGCGGGTGGAGGAGGTCATCAACTGCACCCCCTCCATCGGGAGCGGTTCTTTTGACGGAAAAACCGACCTCCGGGGCCAGGTGGAGCTCCGGGATGTGTCCTTCGCCTACCCCGACGGCAGCGGGGAGCCGGTGCTCCGGCACGTCAGCCTGACCGTCCGCCCGGGGGAGACCCTGGGCATCATGGGGGCCACCGGCTGCGGCAAGAGCAGTCTGGTGCAGCTCATCCCCCGGTTCTACGACGCCACGGAGGGGACCGTCCTGGTGGACGGGGTGGACGTGCGGGAGTACGACCTCCACGCCCTCCGGGACAAGGTGGCTATCGCCCTGCAAAAGAGCGAGCTGTTCAGCACCACCCTGGGAGAGAATATCCGCTGGGGCAGAGAGGACGCCAGCCGGGAGGAGTTGGAGGAGGCGGCGGAGGTGGCCCAGGCCGCCGAGTTCATCCACCGGAAGTCCGACGGCTTCGACACTCCGGTGGCGGAGAAGGGCATGAGCCTCTCCGGCGGCCAGAAGCAGCGCATCGCCATCAGCCGGGCGGTGCTGAAGGATGCAGAGATCCTCATCTTCGACGACGCCACCAGCGCACTGGATTTAAAGACGGAGGCGGAGCTCTACGCCGCCCTGAACCGGAAAAAGGGAAACGTCACCAAAATCATCGTGGCCCAGCGGGTGGCCTCGGTGCAGAACGCAGACCGGATCGCCGTGCTGGAGGAGGGCAGGCTCATCGCCTGCGCCTCCCACCGGGAGCTGCTGCGCACCTGTCCGGTGTACCGGGACATCTGCCGCTCCCAGGGAAAGGAGGGTGAGCAGGTTGGCTGAGCAGAAAAAGCAGACCCCTGTCATCGCCCCTCCCGGTATGCGCCGGGGCAACCGGAACCAGGAGGTGGAAAAGCCCCAGTCCGTCGGGGAGACCCTCCGCCGTCTGATGGGCTATTTCGGCCACGAGACAAAGACCCTGGTCATCCTGCTGACCTCGGTGGCGGTGACGGTGCTGTGTACCGTCTGGGCCCCAAAGCTCCAGAGCAGCGCCATCGACCGCATCACCGAGGGGGCCTTTGACCAGCTCCCCGGTATCCTGGAGATGATGCTGGTGCTCTACGTCGTCCACAGCGTGGCCACCTACTCCCAGAGCCTCCTCTCCGCCCGGCTGAGCCAGAGCGTGGTGCGCAAGATGCGCAGCGACCTGTTCCGGAGGATCGTCCACCTCCCGGTGAGGTATCTGGACAACCACTCCCACGGCGACGTCATGAGCCGCATGACCAACGACGTGGAGAACATCTCCAACACCATCTCCCAGTCCCTCAGTTCTCTGGTCTCCGGGGTGCTGACCCTGCTGGGGACGGTCATTATGATGCTGACCCTGTGCTGGCAGCTGGCGCTGCTGTCCTGCGTGACGGTGATTCTGACGGTGCTGGCCACGAAATACCTCTCCCGGGCCATGAAGCACTTCTTCCGCAAGCGGCAGGTGCTGCTGGGCCAGCTCAATGGCAACGTGGAGGAGATGGTCACGGGCTACCGGACCATCGTGGCCTACAACCGCCAGGAGAACGCCGTGGCGGAGTTTGAGGCCCTCTCCAAACAGCTGACCAAAACCGGCATCTTTGCCGAGAGTCTGGGCGGCTCCATGGGGCCGGTGATGAACGTCATCGGCAACATCGGCTTTGTCATCATCGCAGCTTTCGGCGGGTGGTTTGCCATCAACGGCACCATCTCCGTGGGCGTCATCTCCGCCTTTATCGTCTACGCCAAGCAGTTCAGCCGCCCCATCGAGGAGATCGCCCAGCTCTACGGACAGATCGAGACGGCTCTGGCGGGCGCTGAGCGGGTGTTCACCGTCATGGACGAGGAGCCGGAGCAGCAGACCGGCCTGCTGCCCATGGGCAGCGCCGGAGGCACCGTTCAGTTCAGCCATGTGGATTTCTCCTACTACCCCGGCAAGCAGGTGCTCTTTGACTTCGACCTGGAGGTCCGGGCCGGGCAGAAGGTGGCTCTGGTTGGGGCCACCGGCAGCGGCAAGACCACGGTGGTCAACCTGCTCATGCGGTTTTACGACATCGACGGCGGAGCCATCCGCATCGACGGCACCGACATCCGGGACATGGACCGGGACGAGCTCCGCCGGGGCACCGCCATCGTGCTTCAGGATACCGTCCTGTTCTCCGACACGGTGCGCAACAACCTGAAATACGCCAACCCCGCCGCCAGCGACCAGGCGGTGGAGCGGGCCGCCCGGATGAGCAACTGTCACGAGATGATCTGCCGTCTCCCGGAGGGGTACGACACCCGGCTCAGCGAGTCCGGGGCCAACCTGTCCCAGGGCCAGCGGCAGCTGCTGGCCATCGACCGGGCGTTTCTGGCAGACCCCAAAATTCTCATCCTGGACGAGGCCACCTCCAGCGTGGATACCCGGACGGAGCAGAAAATTCAGGACGCCATGACCAACCTGATGCACGACCGCACCAGTATTATCATCGCCCACCGGCTGTCCACCATCCGGGACGCCGACCTGATCGTGGTGCTGGATCACGGCCGCATCGTGGAGCAGGGCAATCACGACCAGCTCCTGGCCCAAAAGGGCCGGTATGCCCAGCTGTACGAGACCCAGTTCGCCGGAAAAGAGACCTGAAAAGCTCCTGAAAAGCGAAAGAATACCCCCGGCTTCCGGTGGAGGGTTCCACGGAGGCCGGGGGGGATTTTGTACGTTACGCTCAGTTGGCGGCGACGTGGGCTACGCCGTGGCCCAGGGTCTCCGGGTCGTCCCGGAGGCTGCGGTAGGTGTAGGCCAGCACGACGGCGGAGATGACGGCGGTGAGCACGTCGGAGACGGGCATGGAGTACAGCACTCCGTCCAGACCGAAGAACACCGGCAGCAGCAGGGCCAAGCCCACGCCAAAGACCACCTCACGCACCATGGACAGCATGGTGGACAGGCCCGCCTTGCCCAAAGCCTGGAGGAAGATGAAGGTGCCCTTGTTCACGCAGGCCAGGATGAGCATACACAGATAGGTGCGGAAGGCCTTGATGGCGAACTCGGTGTAGTAGGCGCTCTCGTTGGCAGCGCCGAAGATGCCGATGAGCTGGGCAGGGAAGAGCTCCACAATGAGCATGGCGATCAGGCCCACGATGGCCTCCGCCGCCAGCAGGTGGGTGAGCAGGCTCCGGACACGGTCCTTCCGGCCTGCGCCGATGTTGTAGCCCACCACGGGGATGCACCCGGCGGCCAGACCGATGGCGATGGAGATGACCACCTGGAACACCTTCATGACGATGCCCACCACCGCCATGGGGATTTGCGCATATTCCGCCTGACCGAAAACAGCGTCCAGAGCGCCGTACTTCTGAATCATGTTGTTGACGGCGGCCATGGACAGCACCATAGACACCTGGGACAGGAAGCTGCAAATGCCCAGAGGCAGGAACCGGCCCATGAGCCGTCCGCTGAGCCGGAAGCTGCTCTTTTCCAGCCTGACCGCCTTCAGGTGGAACAGATACCATACGGAGGCGGCGGCGGTGATGATCTGCCCGGCCACGGTGGCCACGGCGGCGCCCATCATGCCCCAGCGGAGGACGTAGATGCAGATGGGGTCGAGGACGATGTTGGCGGCGCAGCCGGCCAGGGTGGCGGCCATGGCGAAGTTGGGGCTGCCGTCAGAGCGGATGATGGGGTTCAGAGTCTGGCCGAACATATAGAAGGGGATACCCAGGGCGATCCAGAAGAAGTACTCCTGGGCCAGGGCGAAGGTCTCGTCGTTGACCGTGCCGCCGAACATGGCGATGATCTGGTCGGCGAAGATCAGATAGATGGCAGTGATCACAACGCTGGCCAGGATGGTCAGCACGATGGAGTTGCCGATGCTCCGGTGGGCGTTCTCCTTTTGGTTGCTGCCCAGGCAGATGCTGACGAAGGCGCAGCAGCCGTCGCCGATCATCACCGCAATGGCCAGGGCCACCACCGTCAGGGGAAAGACCACCGTGTTGGCGGCGTTGCCGTAGGAGCCCAGATAGTCCGCATTGGAGATGAAGATCTGGTCTACGATGTTATACAGGGCGGCCACCAGCAGAGAAATGATGCAGGGGATGGCGTAGCTGCGCATCAGACTGCCCACAGGCTTCGTCTCAAGATAGGCGTTCGATTTTTCTTCCATGATTGCTTCTCCTTTTATCAAAATATCAGATAACAGTCTCCCGCACTCCCGTCGCCGTCTGCCGGTGCGACCCGTCTCTGCGCAGAACAGCGGAAAGGGCGGAAAAAATGCGTAAGCCCGTGGCCCGGACTTACGCATTCGCTGCAACTCAGCGTTACATATTATAGCGATTTTTTCGGGGAAGTCAATGTTTTTTCTCCGAAAATTGCAAGTGCAAGTTGAACACATCCGCAAAAAATTTTTAATAGAGT
>JAJQEM010000055.1 GCA_021201635.1 Clostridiales bacterium | reverse complement strand
CTCTATTAAAAATTTTTCGCGGATGTGTTCAACTTGCACTTGCAATTTTCGAAAGAAAATTTGTGCGTAATTCAGCCATATCACACCGTGTTTCCTCCCACAAGGAGATGAAAAGCCTGCGAACGCTGAAAAAATTTTGACACCCGATTCCACAAACGGACAAGTCCATCCCACGCCAGAACATTGTCAATGATTTTGGGTACGTCTATACTTATGGTAATCTCCTTGAGACAACTTGGACTCATGGAAAAACACATTGAAGGAGGAAAAACCATCATGAAGCGCATCAAACAATGGCTGGCGCTGCTGCTCGCCGTCGTCATGGCCCTGGCCCTGGCGGCCTGCGGGGCGGCCGACAGCTCCACAGGAGACTCTGCCGACCCGGAGGCAGAGCTGGACACGTCCGCAGAGCTGGAGGTCTGGGTGTGGGACTCTGACCAGCAGGACGGCATCCAGGAGATCTGCGACCTGTTCACCGAGGAGACCGGTATTGCCGTCAAGGTCAACGTGGTGACCTGGGACAACTACTGGACCCTGCTGGAGGCCGGGGCCTCCGGTGGCGACATGGCCGACGTGTTCTGGATGCACGTCCAGGAGGCGGAAAAGTATATGTCCGGCGGCATCCTGCTGGACCTGACCCCCTACATCGAGGCGGACGAGGACATCGATATGTCCAACTACTACGAGGGCGCTGTGGAGACCTTCGCCTATGACGGCGCTTACTACGGCATCCCAAAAGACCACGACATCAACGTCATCCTCTACAACAAGGCCATCTTTGACGAATACGGCTTCGACTACCCCGACGAGACCTGGACGTGGGATACCTTCTACGAGGTGGCCTCCGGCATCACCGCCGCCAGCGGCGGCTCTGTCTACGGCGCAGCCATGAACACTACCAACGACCAGGACGGCTGGTGGAACATCGTCTACGCCATGGGCGGCACCGTCATCTCTGAGGACGGCACCACCTCCGGCCTGGACTCCGACGAGACTAAGGCGGCCATGGAGTTTGTGGGCACGCTCATCGACGACGCCTTTGCCCCTCAGTCCCTGGCATCCGAGAACGGCACCAGCGGCCTGTTCACCAACGACCTGGTGGCCATGATCTGCCAGGGCAACTACACCCTGGCGGGCTTTACCGCCTATGACGGCTCGGAGAACTACGCCACCGCCGTCATGCCCTACTATGACGCCAACGGCAACGGTCAGTGCGACGACGGCGAGCGGGTGACCATCTACAACTCCCTGGCCTGGTCTGCCTCCGCCTCCACCGCCCATCCCAACGAGGCCGCCGCCCTGGTGCTGTGGCTGTCCAGCTACGAGATGCAGGTCAAGCAGGCCGAGCTGGGCGTGACCCTGTCCGGCTATGTGGGTGCGGACAGCGCCTATGCCGACGTCATCACCGCCAAGGGCATCGATGCCTCCGCTGTTCAGGTCATGAACGACACCGCCACCCTCATCTCCTATCCCCACAGCCGCTACACCACCACCTGGCAGAACTATTACCGGGAAAAGCTGGTTGACGCCTGGCTGGACACCTCTCTCATGAGCAGCGTCCTGGATGATTGCGCTGCCTATATGAACAGCATCCTGGCGACAGAGTAAAGACGCCTCCGGCCGGGGCGGAGAGATGTCCCGGCCGGAGTGCAGACAGAAAGGAGAAATCATGACCCGGAAAATCAAAAAGAAGATGTCCAGGGCGGAGAAAAATGAGGCCATGTGGGGGCTGATCTTCGTGGCTCCCACCATGATCGGCCTGATCGTCCTGAACTTCTATCCCATTATCTACACCATCTATCAGTCCTTCTGCAAGACGGGCGACTTTGGCAGAGGGAACACCTTCATCGGCCTGACCAACTACCAGAGCGTGCTGACCAGCTCGGAGTTCTGGGGCAGCCTGCTCAACACCCTGAAATACGCCATCATCGAGGTGCCCTTCGGCATCGGCATCGGCCTGGTGCTGGCGGTGCTGCTCAACCGGAAGATCGCCTTCCGGGGCGGCTACCGCACCATCTTCTTCCTGCCCATGGTGGCGGCCCCTGCGGCGGTGGCCATGGTGTGGAAGTTCCTGTACAACCAGCAGTTCGGTCTGCTCAACAACCTGTTCGGCCTGGACGTGGCCTGGATCTCCGACCCGAACACGGCGTGGATCTCCATCGGCATCATTGGCGTATGGTCCATCGTGGGCTATAACATGATCCTGTTCCTCTCCGGATTGCAGGAGATCCCTCACGACTATTACGAGGCGGCGGAGATCGACGGGGCCTCCGGTATCCGGCAGTTCTTCTCCATCACAGTCCCCTTGCTCAGCCCCACCACCTTCTTTATCCTCCAAACCCGCATCATCGGGGCGCTGCAGATCTTCGATCTGATCTACATGGTGATGGACAACACCAACCAGGCCCTGTCCTCGGTGCAGTCCGTGGTCTACATCTTCTACAAGTACACCTTCACCAACGGTGACCGGGGCTACGGCGCTACCATCGTGGTGTGCATGCTGGTTGTCATTATGGCCCTCACCTTCCTCTTGCAGAAGAGCGAGAAGAAGTGGGTCTTCTACAATTAAGGAGGTGCGCACATGGAAAGCTATCAGGCAAAGCAGCGTGCCACCCAGGGGCTGATCCATCTCATCCTCATCATCTGTTCCATTACCATGCTGGTGCCTTTTTTGTGGATGCTGCTGACTGCGTTCAAGACCCTGACCGAGGCCACCTCGGTGAACCCCTTCGTCATCTTTCCCTCCAGCTGGAGCTTTGACAACTTCATCTCCGTCTGGAAGAACTACAATTTCCTGTACCTGTACAAAAACACCATCCTGATGATCTTCTGGCGGGTAGTCTGCGCCGTGCTCACCGCCACCCTGGCGGGCTACGCCTTTGGCCGCCTCCACTTCCCCGGGAAGAACTTCCTGTTCTCCCTCATCCTCATCCAGATGATGGTGCCCAGCCAGATCTTCATCATCCCCCAGTACGTCATGGTGACCAGCCTGGGCTGGACGAACAGCATTGCCGGTCTGGTGTTCCCCGGCGTGGTGACCGCCTTCGGCACCTTCCTGCTCAAGCAGGGGTATCAGGGCCTGCCCAAGGATCTGGAGGAGGCCGCCGCCATCGACGGCTGCAACATCCCCCAGCGGTTCCTGTGGATTATGGCTCCCCTGACCCGTTCCGCCATGGTGAGCCTGGGCATCTTTACGGCGGTGTTTGCCTACAAGGATCTGATGTGGCCCATGATCGTCTGCCCCCAGGTGGAGAACACCACCCTCTCCGCCGCCCTGGCGAAGATGCAGGGGCAGTACACCCTCAACTACCCGGAGCTGATGGCCGCCGCGCTGATGGCCTGCATCCCCATGATCGTGCTGTATCTGATTTTCCAGAAGCAGTTTATCGAGGGCATTGCAACCTCGGGAGGCAAGCTGTAAAATCAAAGCAACTATTTTCCTCCTTTTCCTGCCTCCGGCGGCCCGTCCGCCGGGGGCGGGGCCAGGAGCGCCCGGCGGTCAGTGTGACCGCTTTTGCCCGTTTTCCCACCGGGAGGGAGGTCGCTGCCCACCCGACTGGGGCCGCATCAGCGCATATGGGAGCATGACTTATGGCGAAAATGCAGTTTTTCTTCAAGGCGGGCCAGTATCGCCTCTTCGAGCTGACCTACCGCAACCGGCAGACGGAGTCCCTCTACCTGATGAGCTGCGGCATTGAAAAATGCCGCCCGGGCTATTCCTTCGGCCCCGTCAGCCGCCCGGGGTATCACTTCCATGTGGTCATGTCCGGCGATGGTTTTCTGGAGGTGAACGGGGTGACCCGGGCCGTTCACGACGGGCAGATTTTCGTGGCCAAGCCCGGGGAGATGACCCGCTACTGGGCGTCTTGTGACAATCCCTGGGCCTACTGCTGGATCACCTTCGCAGGGGAGAAGGCCCCTTATTATCTGGAGCAGGCGGGATTCCCCAGAGGAGTGAACATCCGGGACTGCAACACCGACCCGGCGGACTTCTGCTCCCTGGTCTCCGATCTGCTGGACAAGACGGAGCTGAATCTGACCCATGACCTGTGGCGTCTGGGGGTGTTGTACCAGTTTCTGGGCCTCGCCATCCACTCCGGCAGCAGAGAGGAACGAAGCCTTCATATGGAATACGACCCCAGCGACTATGTCCAGCACGGCCTGAACTATATCCGGCACAACTACGCCTCCATGAAGGTGGGGGAGGTGGCCGCCTCCATCGGCATTGACCGCAGCTATTTCACCAAGCTGTTCACCCAGAAGATGGGCGTCTCCCCCAAGGACTACATGATCCTGCTGCGGATGCGGGAGGGGGCAAAGCTGCTGACCGACACCACCCTCTCGGTGGAAACCATCGCCGGAATGGTGGGGTATAACAGCCTCCAGGCGTTTACCCACAGCTTTACGAAACACTACCATTGCAGTCCGGGAGCCTACCGCCGCCAGCCGGAGGAGGAGCGTATCCACCTGGAGTGCCCCGAGGGAGAGCTGCTCCCACTGGATGAATATTAAACCTGCTACGGAGGAGTCCGCATGAGTATTTCCTTTCAGAGAGACGAGGGCATTTTTGCCCTGCACACCCAAAACACAACCTATCAGATGCAGATCGACCCCCTGGGCTATCTGCGCCATCTGTACTATGGCCGCCGGGTGTCCGGCGACATGGGGCACCTGTACCGCCCGGTGGATTTTGGCTTTTCCCCCAACCCTTATCCCAGCCGCTATGCGCCCCAGTTCAGCTTGGACACCATGCCCCAGGAGTACACCGGCTGCAATGCCGGGGATTTCCGGGTCAGCTGTCTGAACGTCTCCGGGGTCGATGGGGCCTGCGGCGCAGAGCTCCGGTACGTCTCCCATGAGATCCTGCCCGGCAAGTACGCCGTGGAGGGGATGCCCTCCGCCTTTGCCGGGGAGGGGGAGGCGGAGACGCTGGCCGTCACCCTGGCCGACGCGGTGACGGGGCTGGAGGTGAAGCTGTATTACGGCGTGTTTGAAGCACAGGACATCATCACTCGAGCGGCCCGGCTGCGCAATACGGGGACGGGCGCTCTGACGCTGGAGCGGGCGGCCTCTCTCTGCCTGGACATCCCCTACGGTGAATGGGACCTGCTCCACTTCCAGGGGCGGCACAATATGGAGCGGCAGACGGCGCGCACGCCCATTACCGGCGGCATCCATACCATCTCCTCACGCCGGGGAGCCTCCAGCCACCAGCACAACCCCTTCGTCATCCTGGCTGGACGGGACACCACCGAGGAGCATGGAGACTGCCTCGGCCTGATGCTGGTCTACTCCGGCAGTCACCGGACGGACATCGAGCGGGATCAGTCCGGGAGCACCCGGGTGACCATGGGCCTCCATGACGAGATGTTCCGCTGGACGCTGGCCCCCGGGGAGCGATTCCAGACCCCGGAGGTGCTGCTCACCTTCAGCCATCAGGGCCTGGGACAGCTCTCCCGGAGCTATCATCGCTTCATCCGGAACAACCTCTGCCGCAGTCCCTGGTCGAATCGCCGCCGCCCGGTGCTCATCAACAACTGGGAGGCCACCTATTTCGATTTTGACACGGAGAAAATCATCTCCATCGCCCGCCAGGCCAGCGCCCTGGGGGTGGAGCTGCTGGTGCTGGACGACGGATGGTTCGGCGCCCGGGACGATGAGAACCGGGGCCTGGGGGACTGGTTCGTCAACGAGAGGAAGCTCCCCGGCGGTCTGAGCCGCCTCATCCGGGAGGTGAACGGCCTTGGGATGAAATTCGGCCTGTGGGTGGAGCCGGAGATGGTGAATGAGGACTCCGACCTGTACCGGACCCACCCGGACTGGGCGCTGACCCTGCCGGGCCGCAGCCCCACCATGGGCCGGAATCAGCTGGTTCTGGACATGGGCCGGGCGGAGGTGGTAAAGTACCTCTATGAGCGGCTGTCCGCCCTGCTGGACACCTATCATATCGACTACATCAAATGGGACATGAACCGGAGCCTGACCGACGTCTACAGCCGGGCGCTTCCCCCGGAGCGCCAGGGGGAGGCGGCCCACCGGTATGTGCTGGGGGTGTACGACCTGCTGGAGCGGCTCACCGCCCGGTTCCCGGAGGTGCTGCTGGAGGGCTGCGCCGGAGGTGGCGGACGGTTTGACGCCGGGATGCTGGCCTACTGTCCCCAGATCTGGTGCAGCGACGACACCGACGCCGTGGAGCGGCTGACCATCCAGTACGGCACCTCCTTCGGCTACCCTGTGTCTGCCATGGGCGCTCACGTCTCTGCCTGTCCCAACCACCAGACCGGGCAGACGGTGTCACTGGACACCCGGGCGGTGGTGGCCATGAGCGGGACCTTCGGCTATGAGCTGGACTTAAATCTGTTGACAGAGACGGAAAAGACGGCGGTGCGCCGCCAGATTCAGCGATTCCACCGCTACGGCGACCTGATCCGGCAGGGAGACTACTACCGCTTGTCCGACCCCACCCAAAACCCCGATTATACTGCCTGGCAGACCGTCTCGGCGGACAGGGGAGAAGTCCTGGTCAGCGTAGTGGTCACGCACGTCCGGGCCACCTCCCCGCTCATCTGTCTCCGGCTCCGGGGCCTGGAGGAGGACGCCCTGTACCGAGTTCGGGAATTTGCGGTCTTTGGCACGGGAGACGCCTGCGGCGACCTGCCCGGACAGGAGAAGGGACGGGTCTATTCCGGTGGCGGGCTGATGTACGGCGGTTTTGTCCTGCCCCGGCTGTACGGCGACTGTCCCAGCGTCCAGATTCATCTGGAGAGGGCAGCGAAATGAGCGGCCTGAGGGAAAAGGCCGGGGCGGAGTGGAGCAAGTTCTGGGCCCTCCCACCGAAGGAGCGGCCGGGCTACCTCTGGATGTACTACAAGCTGTGGATTATCGCCATCGTGGCGGTGGTGGGCTTTGCCGTCACCATGACCTGGCACGCCGTCACCACCCCCTCGGAGACCTGGTTTTTTGCCTGCTTTGCCAGTGTGGCCGACGACTTGGGGGAGGGCTCTGACCTGTATAACGGCTTTGCTGACTACGCCGGATACGACCTGGCTGCGGGACAGCTCCTGTTTGAGGATGAAATCTACTGCGATCCCGCCTCCGCCACCACCACCGGCAGCGCCTATTATGAAATGCTGGTCGCCTACCTGGACGGGGGCACCCTGGACGCACTGGTGATGAATACCGACGACCTGCTGGCAGTAGGGGAGAGTGGGCGGCTCATGAGCCTGTCCGATGAGCGGGTGTCCGACCTGCTGGAGACGTACTCCGACCGCATTTTGACGGTGGAGGCCGACCTGGAGGGGGACGGGACGCTGACGGAGGTACCGGTGGGCATCGACCTCTCCGGCTCTCTGCTGAGCGAGTATTACGGCGGGGACTGCGCCCTGGGCGTCTCCGCCAACGCACCCCACATTGACCAAATCGCAATGTTCCTCCGCTACCTGTTTTCCTGATGAAAGGAGGAGCTTTCCATGAGATCCTTACGAGGGCTTCTGGACAATGACAGCGTCTTTGGCCAGCTCATGACCCGGTGCGGCATCCTCATCGCCGCCAATCTGCTGTTCGTCCTCTCCCTGCTGCCGGTGGTGACAGCGGGGGCGGGGTATGCCGCCCTGTACTTCACCCTGCTGACCTGTCTGCGGGAGCAGACCTGCAACCCCTTCACCACCTTCTGGAAGGGCTTCAAGAGCAATTTCAAACAGGGCACCCTCTGCTTTGTGGCGCTGCTGGCACTGGGGGCGGCTCTGTGGCTGGAGATCGGCTGGTGCGACCAGTTTGAGGGGGCGATGGGTCTGTTCCGGTATCCTCTCATGGCCATGGGCATTGCCGTTGTTATCCTGGCCTGCTATCTGTTCCCGGTGATGGCGGCCTTCCGGGTGAATTTCAAACAGCTTTTGATGGACTCGGTGTACTTCGCCGTCAAGCGGCCAATCATCACCGTCGCTATGCTCATCGCCAACATCGTCCCCATGGCGGTGACCTACCTGGATCGGGGGAACCTGCCCACCTACGCCTTTCTGTGGGTGCTGTGCGGCTTTGCCGTCATCACCATGTTCAACGCCAGCATGCTGCTGAAATCCTTTGCGCCCTATCTGGAACAAAAAGAAAAAGAGGCGTCCGCCCCCGGCGAGGGCCATGTGCAGACGGAGCAGGAAGTCCTCTCCGACATGGAAAAGCTGGGGATGTGAGGCCTCCAAACAGGAGGAATCGTCAGTGACCGAGGAGTTTCAGACCCGGCTCGCAAGCCGATACGACGAGCTGCGACAGCTCTACTGCGCCCTGTATCCGGGACAGGAGGATACCCTGGATGCCCTTCTGTCCGTCATGGAGAGGATGTACCGGGCCAGACCGGACGACCTGGGGCAGTCTGACCGGCAGCGGGAGGCCGACCCGGGATGGTACCGCAGCCGGGAGCGTCTGGGGATGATGCTCTATGTTAAGCCCTTTGCCGGAGACCTGAACGGCGTCCGGGACAGGCTGGACTATCTCCAGGAGTGCGGGGTGAACTACCTCCATCTGATGCCCCTGCTGGAGAGCCCCAAGGGGCGCAGCGATGGGGGCTATGCCGTCTCCGACTTCCGGCGGGTACAGCCGGAGCTGGGGACCATGGACGATTTGGAGGCCCTGACCGGGGACTGCCGTCGCCGGGGGATCTCCGTCTGCCTGGATTTTGTGATGAACCACACCAGCGAGGAACACGAATGGGCCCGCTGGGCCAGAGCAGGGGAGCGGGAGTATCAGGAGCGGTATTTCTTTTACGATAACTGGGACATTCCCAACCTGTACGAGCAGACGGTGCCCCAGGTGTTTCCCACCGACGCTCCCGGCAACTTCACCTGGCAGGAGGAGCTGGGAAAGGTGGTCATGACCACCTTTTACCCCTACCAGTGGGACCTGAACTATGCCAACCCTGTGGTGTTCCGGGAGATGACGGAAAACCTGCTGTTCCTCACCAACCGGGGCATCGACGTGATACGGCTGGACGCCGTTCCCTACATCTGGAAGCAGCTGGGCACCAACTGCCGGAATCTGCCCCAGGTACACACCCTGGTGCGGATGCTGCGCATCGTCACCGAGATCGTCTGCCCTGGTGTGCTGCTGCTGGGGGAGGTGGTCATGGAGCCTGCCCCGGTGGCCCCCTACTTCGGCACGCCGGAGCGTCCGGAGTGCCATATGCTCTACAACGTGACCGCCATGTGTACCACCTGGCACACGGCGGCCACCCATGACGTGCGGCTGCTGCGGCACCAGCTGAACCAGGTGGCGGCCCTTCCCAGGGGCTATACCTTCCAGAACTACCTCCGCTGCCACGATGACATCGGCTGGGGGCTGGATTACCCCTTCCTGTCTCAGTTCGGCATGGGAGAGGTGCCCCATAAGCGGTTTTTGAACGACTATTTCACCGGAAAGCTGCCCTACGGGGCCAGCCGGGGAACGCTGTACAACGACGACGAGCGGCTGGGGGATGCCCGGCTCTGCGGCACCACCGCCTCCCTCTGCGGACTGGAGATGGCGCTGGAGACGGGGAGCGCAGCCATGACGGAGCAGGCGCTGTCGCTTGATCTGATGCTCCACGCCTGTATGCTGTCCCAGAGCGGCATCCCGGTGCTCTACGCCGGGGACGAGGTGGGCCAGCGGAACGACTGGGGCTATCTGGACGACCCGGAAAAGGCCGGGGACAGCCGCTATCTCCACCGGGGTGACTTTCGGTGGGACGAGGCGGAGCGGCGGCAAGAGCCGGATACCGTCCAGGGACGGCTGTTCCGGGGACTTCGACGGCTGGAGACGGTGCGTCGGTCCGCCCCTGTCTTTGACGCCGATGCGGACTTCTGGACGGCAGATGTGGGCAACGACGCCGTGCTGGCCCTGGGCCGGTATAAGGACGGGGAGAAGCTCTATTGCCTGTACAACTTCAGCCCGGAGCCGCAAAAGGCGTGGCTGGACGAGGTGGGAGCCTATACCGACCTGATAAGGGAACGGCAGGTGGTCAACCCCGGCGTTCTGACCCTGGGCGGCTATGAGTTCCTGTGGCTGGAAAAGCGGGTGTGAACCGGGAGGTGTAGTATGAGATATGACGTGACGGCCATCGGGGAGCTGCTCATCGACTTTGCCTGTGTCAGCACGGACGGGACGGGCTATCCCACTCTGGCGGCTCATCCCGGGGGTGCGCCGGGCAATCTGCTGGCGGCCCTCACCGCCTATGGCTGTCAGACGGCCCTGCTGAGCAAGGTGGGGGCGGACGCCTTCGGCGACCTGCTGCTGGACACTCTGGCCCGGGCGGGCATCGAGACGGCGGGCATCGTGTCCGACTCGGACTGCTTTACAACGCTGGCCTTCGTCACCCTGGACAGTACGGGCAACCGGACGTTCAGCTTCGCCCGAAAGCCCGGGGCGGATACCCGGCTATGCTATGAAGAACTAAATCTCCGACTGATCGACGACTGCCGGGATTTTCATTTCGGCACCCTGAGCCTCACGGACGACCCGGTGCGCACCGCCACCCAAAGGGCGGTGGCCTATGCCCGGGCGCAGGGTAAGCTGATCTCATTCGACCCCAATCTCCGCAAGCCCCTGTGGAAAGACCTGGACGAGGCAAAACGGCAGATGCTGTGGGGTGCAGCCCAGGCGGACATCGTGAAAATCAGTGACGAGGAGGTAGACTTTCTCTGGGGCTGTACCCCCAAGGAGGGGGCGGAGCGGCTGCTGTGGGACTGCGGCGTCAAGCTGGCCTTCGTCACCCTGGGGCCGAAGGGCTGCTGGTTCTCCAATGGGAGCGCCTCCGGCAGGGTGGACACCCCCTCCGGCATCCGTCCGGTGGACACCACCGGGGCAGGGGACATTTTCGGGGGCAGCGTACTCAGCCGCATCCTGAAAACCGGCAAGGCCCCGGAAGAACTGTCCGAAGCGGAGCTGCGGCAGGCGACCCGCTTTGCCTGCTGCGCAGCCGGCCTCTCCACCCAGCGGTATGGCGGCATCTCCAGCGTCGTGCCGGAGAGCGAGGTCTGGGCGGCGGTGGATTGAGAGAACCGAAGACGATTTCACCCCCATTCCCGGGCATACCGGGGATGGGGGTGATTTGGTGCCTTCCAGAAAACGGACGACGGCCCCTGCGCCGAATGGTGCAGGGGCCGCCTGTTTAGGGAGAAAAGAGAGGAAAACGCTTTTTTGAAGAGGACTTACTGAGCGTCCTTTTCCTTTTTCTTCATGTTGCGAAGCACCAGCGAGACGACGCAGGCGGCGGCGAGAACGCCCAGCTCCACATAGATGATGGTGCGATAGCTCTGCCAATCCAGAATCTCTGCACTATAGCTGTTGCCGTTGGCCAGCACATACAGATGGTTGTGGCAGGCTCTTTGCAGATAGTAGATGTCTGCATCAGAGGAGGCAGAGATAGAGGTTTCATTGAAGCCAAGCCAGACATCCGCGCCAGCCCGGAGAGTAGCCCAGTAACTGCGAATCTCGCCGCCCTCGTCCATATCGGTCAGAACGGTGCCCTGGAAGCCCCACTCACCTCTGAGTACGTTGGTGATCAGGTTCAAGTGGCCGCCCGCATAGGTGTCGCCAATATAGTTCATACTGGTCATGACGCCGGTGGCGCCGCCCTCCTTGACCGCATACTCAAAAGGCTTGAGGTAAATCTCACGGATAGCCTGCTCGTTGCTATAGGTGTGGACGTAGGCGCGGTGTGTCTCCTGATCGTTCAGGGCAAAGTGCTTGATGTAGACGATCAGGCCTTTGTCTCTGGCTCCGGAAACCTCAGCGACGGCGGTATAGGCGGACAGCGTGGAGTCCTCGGAATAATACTCGAAGTTACGTCCGCTGTAGGCGCTGCGGTGGGTGTCCATAGCGGGGGCGTACCAGGAAGTGATGCTATTTGCCTCAGCCTGGTCGGCTACGCAGCTACCCATCTCATAGGCCAGATCGGTGTTGAAGGTGGCGGACAGCAGAGGAACGCAGGGGAATGCCACCGTGATCAGGTCGGTGTTGAACATGCTGGAGATACCCAGAGGACCGTCGGAATCGGTGGTGGCGTCCTTGTCGATAGACTCAACTGCGGCGGAGGAGTACAGGGTATAACCGGTCAGTGAGAGCATCTCGTCCACTGTCAGCTGAGAGATCAGCTCATCCCACAGAGGATCGTCGTAATCCAACCCGGTCATGTCGGCGAGGGTTAAATCACCATCTACGGCGTAATCCACGCCCTCTACCAGAGCTTCGGTAACAACGTCGTCCAGAGCCTCGTCATACAGGTCGTCCGTGATTGCGTAGTCCAGATTCTCAATGCTGGTGCTGACGGAGTTCATAGCGGACTCATAGTTGGCGAAGCCGTCCTGCCGGGACAGATACTCGCCCCGGGCGGCGTCGTCGAACTGGTTGATAGCGGCTGTCTCGTCGGAGCTACGCTTGTCATCGCCGGAGAAGAAATACTGGTCCTCCAGGGTGGCAGTCACAGAATCCAACACGGTGTGCGCATCGGAGCGAATGGAGAAGGTGTAATCTCCGGCGTCCAGCATATAGGAGCCGCCGGTGCCATCGCCGTTGTCATAAGAACTGTCATAGGAGGCAATCGCTTCCATGGACACCTCAAGGGTGATGACCTCGCTTGTGCCAGGCTCCAGCTCTTCGGTCTTTCCGTAGACGACAAGAGAGACCTCGGATTTTTCTACCAGATTTTCCTTGTCGTAGTCAGTGTAAGGCACGGTGACATAGAGCTGAACAACGCTCTTGCCGGCCACATCGCCGGTGTTGGTCACAGTCACTTCTACGGTATAGGTGTCAGTAGCGTCCAGAGCAGTCCCGTCCGTGAGGGTGCCGCCGGTGATCTCCTGGTCAAAGGTGGTGTAGCTCAGGCCATAGCCGAAGGGATAGGCTACGATGCTGTCATAATCGGAGTAATCGAAGGTCTCGCCGGTTTCAGTGTTGGTGATGACGGCCTGCTCAGCATAGGCGGTCTCATACCACTTGTAGCCTACATAGATGCCTTCCACATAATCCACATAATAGCGGCCCTCGGCGTTGTCCGCCTCCTGCTCGCCAAAGTTTTCGTTGACGGGGTTGCTGTCGTTGTCATAGACCCAGGTGTCCGGGAGCTTGCCGGAGGGATTGACTGCGCCGGTCAAAATCTGACCCAGAGCCTCAAAGCCGTAGGGGCCGGGGAGCGCTGCCCAGACGACGGCGTCCACGTCATAATCGTTGACCCAGCCCATCTCGATGGCGTTGGCGCTGTTGATGACAACGATGACCGTCTCAAAATTCTCCTGAGCGGCGGAGAGCAGGGCTTCCTCGTCCTCGTTGAGCACCAGATAGTCGCCCTCGGTATAACCGGTCAGGTCGTCGCCCTCTCCGCCGCTCCGGCCAATGACGATGATTGCCGTATCGGAGTAGGCCGCCAGATTTTCAAAGGAAACGTCGCCAGTGTAGCTGTCAATGGAGACCTCATCCAGAGAAAACTCTGCTGTGACAAATCCCACGCTCTCACTTGAGGAATCATCATCTGAGGTTGCGTAAATACCCGATTCCTCCAGTGCGGGATTGATCTCAATGCCCGCAGCCTCCAGAGAGCTCACGATGCTGACGGAGTCGCTTGCGCTGACGCTGCCGGAGCCGGAACCGCTGTAAAGCGGGTTATAGGCGTAGTAGCCCAGCAGATTCACCTTTGTGCCAGACGCCAAGGGAAGGGCGTCGTCATCGTTTTTCATCAGCACCATGCCTTCTTCGGCGATGGTGTAGGCCAGTTCCTTCCAGTCATCCGTGTCTGTAGTCTCCTCAGAGGCAGTACTGACGGTCATAACAGCGTCGATAGCACTGGCGTAGACATCCGTTGCCCAAGAGGCGACCAGAATGATTGCCACGCAGAGTGCAGCAACGGCGGTTGCGGAGAAGTTAAAGAGCTTGTTGCCCTTTTTCTCCGGCTTTCTGCGCCGAACCGCAAGAAAGATGTACAGTATAGCAAGCAGTACGACGACGACGCCAAGGATGATCGCACCGGTCTTTAACATCTCAAAATATTGGTTTGTCATTTGTTCCTCGCTTTCTTGAATATGCAAAGGCCATATTCAGTATGATGCATTGATAACATTCGCTCTTACTGATTCAGATCAAATGAGAGGAAATCCACTGCCCCGCTTCCGACGAACCGGAAGTAGAGGGCGGTCTGTTCTCCGGGGAAGTCCACCACGCAGTCGTCAAACACGCCGCTCTTGCTGCTCAGGCGGACGGCGATCTCGCCGTACCGGGCAAAGTCGGGGGTGTTGGAGATCTGCATGGTTCCGTTGGCTGCGCCCCGCAGATGGACGGTGATTTTGGTGGGGCCGTCCAGGTGGAAGTACTTGAACCCGGCCACCGCCCCGTCCTGCATATTGGCGATGTACTGGTCGCCGCTGTGCTCCCGGTCAGAGCCGTTCTGGGTGAAGTAGGGGTGGTTTTTCAGCTTTTTCCGCACGCCGCTGCCGTCGTAACGGCCCACGCCGTCCTTGCTCCACAGGTTGCAGGCGATCCGGGCCTCATAGCTGCCCTCTCCCTTCAGGGGACCGCCGTTAAGTCCGCAGCTGGTGACCTCCGCCTGTTGGAAGCTGCCGTCCGGATTGCGCACCAGCTTTTCCGCACAGGCCTGCCGGGAGTAGGAGTGCCGGTTCGTCTGGCGGTGGTAGAAGATGTACCAGTCCTCGCCGATGTGCAGCATCCCGCCGTGGGTGTTGCCCAGGTAGTTGGTGCCCTTGGCCTCGTCCTCGTTGCCGTCCAGGAACAGGTCGCCCTGGCTGACCAGGGTTCCGCCGTAGGTGAAATCGCCGTCCGGCCGCTTGCTGGTGGCATAGCACAGCTCATGGTTGTGCCGGGAGGAGTAGACAAAGATGTAGGTGTCCCCGTCCTTGCGGATGGAGCTGGCCTCAAAGAACTCGTGGTTGGGGAAGGAGCCGGGACCCTCCTTGGGGAAGATCACCTTGGGGTCGGTCTTGATGGTCACCATGTCGCTCTCCAGCTCTACCACGGTGCCGCCGTCGTTTTTCAGGCTGATACCGCCGGTGACAATGGCGGGGGTGGGGGTGTAGAAACCGGAGTAGAGCCACACGCTGCCGTCATCGTCCACCAGCACGCCGGGGTCAAAGGGGAACTGGTCGCCCCTTTTCCGGCCCCAGACGGTGCCGTCCTTGTAGTGGACGTGGCCCAGGAACCGGTACTTTCCGGCAGGGCTGTCGCAGACGGCCACCCCCATAATGCCCATAAAGTCGAAGGCGTAATAGAGGTAGTATTTGCCGTCCTTTCCCTGGCACACGTCGGGGGCGAACAGGAGCCGGAGGCCCAGCTTGTTTTTCGGGTCCTGGTTCTTTTTGAAAATGACTCCCTCATACCGCCAGTCGCTGAGGTCGTCCACCGGGGCCGACCAGCACACGTAGTCGTTGACACAGAAAATGGGAGCGTTGAAGCTGTCGTGGGAGCCGTAGACGTAGACCCGGTCACCAAAGACGTGGGGCTCGCCGTCGGGGATGTACTCCCAGGATGGAAGATAGGGATTAAAGACTTGCTGTTTCATTTTCTGCACCTCCTCTCTCTGCTCGCCAGTCTTAACCTGGTTTGCAGTATACCGATTTGATTTGGACTTTTGGAGATTTCGGCATAACCTGTCTCCACAGCGGCATAAATTGCATTTTGCATAAAAACAAGCTCCTCTCTCCGGGTATTGTGATGAGTTCTGACAAATCAAAAGGGCAGTACATTTTTACAACGTACCGCCCTTGAGACGATTTAATTTCCCTCCGGCAGGGGGATGAGGGCCTTCAGGGAGAACCATCCGTCCTGGGCGCTGATGGATACCGAGCCGCCGTATTTCTCCGCCGTGTGCCGAATGCTCTTGATGCCGTAGCCGTGGAGGTTCTTGTCCTGCTTGGTGGTCTGGATCTCTGCGCCGCTGACCTGGAGCGGCGCCTCAAAATAGTTCTCCACCCGAATGAGGAGAAAGCCGTTCTGGGTGTACACCGCCAGATGGATGAGCCGCTTCTCCTTCTCCGACACCTGCTCGGCACTCTCCATGGCGTTATCCAGGGCGTTGCCGAAGATGCTGCACAGATCCATCACGCTGATAAAGCCCAGGCTCTCCCCGTCTGCCACCACGTTGAGGGTGATGTCGTGTTGGAGGCAGTAGGTCTCCTTGCTGGAGAGGATGGTGTCCAGCACCGGACTGCCCGTCTCGAGTTCCACCCCGTAGCGCTGGAGCTCCGACTCCATCTGCCGGAGGTAGCCCTCCCGCTTGTCCTCGTCCTTCTCCATGCGGATGATGGCGATCTGGTGCTTCAGGTCATGGTACTTCCGGTTGACCATCTCAATGTTCTCCCGGGACTGGCGGTACTGCTCATACTGCCGCTGAAACAGGGCGTCGATGGCCTCCATCTCCTTCTGGGTCTGGAGCTCCTGCACCCGATCCTGGAGGCTGATGAGCATGATGACCCCCGCCAGGTCTACCAGGGTGCGGATGTAGAAGATCTCGGCGCTCATCCGGCCACTGAAGGGGTTGTCGGTGTTCACATAGCTGATATTGCTGATGAGAAAAGCCCCCAGCGAGGTCACAACGGCGGAGACGACCTCTCGCCTGGTGACCTCCAGCTTCTGGCCCGATCCCAGCCGCTTCTGCTCCATGCGGAAAACGATGCACAGGGAGCCGCCGTAAAAGACGAGCAGGAAGAGCCCCTGGAGCAGATAGCTGTCGTATCCCTCCTGAGCCACGAAGGAGTAGAGCTGCCAGTCCAGAGATGCGATGAACTCCGCCACGATGAAGGCGATGGCCCAGAGAAATCCCGCATCGGTGGGCGAAGCCTTGCAGCAGGCTAGGATGGTGGCGTACATAATGGCCAGGGCCACCCCCATCCCCGGCAGCCACAGGGCGATAGGGACAATGCCGATAAAATACTGCACCACACACAGCAGACCAAAGGAGGCTGCCAACTCCAGGGCCGTGACCCATTTCCGGGGCTGCTGCTTCTCCAGCAGCAACACAAAGACCAGGCAGGAGAGCCACTCCGCCAGGGCGGTATAGAATTTAGGAATATCCGCAATGGTGGTCACCGCTCATTCGCCTCCCACATAGGCCGCCAGAGCCTCCATAAACGCTTTCCGTCGGGGACGGCTCATCTGCAGCTCAATGCCGTCCACCACCACTGCCATCTTGTCCGCCCGCTCCACATGGGAGAGGTTCACCAGATAGCAGTTGTTGCACCGGGAGAAGTGCCGCCCCTCCAGCTTTTGCTCCACGCTTTTCAGGGATTCCCGGTTGGTATAGTCTCCCTCTGCTGTGTGATAGACGACGTTGTGACCGGCGCTCTCGATATAGCGGATGGCGGACACGTCCAGGCGCACCATCCCGCTCTCCTGCACCAGATGCAGGAAGCAGGCGGAGCGCTCCCGCACCTTGCGCACCGCCTTTTTCAGCTCTTGGGAGAAGGCAAAGTAGCTCAGTGGCTTGAGCACATAGTCCAGCGCCTCCACCTGGTAGCCCTGGAGGGCGTACTGGGCCAGATTGGTGATGAAGATGATGACCACGTTTTTGTCCTGCTGCCGGATGCGCTTCGCCGTGGCCATGCCGTCCAGATGTTCCATCTGGATGTCCAGAAAAATAATGTCATAGGCTGCGGCATATTCCTCGGCAATTTCCAGCCCGTCGGCGAACATGGTGACCTTGAACTGGTCCCCCTGCTCCTCCTCGCAGCGCCGGATAAACTCCGTCAGCTGCTGCCGGTAGCCCGGATCGTCCTCTACCACTGCAATACGGATCATAGTGCCCCGCCCCCTCTCCCTCCCGGGAATTTCTTCCACCCATTTTAGCATAATCAAGGGATATATGCAAAGAGGTCGATTGTAAAGGTCGATTGTAAAATGAAGTTGAACACCTAAAAAATCCATAGCGATTGAATC
>JAJQEM010000101.1 GCA_021201635.1 Clostridiales bacterium | reverse complement strand
GGTAGTGCCAACACAATGAAAACAGTCAGTCTGCGGACTGGCTGTTTTTGTTTGCTTTATTCTGCAAACCTGATTGATTTTGTCACTTTTGCCACTGGAAAGGCTGCCGATTTCCTGATATACTGTGTGAACCCTGGGCCATGGGCCCTGGGAGGAAAGAGAGTGTGATGATCTATGCCGGAGTTGCCGGTATCTCCCCATATCCGATATTCCCTGAAACGGAACGGGATTGCCCTGATCAAGTGGCTGTGCCTGGCTGTTTTGGTAGGCCTGACGGTGGGCCTGGTGGGCAGCCTGTTCCATATCGTCCTGGAGTGGGCGACGGAGACACGAACAGAGTATCCCTGGCTGCTCTATCTGCTGCCTGTGGCGGGCCTTGCCGTTGTGGGCGTCTATCGGCTGCTGGATATGTCCGACGACAAGGGCACCGAGATGGTGTTGACTGCGATCCGCAGCGGCCAACCCATGCGGCTTCGCACCGCTCCTTTGATCTTCTTTGCTACCGCCCTGACCCACCTCTGCGGGGGCAGCGCCGGACGGGAGGGCGCAGCCCTGCAGCTGGGCGGCTCTATCTCTGACGCCATCGGAAAGCTCTTTCACCTCCGGGAGGGGGACGAAAAGATCATCACCATGTGCGGCATGGCGGCGGGCTTTTCCGCCCTGTTTGGTACCCCTGTCTCCGCCGCCGTCTTTGCCATGGAGGTGGAGAGGATCGGTGTGATGCAGTATGTCGCCATCGTTCCCTGCCTGGTGGCGTCGCTGCTGGCCTCCGGAGTGGCCTCCTGCTTCGGCATTTCCGCCACGAGCTTCACCGTCGTTGATATGCCGGAGCTGGATCTCAAAGTCATGGTCGCTATCGTCGTCTTTGGCGTGCTCTGCGGCATCCTGGCGAACCTGTTTTGCCGGGCCATGGGCCTGGGCGGGGCCTTTTATCGGAAAATCACGGATAATCCATGGCTCAAGGCGGTGATTGGCGGCTGTATCATCATTGCCCTGACCCTTCTGCTGGGCACCCGTGACTACAACGGCGCAGGGATGGACGTCATCCAGCGGGCCCTGGAGGGAGAGGCCGCACCTCTGGCCTTCGTGTTGAAAATCGCCTTTACTGCCCTGACCCTGGGAGCCGGATACAAGGGCGGCGAGATTGTCCCCTCCTTCTTTGTGGGCGCCACCTTTGGTTGCGTGGCAGCGCCGCTGCTGGGGCTTTCCTCCTCCTTTGGTGGGGCGCTGGCGATGGTCGCCGTATTCTGCGGCGTGACCAACTCCCCCATGACCTCCATCCTGCTGGGCTGTGAGATGTTTGCAGACATGAGCATTGCGCCCATCGCCCTGGTGGTGGCCGTCAGCTACATGACCTCCGGCTATCACAGCCTGTACCATCAGCAGAAAATCACCTACTCCAAATTCCAGGCCAAGCAGATCGACACCTTTTCCGGTGACGGGAGCGACGAGTAAAGGAGTCAGACCATGACCGATACCATATGGGAATTGTTATTGCTGTTCTTTGGGTACGCCGTTCTGGGCTGGGCAGGAACGGTGGCAGTGGACGCCTTTCGCACCGGGCGGTTCGTCAACGCCGGAACGCTGAATGGCCCGGTGAACCTGACCTGCGGCGTCGTGCTGACGCTGACGGCCACCCTTTCCGAACGGTATGCCACCAACTTTGTCGGCCTGTTTTTGCTGACCACTATGATTATCACCGCCGCCGGCCCGATCTGCGGTTTTCTGTCTGAGCGTGTCCTGGGCCGCAAGCTGTGGGACTACGCCAGCGGGGAGTACAACACCTTCAACGGGTGGAGAGGCCTGGCCCGGACGCTGATTGCCACCACACTGGCCCTGATCGTGGTACTGTTTCTCCATCCCTATCTGTACATCGCCGTCCAGCTTATCCCGCTCACTGTGCTGAAGGTGATCGACATCGTCCTGCTGAGCCTCCTGGGGGTGGATCTGCTGGCCACCTTTGCGGCCATGCGGGTCATCCGCTACCGGGAGAGCCGCCGACTGGCCGGGGTCTCCGCCTCTCTCCGGGATATGCGGACGACCTGGGGAAGCCGTCTGGTCTCCGCCATCCGGCGGCGGCTGTGGAAGGCATTCCCAGAGCTGGCGGATGAGCCAAACCGGGGAGACGGCTTCGGCAGACCGGCGGAAGGCCGGGTGTTTGCCCGGGGGCTGTGCATCCATAAGCTGTTCTGGGTGTTCCTCATCTGTGCCCTGCCGGGGGACTGGATCGAGACAGTGTATGTGTGGGCTACCGCCGGTATCCTGATGAGCCGCTCCAGTCTGCTCTACGGGACGTTCAGCGTGGTTTGGGGACTGGGCGGGGTGCTGTTCACCATCGTTCTGTCTCCGCTGAGAGAGCGGAGCGACCGCTTCGTCTTTTTCGGGGGCTTCCTCTTGGGCGGCGCCTATGAATACCTGTGCAGCGTGTTCACCGAGATCGTCTTTGGCACTGTGTTCTGGGACTATAGCGATATGCCCTTCAACATCCAGGGACGCACCAATCTGCTGTTCATGTTCTTCTGGGGCGTGATGGCTCTGGTGTGGGTCAAGGCGGTAGACCCGGTGTTTAACCGGGGCATTGAGAAGATCCCCCCGGTGCTGGGGACGGTGCTGACCTGGATACTGGCGGTGCTGATGGCCCTGGACATCGGCGTCACCGGTCTGGCCATGGGCCGCTATGTGGCCCGGAGCGTCGGGCTGGAGAGCGGCAACGCCGTGGAGGATTTCCTGGACAACCAGTACCCGGATGAGATGATCGAGTGGGTCTGGCCCAACATGGTGATGGTGGACGAGGAGTGATGGACCGGCCCCGTTCTCTTGACAGCTTGAGAGAAAACGATATAATCAAAATCCAGAACATCGCAGGACGCTGCCTCTGCGAAGAAGCGCAGTCCTGCCCTCAGAATCAATGACTCATGCGGCACAGTCCCGGCTTTTGCCCGGGCTCTGTGCCGTCCGTATGTGCAAGGAGGTACCATGAACGAAAAGGAAGTCGCCGAGCTGCGCCGCCGTTTCAAGGCGGATCGGAGCAACATCACCCATGTGCGTGGGTGTTATGTCAACGACAAACGGGAAATTATCTCGAAATTTGACCAGCCCATCTCCATGCTCAGCCAGGACGAGGGGGAGTGGCTGCTGGGCATTCTCCGCAAGACCCTGTCCGGGACGCTGGGCAAGCAGCTGCTGGACATCCGCTTCGACACCCGGCAGGTGGCAGAGGGGGAGGAGCACGGGCTGCTGATGAAGCTCCGGGATTCTCAGCTGAAGGACGAGGAGGCGGTGCAGACCTTTTTCCGGAAGGCCATCGGCTCCCTGGAGCTGGAGGGAAATTATATGATCCTCCTGGCCAGCGACACCTACGACGTGCCCTACCGCTCCAGGGACGGAGAACGGCAGGAGGACGCCTCAGAGGAGGTCTACCGCTACATCCTGTGCTGCGTCTGCCCGGTGAAGCAGACCAAGCCCGCCCTGACCTACTCCGCCCACGAGAACCTGTTCCACCACCTGGCGGTGGACTGGGTGGTTTCCGCCCCGGCCACCGGGTTCCTTTTCCCCGCCTTTGATGACCGGAGCACCAACCTGTACGACGCACTTCTCTACACAAAGGACATCGCCGACACCCGCTCTGCCTTCGTAGACGCTATCTTTCGTCAGGCCCCGCCCATGGCGGCGGCGGTGCAGATGGAGACCTTCCAGAGCGTCATGGGAGAGGCTCTGGAGGAGGATTGCAGTTATCAGGTGGTAGAGACGGTGAACGACCAGCTCCGGGACATGATCGCCGAGCACAAGCTGAATAAGGAGGTGGAGCCTCTCACCGTCTCTCAGGGGGTGGTGACGGCGGTCCTCCGCTCCAGCGGCGTGGAGGAGGAGCGGGTGGAGCGCTTCGCCGCCCGGTATGACGAGGTCTTCGGGCCCGGGGCGGAGCTGAGCCCCCGGAATCTGGTGGACACCCGGCAGCTGGAGATCAAAACTCCGGACGTGACCATCCGGGTGGACCCCCTGAAAAGCGAGCTGGTGGAGACGAAGGTCATCGGCGGCATTCCCTATATCCTCATCCGGGCGGACGACGGCGTGGAGGTGGACGGAGTGCCCGTCACCATCGCATAAGAGGCAAGTTATTTCTAATAATCATTCGAAAAACGGCCCTGCATGATGAAAGTTTATCCAAAATAACCAAAACAACCGGGAAAAACCCGATTCATTTATCCCCTTTTTGTAATTGTGCCGGAACCGGGAATGCGATAAAATAGAACCAGGTCTTTACAGAATGGATACCGTTCTGTAACAAACCGTGAAGGAAGAAACCGGAATACATGATCCAATGCAAGGAGGAAAGCATCATGAAAAAACTGTTTGCGCTGATCCTGAGCCTGGCAATGGTACTGTCCCTGACCGCCTGCGGCGGAAGCGGCGATACCGACACCACCGGCGACACCGCCACTGATGACACCACCACCTCCGATGAGGCCAGCACTGACGAGACCGGCGACGCCGACGCTGCCGATGAGACCGGTGACGAGGCCGAGGCCGACGAGACCTCCACCGATGAGACCGCATCTTATGATGTGTCCGAGTTGAAGATCGGCCTGATCTGCGTCGAGGATGAGCAGTCCGGCTACGACGCCGCCCACATCAACGGCCTGACCGAGGCCTGCCAGGAGCTGGGCATCGACGTGGATACTCAGGTTACCTTCGTCTACAACATCGGCGAGGATGAGGAGTGCTATGATACCGCCGTTGACCTGGCCGAGGCCGGCTGCGACATCATCATCTCCGACTCCTACGGACACCAGTCCTACATGCTCCAGGCCGCTCAGGAGTACAGCAACATCATCTTCATCGCTGACACCGGCGACATGGCCAACCAGGTGGGCCTGGACAACTACAAGAACCTGTTCACCTATGTCTATCAGTCCCGCTACGTCTCCGGCGTGGTGGCCGGTATGAAGATCGCCGAGCTGGTGGAGAACGGGGAGCTGACCGAGGACAACTACGACGCTGACGGCAACGTCCTGGTGGGCTATGTGGGCGCTTACCCCTATGCCGAGGTGGTCTCCGGCTACACCGCTTTCTACCTGGGCATCAAGAGCGTCTATCCCGACGTCTCCATGCAGGTGCAGTACACCAACTCCTGGTATGACTGGACCGGCGAGTATGAGGCCGCCAACACCCTGATGGCTAACGGCTGCGTCATCATCGGCCAGCACGCCGACTCCACCGGTGCGCCCTCCGCTGTCCAGGCCGCCTATGAGAGCGGCTCCACCGTCTACTGCGTGGGCTACAACATCGATATGCTCACCTCCGCCCCCGACACCGCCCTGACCTCCGCTCAGAACAACTGGTCGGTCATCTACTGTGAGACCCTGGAGTCCTATCTCTCCGGCGCTGGCATTCCCACCGACTTCGCTGCCGGTTATGCAGACGGCGCTGTCCAGATCTCCGCCCTCGGCCCTGCCTACGCCGACGGCACTGAGGAGGAGGTCGCCGAGGTGGAGGCCGCACTGACCGATGGCTCCCTCCAGGTGTTCGACGTGTCCACCTTCACCATCGACGGCGTGAACCCCACCTCCATCCTCATCGACATGGATCTGGACTATGTGGGCGAGACGGAAGGCGTGGTTGACGGTGTGTTCCAGGAGTCCGTCCTTCGCTCCGCTCCCGGCTTTGAGGCCCGGATCGACGGCATCACCGAGCTGAACAACGGCTAATTGAGTGACCCCGACCAGAGGGGCTGCCCTCCGGGGCGGCTCCCTCTGGCCTTTTCATTTCTTTCCCCACACTGACCTGACAGAGAGGAAACGCCATGGAACAGAACACAGCCATTGCGCTGCGGCACATCACCAAGACCTTTGGCAAGGTGGTGGCCAATCACGACATCAGCATGGACATCCGCCGGGGCGAGGTGCTGTCTCTGCTGGGAGAGAACGGCAGCGGCAAGACCACCCTGATGAATATGCTGGCGGGCATTTACTTCCCCGACCAGGGAGAGATTTTGGTGGACGGCAATCCGGTGACCATCGCATCCCCTCGGGACGCCTTCCAGTACGGCATCGGCATGGTGCACCAGCACTTCAAGCTGGTGGACATCTTCACTGCCACCGAGAACATCGTCCTGGGGCTGGAGGAGTCCGGCAAGCTGGATCTGAAGGCCGCCGCCGCCCGGATAAGGGAGATCAGTGACCGCTACGGCTTTGAGATCGACCCGGACAAAAAGGTATACGATATGTCCGTCTCGGAAAAGCAGACGGTGGAGATCGTCAAGGTGCTCTACCGTGGGGCGGACATCCTGATTTTGGATGAGCCGACGGCAGTGCTCACCCCCCAGGAGACGGACCGTCTGTTCGAGGTCATGCGGAATATGCGAGCCGACGGCAAGGCCCTGGTCATCATCACCCACAAGCTCCATGAGGTCATGGAGATCTCCGACCGGGTGGCGGTGCTGCGCAAGGGGGAGTACATCGGCGACGTGGCCACCGGGGAGACCGACCCCCAGAAGCTCACCGACATGATGGTGGGCCACGCCACCTCCCTGAACATTGACCGCCCGGAGCCGGTGAACCCCACCCCCCGGCTGGAGGTCAAAGACCTGACGGTTTACGACAGCATGGGGGTCAAGCGGCTGGACAGCCTGACCTTCACCGCCATGGGCGGGGAGATACTGGGCATCGCCGGTATCGCAGGCTCCGGACAGAAGGAACTGCTGGAGGCCATTGCGGGCCTTCAGGACATCACCAAGGGGGCCTCCATCCTCTACCGCCCGGTGAACGGCGAGGAGTTGCCCATGGAGCTGGCGGGGAAAACGCCACGCCAAATCAGCCAGGCGGGGGTGTCCCTGGCCTTTGTCCCGGAGGATCGGCTGGGCATGGGCCTGGTGGGCTCCCTGGGCATGAGCGGCAATATGCTTCTGCGGAGCTACCGCAGCGGCAGGGGCTTTTTCACCGACCAGAAATCTCCCGAGCGGCTGGCCCAGAGCGTGAAGCAGGAGCTGGAGGTAGTCACCCCCAGCACCAGCTTTCCGGTGCGCCGTCTCTCCGGCGGCAACGTGCAGAAGGTGCTGGTGGGCCGGGAAATCGCCCAGGAGCCGTCGGTGCTCATGACCGCCTACGCTGTCCGGGGACTGGACATCAACACCTCCTACACCATCTATCGTCTGCTCACAGAGCAAAAGGAGAAGGGCGTGGCGGTGATTTACGTGGGCGAGGACCTGGACGTGCTGCTGGAGCTGTGTGACCGCATCCTGGTGCTCTGCGGCGGACAGATCAGCGGCATTGTGGATGCCCGCACCACCACGAAAAAGGAAGTCGGCCTGCTGATGACCAAATTCCGGAAGGAGGGGGCAGAGGGATGAGCAGAGAGAAACACGCCCACGAGCCGTGGGTGCGCATCGTCAAGCGGGACGGCATCGCCCGCCCCAAGGCCTACGGTATCCGTATCCTGGCCGTCCTCCTGTCCCTGGTGGTCAGCGGCGTCTTTATCTACGCCATCACCGGACTGAACCCCATCGACATCTACGAGGCCATGTGGGAGGGCGCCTTCGGCACCAGCCGCCGGAGCTGGGTCACCGTCCGGGACGCCATGATGCTGCTCTGTATCGGCATCGGCCTGGCCCCAGCCTTTAAGATGAAGTTCTGGAACGTGGGCGCCGAGGGACAGATCCTTATCGGCGGCATCATGACCGCCGGAATCATGCGGGCGGTGGGGGACTCTATCCCCACCCCGGCGCTGCTGGTGATTATGGCGGTGGTCAGCCTGGCGGCGGGGGCCGCCTGGGGCGTCGTCCCCGCCGTGTTCAAGGCCTATTGGAACACCAACGAGACTCTGTTCACCCTGATGATGAACTATGTGGCCATCCAGCTCACCAGCTACTGCGTCTCCCTGTGGGAGAATCCCATCGGCTCCAATACGGTGGGCATCATCAATCAGACCACCCAGGCGGGGTGGTTCCCGGCGATCTTCGGCCAGAGCTACAGCCTGAACGTCATTCTGGTGCTGATTTTGACGGTGGGGATGTATCTCTATCTGAAATACTCCAAGCAGGGGTATGAGATCACGGTGGTGGGCGACTCGGAGAACACCGCCCGGTATGCCGGTATCAGCGTGAAAAAGGTCACCATCCGGACCATGGCCATCTCCGGCGCCATCTGCGCCTTTGCGGGCTTTATCGCCGTGGCTGGTTCCAGCCACACCATTTCCACCACCACGGCGGGGGGCCGGGGCTTTACCGCCATTATCGTGGCCTGGCTGGCCCAGTTCAACTCCTTCGTCATGGTGCTCATCTCCTTCCTCCTGGTCTTTCTGGAGAAGGGAGCCACCCAGATCGCCTCTCAGTTCAACCTGAACGACTACGCCTCGGAGGTCATCACAGGCATTATCCTGTTCTTCATCCTGGGCAGCGAGTTTTTCATCAACTACCGGCTGGTATTCCGGGGAAAGGAGCGTGAGGGGAAATGACACAGGCGCAATTAGTCCAGCTACTCCAGTCCGCCGTGGTCTTTGGCACCGTCATCCTGTACGGGGCGCTGGGAGAGATTCTGACCGAGAAGTCCGGCAACCTGAATCTTGGCGTCCCCGGGGTGATGTACCTGGGGGCCATCGCCGGTCTGGCCGCCTCCTTCTTCTATGAAAACGGCGTGGCAGAGCCCAGCGGGGCAGTGAGCCTGGTACTATCCTTCCTGGCAGCCTTCGTGGCGGCGGCGCTGGGCGGCCTGATCTACTGCTTCCTGACCACCACCCTCCGGGCCAACCAGAATGTCACCGGTCTGACCCTGACCATCTTCGGCGGAGGCGTGGCCAACTTCTACGGCGGCAACCTGAGCACCCTGGCGGGCGGCGTGGGCCAGATCTCTGTCTCCACCACCAGCCTTGCCTACCGGACCACCATCCCGGCTCTGTCCGGACTCACCGTGGCCGGGTTCCCCATCGGCACCCTGCTTTTTGGCTACGGCTTTCTGGTCTATCTGGCCATCGCCATCGCCATTGCGATGCACTGGTTTTTGAAGCGCACCCGGAAGGGCCTGAACCTCCGGGCGGTGGGGGAGAACCCGGGCACGGCGGACGCCGCCGGTATCAACGTCACCCGGAACAAGTACCTGGCCACCTGCCTGGGGTCGGGCATTTGCGGCCTGGGGAGCCTTTACTTCATCATGGACTACACCAAGGGCACCTGGAGCACCGACGGCACCATCGAGGCCCTGGGCTGGCTGGCGGTGGCCCTGGTCATCTTCGCCACCTGGAAGCCCTTGAACGCCATCTGGGGGTCCTACCTGTTCGGCCTGCTGTACTGGATGTATATGTACATCCCCAACCTGACCCGCAGCTCCATGGAGCTGTTCAAGATGCTGCCCTATGTGGTGACCATCGCTGTTCTGGTGGTGACCTCCCTGCGGAAAAAGCGGGAGAACCAGCCTCCGGCGGCCCTGGGCCTGCCCTACTTCCGGGAGGAACGGTAAACCGGGACGGAAAACCCAACATACAAGAAGGCCAGGCGGCCCATCCGGGTCGCCTGGCCTTCTTTTGCGCTTTTGCGTCGGTTACTGCTCCTCGTCCACCAGGAAACCCGCCTCTCTTAAGGCGGTGACCACCCGGCGGTAGGCGTCCTCGTCGGGACAGAGGAGGGTGTGGAGATGGATGCCGTCGGTGAGGCAGCTCAGAGGAGCGGCCTGCTCCCGGCGGGACTGCTCCATAAACTGCTGTACGTCGTACCGGGAGGATAGCTGGAGCTGGCCGGTGAGATGGCCGTAAAGGGGATGCTCCACGCTGACATCCAGCACGGTGCAGCCGTTGTCCACGCAGAGGAGCAGCTCCTGCTCCATGCCCTCCTTGTCGTGGCAGCAGACCACAGTATGCTTCAGGCCCTCTGCCGGACGGCGGAGGAGATAACCCCTGGGCGTGGCGTCGATGGCATGGCCCGCCGCCCGGAGCAGGGCAACGTCCCCCACAATGATCTGACGGCTGACGGAAAAACGCCGGGCCAGGGCGGCGGCGCTCTGGGGCGTTTGGGTGGTCTGGAGCAGGCTCAGCACCCCCTGACGGCGTTCTGCTGCGTTCATGGTGACACCTCGGTTCTATGGACAGTTGTCTGTACAGGTATTATAACAGACCTTTTCCCGTTTGTCAGGTGGTCAGAGAGAAAATTTGCAGAGAGACAGATGAGAAGCAGATTCGCACCCGGTATTTTCAATTGCAAACTTTTTATGAATGCTATTGCATTTTGAGGGAAATAGGGGTATGATATATTGGCACTCAGGAAAAGCGAGTGCTAAAAATTCGTTTACAATTTTGTTTTGGGAGCGGATCGCTCCCCCTATATGGAGGAATCTGTCATGGAAAAACGTCAATTCAAAGCGGAATCTCAGCGGATGCTGGATCTGATGATCAACTCGATCTACACTCACAAGGAGATCTTTCTCCGTGAGATCCTGTCCAACGCCAGCGACGCCGTGGACAAGCTGGCCTACCGGGCCCTCACCGACGATCAGGTGGGCTTGGATCGCTCCGACTTCAAGATCCACATCACAGTGGACAAGGACAACCGGACCCTCACTGTCTCGGACAACGGCATCGGCATGACCGAGGAGGAGCTGGAGAACAACCTGGGCGTCATCGCCAAAAGCGGTTCCCTCCAGTTCAAGCAGGATATGGCCGCCAAGGAGGGCGTGGAGGCCAGCGATGTGGACATCATCGGTCAGTTCGGCGTAGGTTTCTACTCCGCCTTTATGGTCTCCAGCGACGTGAAGGTGCTCACCCGGCCCTACGGCTCAGAGGGTGCCTGGCTGTGGGAGTCTGACGGCACCGACGGCTACACCATCACTCCGGCGGAGAAGGACGGCGTGGGCACCGACGTCATCATGACCCTGAAGGAGGACACGGAGGACGAGAAGTACAGCGACTATCTGAACGAGTACACCATCTCCAATCTGGTGAAGAAGTACTCTGACTATATCCACTATCCCATCACCATGCTCAAGACGAAATCCCGCCAGAAGCCCAAGCCGGAGGACGCCGGGGACGACTACAAGCCGGAGTGGGAGGACTACCAGGAGCTGGAGACCCTGAACTCCATGGTCCCCCTGTGGCAGAAGAAGAAGGAGGACGTGACGGAGGACGAGCTGAACGCCTTCTATACTGACAAGTTCAACGACTGGGAGAAGCCCCTGACCACCATCCGGGTGAGCGCAGAGGGCAATGTGAGCTATGAGGCGCTGCTGTTCATCCCCAGCAAGACCCCCTATGACTTCTACACCCGTGATTACAAGAAGGGCCTCCAGCTCTACTCCTCCGGGGTGCTCATTATGGAGAACTGCGCCGACCTGCTGCCGGAGCACTTCCGCTTCGTCAAGGGCGTGGTGGACACCCCGGACGTGAGCCTGAACATTTCCCGGGAAATGCTCCAGCACACTCGTCAGCTCAAGGTCATCGCCAAGAATCTGGAGAAAAAGATCAAGGCGGAGCTGCTCAAACTCCAGAAGGAGGACCGGGAGAAATACGAGCAGTTCTGGAAGAGCTTCGGCCTGAATGTGAAGTACGGCGCTGTGGCGGACTACGGCATGAGCAAGGACAAGGTCATGGAGCTGCTGATGTTCACCTCCTCCCAGGCGGAAAAGGGCGCCACCTTCCAGGAGTACCGGGACCGGATGCCGGAGAGCCAGGAGTATATCTACTACGCCACCGGCGAGGACGCCGGACAGCTGGCCAAGCTGCCCCAGGCGGAGCGGATCCTGGACAAGGGCTATGAGATTTTGTACCTGACCGACGAGGTGGACGAGTTCGTCATGCAGACTGTGGGCGAGTTCGACGGCAAAAAGCTCAAGAGCATCGATGACGAGGATGCCCTCCCGGAGACGGACGAGGAGAAGAAGGCCGCCGAGGAGAAGGCGGAGAACGGCAAGCCCGTTCTGGACTTCCTGAAGGAGACCCTGGGCGACCGCATCAAGGAGGCCCGCATCTCCAAAATTTTGAAGAGCCACGCCGTTTGCATGACCACCGACGGCCCTGTGACCCTGGAGATGGAGAAGTACCTGAAAAAGCAGGGTGCCGACATGGAGGGCATGAAGGCCGAGCGGGTGCTGGAGCTCAACGCCGACTCCGACGCCTACGCCGCCCTGAAGGTCGCCGTGGAGAGCGACCCGGAGAAGGCAAAGATTTACGCCGAGGTGCTGTACAACCAGGCGTTGCTCATCGCCGGACTGCCCATCGAGGACCCGGCGGCCTATACCGACCTGATTTGCGGACTGCTGAAATAAACCGGATAAAAACGACTCCCCTGACCCGGGCAAAGCCCCGGGCCAGGGGAGTTTTGGCGTTCATGAAGGACAATCACCCGCACAACTGGGTCAGGACAGTAGCGGCAATGCTACCCGCCGTAGAGCTACCCCAGCCGCCGTTTTCCACCAGAACGACGAAGGCGTAGGGGTAATCCTCGTCGTCGATAAAGCCCACGAACCAGGCGTGGGGATCATCGGAGGAGCTGACCTCTGCGGTGCCGGACTTGGCGCAGACCGCCAGGTCGCCGAACTGGTCCTGTCCATAATGGCTGGTGACGTTGTTGCGCATGAGGGTTTTCAGCTCCTCGCAGGTCTCTGCGTCCCAGCCGATAGAGGTGGTGGAGGTGGTGAGGATGGCGGCGGGGAGCCCGAAGCTGCCGGTGACTGATTTCAGCAGGGTGGGGACGGCCGCCTCCCCGTCCCCGGCGATGCAGCCCATGAGCACCATCATGGAGCAGGGGTTCACCAGATCGGTGTACTGACCCACCCCAGACCAGGCCAGATCAGAGGACGAGGTGGGGGCAGTGTAACTCCCCTTGGCGGAGGACAAGCCGTCTACCGTCACGCTGCTCAGCAGCCCCGCCTGGCTGGCGTAGGTCTGTAGGGTGTCGCCCCCCAGCTCCAGAGCCAGGGTGGCGTAGGCGCAGTTGCACGAGTTGGCCAGGGCCTCAGCCAGGGTCTGAGTCCCGTGAACGGAAGGACAGGTGACGGTGTCTCCCCCTACCTCCAGAGAGCCGGTGCAGGTGAAGGTGAAGTCGTCCAGGTCGTCGATCTGCTCGATTGCGGCGGCGGTGGTGACAATTTTGAAGATGGAGCCGGGGGTGAAGGAGGAGGAGAGAAACCGGTTCAGGTAGACGCTGTCATACCGCTCGTCTCCCTCGTTCACCGCCGCCAGCACCTCCTCTGAGTCGTAGGGGTCGAAGGTGGGGGAGGAGACCATACAGACGATCTCTCCCGTCTCGTAGTTGTAGACCGCCACCGTGCCGTTTCGTCCGTCCAGGGCCTTCCAGGCGGTGACGTTCAGCTCTGCGTCGATGGTCAGGGAGACCTGATTGCCGCCGCTGGTCACTCCGGTGATGGGATTGTAGGAGGCCATATACTCGTCAAAGAGCACCTTGGCTCCGGTGGCGATGTTGCCGTACTGGTCGCCCACGGCGTGGAGGGTGGCGATGCGGACGGAGGACTCATCGGCGTAGTCTCCGGACTCCCCGTCGTAGAGTAGCACGCCGTTCCGGTCGGTAATGGTGCCCGTGGCGATGCGCCCGTTGGTGTACAGGTGGGAGTTGGCGGAGAAGGCGGCCCAGTCCCGGCCCTCCACAAAGTACATCCCGGTGAGAATGACCGAGCCTGCGATGAGCAGGAGAATAAAGAGAAGCACGAACCAGGTGCGGCCCTGGAGCTTTTTCATGGGGCATCCTCCTCTCCGGCTGAGGGCAGCGTCCAGTCTTCCGATTCCTCCCGATGGATGGAGAGACGGGCAGAAAAGCTCTCTGTGTCCCACAGCTCCTGCTCCGGGATGTGCAACGTTTGGGTGACATCTGCGTCAAAGTCTGCCGCCCCGGCGGCAGCGGGGCGTGGAGTAGGGCGGAAATGGGGCGCAGGCTCCGGCTCGGAGGCCTGACCTTTTTTCAGCCGCTTGGGCAGCCGGACGGCGATGCCTGCGTTCTGCCGGGCGTCCGAGGCCTTGATATAGGCCAGTAGGCACCAGCAGGACATCATACTGGAGCCGCCCACCGACACAAAGGGAAAGGTCACGCCAGTCAGGGGCAGCAGGTCAGTGGAGCCAAAGACGTTGAGCATGGTCTGGACGACAAAGATGGTGGCGGTGGCGCAGGCGGCGATGACGTAGAAGGAGGAGCGCCCGGCGGCAGCGGACTTGACCGCAAACAGGGCCAGCAGGATGATGACCACCACCGCCAGCAGAGCGATAATGAGCCCCAGCTCCTCCGCCAGGACACCAAAGACCAGATCGGTGTTGGCCGCCCCGATGTTTTTCAGCCAGCCCTCTCCCAGCCCCTGGCCGAACAGGCCGCCGCTGGCCAGGGCGGAGAGGGTCCGGGTCTGCTGATACCCCGTGCCGGAGGGATCTTCCCAGACGTGGCGGTAGGCAGCAAAGCGGTTGGCGATATAGGGCTTATAGCTCAGAATGAGGACGCAGGCAAAGACGGCGGCGGCAGTGATAAAAGCCACCGAGGGCAGGTCGCCGGTGCGGAGAAAGGCAATGGCCAGGAAGGCCACAAAGAAGATCAGGGCGGTGCCAAAGTCACTCATCAGGGCCAGGCAGCCCACACAGTAGGCGGAGAAGAACAGGGTAAAGATTAGGTTCCGCCGGGTAAACATCCGGTCCAGGGTGGTGGCTCCCACTAGAATAAAGACCACCTTCACCAGTTCGGAGGGCTGGAAGGAGATGGGGCCGATGGAGATCCAGTTTGTGGCGCCGAACAGCGTCTCTCCCAGCAACAGGTTGAAGGCCAGCAGAATCACTGCAAAAATGGCGGCGGGCCAGCGCAGCTTTTTGGCTAGCTCCACATCCCGGAGGACGATGGAGAGGGCGAAAAAGAGGACAATGCCGATGACCACGGCGGCCAGCTGCTTGTAGAGACTGGAGGGAGCGGAGTCGGCGGTGACGGTGAGACAGAGGGTGGTCAGGAAAAAGGCCAGGGTCTCGATCTCAAAGCCGGTGCGCCGGAGAACACGGCAGATGATATAGACCGCCCACATGAGCAGACACAGCACCCCGAAGGAGAGGAGCACCGGCTGGAGATATTCCTCCTCCACCGTGGCCTCCAGCTGGAAGCACAGGCCCGCCTGAAAGATGGTGAGCAGGATCAAGGTGACGCCGGGGGAGAAGACCTTTCCGGGCCGGGTGCGGCGCTGGGCCTGCTCTGCCTCCTCGGCGGCGGAGATGGGGTAGAAGGCCAGCTGGGTAGCACCCAGGCCGATGACGTCTCCCGCCTGGATGGGGGCGGCGTTCTCCAGGGGAGCACCGTTGAGATAGACCCCGTTTTTGCTTTTCAGCGGGAACAGGCTCCACTGCCCGTGGGCGTCCCTGGTCAGGGCGGCGTGATTCCGGGAGACAGCGGGGTCGGAGAGCACCACGTCGCACGAACGGGCACGGCCAATGAGAATTTCCCAGTGCTGGAGGGGGTAGCTGTTCCCGGCGGGGTCGGTGAGCCGTCCCCAATGCTCCTGCTCCAGCTTGCCCTGGAGCAGACTGCGGGCACAACGCACCACCACCAGCAGGGCCATCAGAGGCAGCAGAAACTGCAATACTACATCCAGTACGTCGGAGATCGTCTCCAGCAGGGCGGCGTCTTGGGACAGGTCAAAAAACCAGGCCTGGATACTGTCCCAGAGAGAGGACAGGGCAGATTGTACGGTGGACAGATCCATGAGATCCCTCCCTTCGTCCGTGATAAGTGACAGGAAGAAAAACGCTCCCCCGCCAGGGCTGGAGGAGCGGCTGGAACAACAGGGGAGCAAAAGCTCACTCCTCGTCGTCCATGAACTTGCGGTAGGCGGGCATGACCGTTTTGGTGGGGCCGATCATGCGGATGTCCCCGTCATGGAGCCAGATCACCGAGGTGCACAGCTTCTGAATCGTCTTGGCGTCATGGGAGACGATGACCACCGTCCGGCTCTTTTCCGAAATCAGCTCCAGCATCTTATTCATGCTCTTCTTCCGGAACTTGGCGTCGCCCACCGAGAGCACCTCGTCCACCAGGATAATGTCCGTTTTCAGGATTGCAGTGATGGAGAAGGACAGCTTGGAGACCATGCCGCTGGAGTAGGTCCTGACCGGCTTTTCGATGAAATCTCCCAGCTCGGAGAACTCGATGATCTCGTCGATCTGCGCATCGATCTGCTCTCTGGAAAAGCCCAGAAGCATGGCGGAGAGATAGATATTGTCCCGACCGGAGAGCTGCTTGAGAAAGCCCACTCCCAGAGCCAGCAGGGAGACGGTGGAGCCATGGAGATCTACGGTCCCCTCGTCCGGCTCAAAAATGCCGGCCAGCACCCGGAGCAGGGTGGACTTACCGCTGCCGTTTTTTCCCACCAGGCCCACAATGCCTCCCTGATGAATTTCAAAGGAGACGCCATGGAGGGCCTCGAAATGCTCTACACGGCCCTTTCGGGTGAAGGAGGAGAGAACGTTGGCGGAAATGCCCGAGGCATCGTCATTGGAGTCGGCGGTGGGCTTGGAGATGGGAGCCGGGTTTTTGCTGCTCCGCATGGAGAAGGGGATAATACTCCGGTAGCTCAGATGGATGTTTTCAGCGGTGATGGACACCGGGGTCTGTTCTGGGGTCTGCTCGCTCATAGAGAATACCTTCCTGCATCGGCGGACCTATCGGCCCGTATCTGTTTAACGGTACTATACCATGACTTGTCCTAAAATGCAAGAGAGGGCGAAAGCATGGGCTGAAATGGTCGAAAACCAGCGGACTTTTGCTTGTCAAGGGGGAATGGCTATGCTACAATAAACAATGTTGAACCGGAATACGAATCGAGCAGAAGCGTGCGCCCGGCACTGGACGGCGAAAAAGCCGCACGTTTGGCGCATGGAATCAGAAAGGAATCAGATCCATGGAAATCAATGGCGTTGAGTGCAGCGAGGACGTGCGCTATGACCAGCTGGGGCTGTCCCCGGCAATCATGCAGGCGCTAGACAAAAAGGGGTTTGTCCAGGCGGCCCCCATTCAGGGCGGGGCCATCCCGCCGCTGATGGAGTGGAAGGACGTGGTGGCAAAGGCCCCCACGGGAACGGGCAAGACCTTTGCCTTCGGCATCCCGATTTTAGAGCATATTGACCGCACCTCTGAGAGCGTCCAGGCGCTGATCCTGGCCCCCACCCGGGAGCTGGCGATCCAAATCCGGGACGAGTTAAAGGACCTGTGCGCCTTCCAGGAGGGGGTGCGGGTGGTCTGTCTCTACGGTGGGCAGCCCATCGACAAGCAGATCAAGCAGCTGAAAAACGCTCCACAGATCGTGGTAGCCACCCCGGGACGGCTGATGGACCACCAGAAGCGCCGTACCCTCCGGCTGGATAAGGTGACCACCGTCATCCTGGACGAGGCGGATCGGATGCTGGACATGGGCTTTATCGACGACGTGACCAAGATACTGGACTCCATCCCCAGCCGGAAGAACCTGGGCCTGTTCTCCGCCACCATCAGCCGGGAGGTCATGGACATCTCCTGGGTGTACCAGCGTGATCCGGTGGAGATCACCGTCCGCCCGGTGAACGAGGACAAGCCGGACATCCAGCAGTACCGCATCCTTCTGGAGAGCCGGGACCAGAAGCTGAACACCCTCCTGGGACTGCTCAAGGGGGGCAGCTACGAGCGGGCCATCGCCTTCTGCAACACGAAGAATATGACAGACCGCCTGGCGGCGTTGCTCCAGCAGCACCACATCTCAGCCAAACCCATCCACGGGGACATCCCCCAGAAGGAGCGGGAGCAGACCCTGTCCAGCTTCCGCAGCGGCAAGCTCCGGGTGCTGGTGGCTACCGACGTGGCCGCCCGGGGCCTGGACATCGACGATGTGGATGTGGTGTTCAACTACGACGTACCCGACGAGAACGAATACTATATCCACCGCATCGGACGCACCGGCCGGGCGAAGAAGCATGGCGTCAGCTACACCTTTGTGGGCACTGTGGCGGAGGAAATCAAGCTCAATGAGATCATCCGCAGCCAGAAGTACGACATCCAGACTCTGAAATACGATGAGGACGGATGCCTGATGCTGGTGGAGTGACAGACAGATTTTGACAAAAACAGCCCCGGAACAGCGGCAAAAGAAGCTGTTCCGGGGCTGTTTGCGTCATTCCCCCAGGGGCAGCACCTACTCGGGGGGGCAGATAG
>JAJQEM010000025.1 GCA_021201635.1 Clostridiales bacterium | reverse complement strand
GTATTTTATTGAAAAGCAGGAATATGACATCTTCGTCATCAACGAGGGCCTGTTCTATTACGACCAGCGGCTGCTGGGGGCCTGAACGACAGCGACAAGAGAGGAGAGGTACAAAATGAAGGCAGATCTGATCGCGGCGATCATCTGGTTTGTGGCGGCGGCAGTGGCCCTGATCTATGGGCTGGCGAGCGACCAGTGGGGCTATCTGCTGCTGGCCGTGATTTGTGTGATCGGCGGAGGCTACCGGGTGAAGAAGTATCTGGACGGCGACAAAAACGGCGACAGCAGGTCCTGAAGAAAGGGAAGAGCTACACCGTCGCCGGATACCGAACAGGCGTAAACCATCCTCACCTCCCATATATTGCTAACGGGAGGGATGGAGATGAAAAAAGCGACCCTGCGCCGGGCGGCGCTCAGTCTGACCCTGGCGGCGGCCATGGTCTCCTTTACCCTGTGGTGCGGGCAGATGGAGGCGACAGAGACCTTTTCGCCCCAGCTGCGGGCGGGATACACCCTGGTCATCGACCCGGGCCACGGCGGGGCGGACGGCGGGGCCGTCTCCGTCTCCGGGGTGGCGGAGAGCGAGCTCAATCTGGCCATCGCCCTGAAATGCGACCAGATCGCCGGGCTGTTCGGCCAACGGACCGTCCTGCTCCGGGACACGGAGGCGTCTCTGGCGGACCCGGAGGCGGAGACGGTGCGGGAGCAGAAGCGCAGCGACATGGAAAACCGGGTGGCAGTCGTCAACGCCACGCCGGACGCTCTGCTGCTGAGCATCCACCAGAACCAGTACACCGACTCCAAGTATTCCGGCGCACAGGTCTTTTACCAGCCGGACGGGGAGAGCCAGGGCTGGGCGGAACAGACCCAGACCCTCCTCCGGGAGTGCCTGGACAGCGACAACCGGCGGCAGGCCAAGGAGATGCCCTCCGACCTCTATCTGATGAGCCACATCACCTGTCCGGCCATTCTGGCGGAGTGCGGCTTCCTCTCCAACCCGGAGGAGGACCATCTGCTCCAGGACGACGGCTATCAGACCCGGCTGGCGGCGGTGCTCATGGGGGCCTGCCTGGGCTACTGGTACGGGAGCGGGCAATGATTTGACACAGACAATACGGAGATAAGAATGAAAAGCAAGCTGATTTTTTACTGCACGAACTGCGGAAACGAGTTCCCCAAGTGGCAGGGGAGATGCCCCGGCTGCGGCAGCTGGAACACCATCGTGGAGCAGCCCACGGAGAGCCGGAGCAAGAACCCGGTGCCCTCTGCCTCCTCCGGTCGGCCGGTGGGCCGGGCCATGCCCCTCTCCCAGGTGGAGATGGGGGAGGAAATCCGCTTCTGCACCGGCATGGGGGAGCTGGACCGGGTGCTAGGCGGCGGGGCCGTCAGAGGCTCCTTCGTCCTGGTGGGCGGCAGCCCCGGCATCGGAAAGTCCACCCTGATGCTCCAGATCTGCGACACCCTCTCCGCCTCCTACCGGGTGCTGTACGTCTCCGGGGAGGAATCTGCCCGACAGATCAAGCTCCGGGCCCAACGGCTGGGCGTCGTGGGGGAGGGGATGTATCTGCTGGCGGAGACCAACCTGAACCAAATTCTCAGCAGCGTGGACGAGGTCAAGCCGGACATCCTGGTGGTGGACTCCATCCAGACCATGTATCAGGACGGGTCGGAGTCACTCCCCGGCAGCGTGGCCCAGGTGAAGGCCTGCGCCATGAGCCTGATGGAGCTGGCCAAGGGCAACGGCATCACCGTCTTTGTCATCGGCCACATCAACAAGGAGGGCTCCATCGCCGGGCCCAAGGTGCTGGAGCACATCGTGGACTGCGTGCTGTCCTTTGAGGGGGAGCAAAACCTGGTCTACCGTATCCTCCGGGCCACCAAAAACCGGTTTGGGGCCACGGACGAGATCGGCGTGTTTGAAATGCTGGACTCCGGCCTCCGGGAGGTGCCCAACCCCTCGGAGATGCTTCTCTCCGGCCGCCCCGCCGGAACGCCGGGGAGCTGCGTCACCTGCGTCATGGAGGGGATGCGACCCGTTCTGGCGGAGGTCCAGGCCTTGGTGACCCCCAGCAGCTTCGCCGTCCCCCGGCGCACCAGCAACGGCATCGACTACAACCGCTCCATGCTGCTCCTGGCCGTGCTGGAAAAGCGGGGCGGCCTCCGCATCGGCGGCTGCGACGCCTATATCAACGTGGTGGCGGGCCTGAACCTGAACGAGCCTGCGGCGGATCTGGCGGCGGTGTTGGCCCTGGCCTCCAGCTTCCGGGACCGCCCGGTGCCGGACGACCTGGCCGCCGTGGGAGAGGTGGGCCTGACGGGGGAGATCCGCAGCGTCAGCGTTCTGGGCCAACGGCTGTCGGAAATTCACCGCCTGGGCTTCCACAAGTGCCTGGTCCCCGCCAGAGGGGTCAAAGACATCGACATCCCGGGGATGCAGCTCATCCCGGTGCGCAACATCCGGGAGGCGCTGGCGGTGCTGGCGTGAGCGCAGAAGAGGGGAGAAGACGATGGAGGAGAGATACATCCGTCAGTCGGAGCTGCGGGCCTTTCTGCGAAAGCAGGTCGTCCTGAGCAGACGCCGGGCCAAAGCTGCCCTGGAGCTGAACCGGGATGAGTCGATGGGCAAAAATACCGTAGAGGAAAAGAAGATCATCCTGCTCCAGCGGGCCGAGGAGGAGATGATCGTGGAGCTGTGGCGCTGGGCGTCGGAAAACAGCTGTAGGGGAGAGCTGGTGCTGTTTACGGGAGAGGGGCCGGGCGCGTCGGGAGAAACGGCCCCTCCCGGCCCAAAATCGCCTGAAAGTTCGCCGGTACGATGACAGGAAAAAGTGCTTGACAGGAGGGAACCTCTCGGTTATAATGTCACTTGTGTCGTTATGCGAGGTGTGCTATGCGTCTTGAGCTGGGTGACATCATCCATGTACCGGGTGGTGTAAAAAACTTTGACTTCTCACTGGACCTGTCCGACCTGGATTTCTATGGGGAAAAGCCCATCTGCGAGCCGGTCCGGGTGCAGGGCAGAGTGGTCAACCGGGCGGGGATGCTCCTGTTGGAGGCCACCGCCAGCAGCAACCTGCATCTGCGCTGTGACAGCTGCGGGACCCCCTTTGAACGGGTCAAGACCGTAGAGGTAGAGCGGATGCTGGCCACCGAGCTTGAGGACGAGAAGGATGACGACATCATCCTTCTGGACGGCTCCATCTTAGATGTCGGAGAGGTCATGACCACCGAGTTCATTCTGGAGATGGACACCAAGAATCTGTGTCGGGAGGATTGCAAGGGACTGTGTCCCGGCTGCGGCGTCAACCTGAACGTGGACGTGTGCAGATGCAAGCCCGAACCAGACCCCCGCCTCGCAGCTCTGGCTGCCCTGCTGGAGTGAGCGGGAATTTCAAATGCGTCAATTTCCGAAAGGTAATGAGGAGGTGTCATAGATGGCAGTCCCTAAGAGTAAAGTCTCCAAGGCAAGACGTGACAAGCGCCGTGCCAACTGGAAGCTGGAGGTTCCTGGCCTGATTAAGTGCGAGTGTGGTGCATACCGCCTGCCGCACCGTGTCTGCCCCGCCTGTGGCAAGTACAATGGCCGCAGCTATGCCAAGGACGAAGCCGAGGCCAAGTAAAAAAGGCCAATGGTTGAGAAAAGGGAGAGCCTGCCACAGACAGGCTCTTTACTTTTGGCCTTTTGGCGGATATAATGAATTTACTCATGGTGTCATTTCGACCCAGAGAGGATGTGAACCCCAATGAAACCCATCGTCGCTATCGTCGGCAGGCCCAATGTGGGCAAGTCCATGCTGTTTAACCGGCTGGCGGGAAAGCGGCTGTCTATCGTAGAGGACACCCCCGGCGTCACCCGGGACCGGCTCTATGCCGAGAGCGAGTGGCTGGGGCGGAGCTTTACCATCATCGACACCGGCGGCATCGAGCCAAACACCGACAGCGAGATACTGAAATTCGTGCGTGCCCAGGCGGAGATCACCATCGCCCACGCCGACGTCATCGTCCTGGTCTGCGACCTGCTCACCGGCGTCACCGCTGCGGATATGGACGTGGCCAGTATGCTCCAGCGCTCCGGAAAGCCCATCGTGCTAGCGGTGAACAAGTCGGACAAGCCGGGCCACACCGACCCGGACGTGTACGAGTTCTACAACCTGGGCCTGGGCGACCCCATTCCCATCTCCGCCATTCACGGCCTGGGGGTGGACGAGCTGCTGGACGCCTGCGCCGCCCACTTCCCGGACTCGGACGAGACCGAGGAGGAGGACGACCTGATCCGGGTGGCGGTGATCGGCAAGCCCAACGTGGGCAAGTCCTCCCTGGTCAACCGGATTTTGGGGGAGGAGCGGGTCATTGTCAGCGACATGGCCGGGACCACCCGGGACGCCGTAGACTCCTACTTTGAAAATGAATATGGCCGTTACTGCTTCATCGACACCGCCGGAATGCGAAAAAAGGCGAAGGTGAACGACCGGGTGGAGCAGTTCTCCGTCCTCCGGGCCACCATGGCCATTGACCGGACGGACGTGTGCCTCATCCTCATCGACGCCCAGGAGGGGGTCACGGAGCAGGACACCAAGGTGGCGGGCCTTGCCCACGAGGCGGGGAAGGCCTCCATCATCGTGGTCAACAAGTGGGACGCCGTGGAGAAGGACGACAAGACCATGGACCGGATGCGCAGCCAAGTCAAGGCGGGCTTCGCCTTTATGCCCTACGCCCCGGTGGTGTTCCTCTCCGCCCTGACCGGACAGCGGGTGAACAAGCTGTTTGAGCGCATCAACGCCGTCCGGGAGATGTCCATGCTCCGCATCCGCACCGGCACGCTGAACAGCGTCCTGGCAGACGCCACCAACCGGGTCCAGCCCCCCACCGATAAGGGTCGGCGGCTGAAGCTCTACTATATGACCCAGGTGGGTATCCAGCCTCCCCATTTCGTCGTCTTTTGCAACGACGCCAGACTGTTTCACTTTTCCTATCAACGCTATCTGGAGAACCAGATCCGCGCCACCTTTGGTCTGGAGGGGACGCCCATCCGGCTGACCATCCGACAAAAGGGAGACAAGGAGGAGTCATAAGATGACTGGACTGACGGCGACGACAGTACTCGCCATCCTGGGTGTGGCGGCGGTATCCTATCTGCTGGGCTGCTGCAACAGCGCCATTATCATTTCCAAATATGTCCTGAAGGACGACGTCCGGGAGCACGGCAGCGGAAACGCCGGGCTGACCAACTTCTACCGGGTCTACGGCGTGAAAAACGTGGTCTGGGTCATCCTGCTGGACGTGCTCAAGGCGGTGCTCTCCTGCCTCATCGGCGGAGGGGTGCTGGGCGCCCTCTGCGGCTGGGAGGTCCTGGGCAAGTATATCGCCGGGATCTTCTGCCTGCTGGGCCATATGTTCCCCTGTATGTTCGGCTTTAAAGGTGGCAAGGGCATCCTCTCCGGCGGAGTGGTGGCCATTATGATCGACTGGCGCATCGCTCTGGCGGTGTGGGGTGTGTTCCTTGTTCTGGTGGTGATCTCCCGGATGGTGTCTCTTGGCTCTGTGGGAGCTGCCATCATGTTCCCCATCTCCACCTGGTTCGTGTATCAGGACTGGCTGCTGCTGGTGCTGGCGGCGGGCATCGGGCTTCTCGTCTGCTGGCGGCATCTGGGCAACGTCCAGCGGATCATCCGGGGCGAGGAGAGTAAGCTGGAATTTCACAAAGACGGTGAGAAGGAGGACAAACAATGAAGGTCACAGTTTTGGGCAGCGGCGCCTGGGGCACCGCACTGGCCCTGGTCCTGCTGGAAAACGGTAACGACGTCACCCTCTGGTCCTACTTCCAGAAGGAATCCGACCAGCTCCGGGAGAGCCGGGAGAACCCCATGCTGAAGGGGGTCCCCATCCCGGAGGAGATGAAGCTCACCACAGACATCTCCTGCGCCGCAGACAGCGACGTGGTGCTGCTGGCCACCCCCTCCTTTGCCGTCCGCTCCACCGCACGGCAGCTGGCCCCGCTGGTAAAGCCGGGCACCATCCTGGTCAGCGTGGGCAAGGGCATTGAGAAGGATACCTCCCTCCGCCTGAGCCAGATCATCGGCCAGGAGGTGGGGGACAAGTGCCCCATCGTGGTCCTCTGCGGACCCACCCACGCCGAGGAGGTGGGCCGTAGAATCCCCAGCGCCATCGTCGCCGCCAGCGAAAGCCGTGACGCCGCCCACACGGTCCAGGAGCTGTTCATGAGCCAGCGGTTCCGGGTCTATGCCTCCTGCGACGTGGTGGGGGCGGAGATCGGCGCAGCGCTGAAAAACGTCATTGCCATCTGTGCCGGGGCCATCGACGGCATGGGCTTCGGGGTCAACACCAAGGCCATGCTCATGACCCGGGGCCTGACCGAGATCGCCCGGCTGGGAGTGGCCCTGGGGGCCAGACAGTCCACCTTTGCCGGGCTCACCGGCGTAGGCGATTTGATCGTCACCTGCACCTCCATGAACTCCCGGAACTATCGGGCGGGGCTGCTGCTGGGACAGGGCAAGACCATCCAGCAAGCCATGGACGAGATGGGCGGCGCCGTGGTGGAGGGCTACTATGCCGCCGCCTCCGCCCACGAGCTGGCCCGGAAGGCCGGGGTGGAAATGCCCATCACCGAGGCCGCCTATGAGGTCATGTACGAGGGCCGGGAGATTCAGGACGTGTTCCGCAATCTGATGACCCGGCAGAAAAAGGACGAGACCGAGGAGACCTGGCTTTAAGGCATCACAGCAAGCTCAACAGGCGCAGGACCCCGATGCAGAACAATGCTGCACCGGGGTCCTGTTCTGTCGAAATTGCCCCTGTCCCATCGGCACAGAACATGATATAATAGCAGGATGAAATGAACGATGCGTCGTTGACGCCGAAGGACCTACCGAGAACAGGAGACACTATGGCACTCAAGCAACCCATCCCGCTGCTGCGGCTATTTGAACACTGGCAGCCCACCGGCTATCTGGGGGAGCTGGCTCAGGATTGCACCGTCCTGGAGTTCCGGCTCCACCAAAAGGAGCGCACCGCTGAGCTGGAGGTGTCCTTTGCCTCCGCCGACCCGGACCCCGCCAGTCTGCGGGCCATGGGGACGGTGCTCTCCGGCTGCTATGGGATGAACGGCGTCACGCTGCACACAGAGCAGCGGGCGCCTGCCCCTGAGGAGGAATACCAGCCCCTGCCCTCCGCAGAGACCGCCGAGGACGAGCGTCCCCCGCTGCCGGAGGAGGCCCCCCCGGAGCGGGAAGCACCCTTCCAGCCCGAGGAGGAGCCGCCCCAGTCCGACGAGGACGTGTTCCGTCAGACCGCCGCCCTCCGGGAGGCGGCCCTTCGGGAGGCGGCGGCCCGTCAGCCTGTATCCCGCCCTGCCGGAAAGCAGCGGAGGGAGCAAAATCAGGTCCCCGTGGGCAATATGATCTTCGGCAAGGGCATCCACCGCAAGCCCATGCCCATGTCCAATGTGTCGCTGGATATGGGGATGGTGGCCGTCTACGGGAAGGTGTTCTTTGTGGAGCATCGGGAGCTGCCCAAGCGAAAGGCCTGGGTCATCAACTTCTACATCACCGACTACAGCAACTCCCTGGTGGTGGCCCGGTTCCTGGAAAACCGCCAGGCAAAGCCCATCCTGGAGCAGATCAAGGTGGGGATGTACGTCATCGTGGAGGGCAAGCTGGGCATCAACAGCTATTCCGGAGAGATGGAGCTGAGCCCCTACGCCATCGCCCCCGCCAAGGCCCCCAAAGGCCGGACGGACACCGCCAAAGAGAAGCGGGTGGAGCTGCACCTGCACACCCGGTTCTCCACCATGGACGGCCTGACCGAGATCAAGGACGCCGTAAAGCGGGCCATCTCCTGGGGACACCCCGCCATCGCCGTCACCGACCACGGCGTGGCCCAGGCCTTTCCCGACGCCTGGCACACGGCGGGGGACAAGATCAAGATCCTCTACGGCGTGGAGGCCTACTACATCAACGACGTGGACGACCGGGTGGTGGTCCACGGGGACAGCACCGCCAGCTTGGACGACGAAATCGTCTGCTTCGACATCGAGACCACCGGACTGAGCCAGGAGCGGGACCGGATCACCGAGATCGGCGCCGTGGTGCTGCGCAACGGACAGGTAGAGGAGCGGTACAACACCTTCGTCAACCCCGGACGGCCCATCCCCCGGGAGGTGGTAGAGCTGACCAGCATCACCGACGACATGGTGAAGGACGCCCCCAGCCAGAGCCAGGCCCTCAACGACTTTCTGGACTGGGTGGGGGACCGTCCCCTGGCGGCCCACAACGCCGACTTCGACATGGGCTTTCTGGCCGTCGGCTGCCAGCGGATGGGGCGGCCCTTCCCCAACACCTCCATCGACACCCTCATCCTGTCCCAGAATCTGCTCCCCGACCTGGGCAAGTACAAGCTGGACATCGTGGCCAACCGGCTGAACCTGCCGGAGTTCCACCACCACCGGGCCTCGGACGACGGGGCCATGGTGGGCTATATGCTGGTGCCCTTCAAGCAGATGCTCTCCGATCTGGGGGTCACCCGCATCGACCAGATCAACCCCGCCATGCAGACGCTGCGGAAAAAGAGCAGACGCCGCCAGAGAGCCCAGCACCTCATCGTCCTGGCGAAAAACCAGAGCGGCCTGCGCAACCTGTACAAGCTGATCTCCCTGTCCCATCTGGAGCACTTTAAGCGCTACCCCATCATGCCCAAGAGCCTCATCAACGCCAACCGGGAGGGCCTCATCATCGGCTCCGCCTGCGAGGCGGGCGAGCTGTTCCAGGCCATTGTGGACCGCAAGAACTATGACGAGCTGAAGCGGATCGCCTCCTGGTACGACTTTCTGGAGATACAGCCCATCTGCAACAACCGATTTCTCATCGGCTCCGGGAAGGCCAAAGACGAGGAGGAGCTGCGGGAGTTCAACCGCACCGTCCTCCGTCTGGCCAAGGACCTGAACAAGCCCTGCTGCGCCACCGGAGACGTCCACTTCCTTGACCCGGAGGATGAGGCGTACCGCCATGTGCTCCAGGCCGCCCAGGGCTTTGACGACGCAGACAAGAGCCTGCCCATCTACTTCAAGACCACCGACGAGATGCTGGAGGAATTCGCCTACCTGGGGGAGGAGGACTGCCACAAGGTGGTCATCGAGGACCCCAACCGCATCGCCAAGTGGTGCGACAACATCCCGCCCCTGCCCCGGGGCCTGTTCGCCCCCAAGCTGGAGAACTCCGCCCAGGAGCTGGAATACCTGGTCTACAACCGGGCCCACGAGCTCTACGGGGAGGAGCTGCCCCAGATCGTCCAGGACCGTATCGACCTGGAGCTGCCCGGCATCATCCGGCGAAAGTACGACGTTATCTATATGTCCGCCCAGAAGCTGGTGGCGGACTCCCTGGCCCACGGCTATCTGGTGGGCTCCCGGGGGTCGGTGGGCTCCTCTCTGGTGGCGTTCCTATCGGGCATCACCGAGGTCAACGGCCTGCCGCCCCACTACCGCTGCCCCAAGTGCAGGCACTCCGACTTCGACGTGGACACCGTGAAATACGGCTGCGGGGCGGACCTGCCCGACCGGGACTGCCCGGTGTGCGGCACAAGGATGAAAAAGGACGGCTTCAACATCCCCTTTGAGACCTTCCTGGGCTACGGCGGCACCAAGGTGCCGGACATCGACCTGAACTTCTCCGGCGAATACCAGGCCTCCGCCCATCGGTACACCTTCGAGCTGTTCGGCGAGGGCCACGTCTTTAAGGCGGGCACCGTGGGCACCGTGGCGGAAAAGACCGCCTACGGCTACGTGCTGAAATATATGGAGGAACGGGGCCGGAAGGTGAGCAAAGCGGAGCTGGCCCGGCTGGCCTCCGGCTGCGTGGGCGTCAAGCGCACCACCGGGCAGCACCCCGGCGGCATGGTGGTCATCCCGGCGGACAAGGAGATTTACGACTTCTGCCCGGTCCAGCACCCGGCGGACGACCCCAACTCGGACATCATCACCACCCACTTTGAATACCACTCCATGGAGGAGAACCTGCTCAAGCTGGATATGCTGGGACACGACGATCCCACCATGATTCGGATGCTCCAGGACGTCTCCGGGGTGAACCCCATCGACATCCCCCTGGACGACAAGGACACCATGTCCATCTTCTGCTCCTCCAAGGTGCTGGGCTATGAGGACGACCCCATCCTGGGACCCACCGGGGCGGTGGCCATCCCGGAGTTTGGCACCGGCTTCACCCGCCAGATGCTCATCGACACCCAGCCCAAGGACTTCAACACCCTGCTCCGGCTCTCCGGCTTCTCCCACGGGACCGACGTTTGGCTGGGCAACGCCAAGGATTTGATTCTGTCCGGCACCGCCTCCGTCTCCGAGGCGGTGGGCTGCCGGGACGACATTATGCTCTACCTCATTCAGAAGGGCATTGAGCCGCTGAAGGCGTTCAAGTTTATGGAGGCCGTCCGAAAGGGTGTCATCCACAAGGGCAAGAGCTGGCCGGAGGGCATCGAGGAGGAGATGCGGGCCCATGACATCCCGGAGTGGTACATCGAATCCTGCCGGAAGATCAAGTACCTGTTCCCCAAGGCCCATGCCGTGGCCTACGTCATGATGGCCTTCCGCATCGCCTGGTTCAAGGTACACGACCCCCTGGCCTTCTATGCGGCCTATTTCTCCATCCGGGCCAAGGCGTTGGACGCCACCTGTATGTGTCTGGGGCTGGATACCTGTCTGGACAAGCTCAACGAGATCAAAAACAAGGAAAAGACCTCCGACGTGGAGGACAAGATGCTGACCACCCTGGAGGTCTGCTACGAGTTTTACATCCGGGGCTTCCACTTCGCCAAAATGGACCTCTACGAGTCCGGAGCCACCCGCTTCATTCTGGACCGGGAGAACAAGGCCCTCATCCCACCCTTTACCGCCATTCCCGGTCTGGGGGAGGCGGCGGCCCAGTCCATCGTAGACGCCAGGCAGGGACGGCGGTTCATTTCGGTGGAGGAGCTCAACGACTCCTGCCCCAAGCTGTCCAAGGCCCACATCGACACCCTGCGCCATATGGGCGCTCTGGACGGGCTGCCGGACACCAGCCAGGTGACCTTCTTCTGACCGACAGCACCGGCAGCAGCTTCGACAGGCCGCCATAGGGGAAAACAAGCTCCCTTTGTCTATTTCGGCGGTTGACAGGCAGGTTCTTTCATGGTAGTGTATTAGCGTGCTAAAGCGTCCGGGACAGCAGTTTCCCGGCGCAATCTGAGAGCCGAGGTTTCAGCTATGCGTTACATCCCCAACACCCCCGAGGGTACCCGGGACCGGCTGTTTGGCGAGTGCCGGGAGCGGCGCTCCGTCCAGGCGGCCCTGACCCGTCTGTTCTCTCAGCGGGGCTACAGCGAGATCATCACTCCGGAGGAGGAGTTTTACGACCTCTTTGCCATGACCGGGGCCGCTATGCCCCAGGAGGAGATCGTCAAAATCATTGACCGTTCCGGCAAGATCTGCGTCCTGCGCCCGGACTGCACCACCCCCATCGCCCGGGTGGCCGCCACCCGGTTAAAGGACATGGTGCTGCCCCAGCGGTTCTATTATAATCAGACCGTCTATCGTTCCAGTTTCGGCCACCAGGGACAAAACGGAGAGATTCCCCAGTGCGGCATCGAGCTCATCGGGGCCAAGGGGAAAAAGGCGGACCTGGAGGTCATCGCCACGGCGGTGGACGCCCTCCGGGCCTGCGGCCTGGAGCGGTTCCACATTGAGCTGGGCCATGCGGACATCTACCCCGCCTTTGCCCGGCGGCTGGATATGGACGACGAGGCCCGGGAGACCATGCGCTCCCTGATCGAAAGTAAGAACTTCGCCGCCCTGAACGACTTTCTCACCCCCTACGGTGACCGGGCGGGGGTCCGGGCCATTCAGCGGCTGGTCTATCTCTTCGGCGGGCCGGAGGTCCTGGACGAGGCGGAGGCCCTGGCAGGGGAGATGCCCGCCATCGGACACCTCCGGGACATCTACACCCAGCTCTCTCAGTCCGGCTATGGGGATTACATCCGCTTTGACCTGGGGCTGGTGAACCACATCGGCTACTACACCGGCCCCATCTTCCGGGGCTATGTGGAGGGGGCGGGGAACGCCGTCCTCAGCGGCGGGCGGTACGACCAGCTGTGCGCCAGCTTTGGCCGTCCGGCCCAGGCCACCGGATTTGCCGTGGACGTGGACCAGGTGGCCCGCTGCCTCCCCCGGGCGGAGCTGCCCCAGGTGGAGGCGGTCATCCACTACCCCAACCATCTCATCGGGAAGGCCCTGGCCCTGGTGGACAGCCGCCCGGCTGGCGCCTGCGAGCTGTCTCCCTGTGGGCGGCTGGAGAGCACGGTGCAGATGGCCCGGGAGAAGGGCATCCCCACCGTCATCGTCCTCTCAGAGGACGGCATGGAGGAGGTGTCGGTCCTATGAGTGAGCGGCTTCGCATCGCCCTGACCAAGGGCAGATTGCAGAATAAGAGCGTGGCCCTGTTTGAACGGGCCGGACTGGACTGCGCCCCCGTCCGGGAGCCAGGGCGTCGGCTCATCCACGCCCTGCCCAACTATCCCCTGGACTGTGTCCTGGCCAAGGCCCCGGACGTCATCACCTATGTGGAGCACGGGGTCTGCGACCTGGGCATCGTGGGCAAGGACACCATCCTGGAAAAGGGCGGCTCCTTTTACGAGGTGCTGGACCTGGGCTTTGGGGCCTGCCGGTTTGCTCTGGCGGTGCCGGAGGGGACGGACTTCTACGCCAGCTACAAGGCCAGGACCATCGCCTCCAAGTATCCCAACGTGACCCGCAGCTTTTTCCAGAGCAAGGGCATGAATGTGGACATCATCAAAATCGAGGGCTCGGTGGAGCTGGCCCCCATCCTGGGGCTGGCGGACGGCATTGTGGACATTGTGGAGACCGGGGCGACCCTCCGGGCCAACGGCCTGGTCCCCATCGAGACAGTGGCCCAGGTGTCCGCCCGTCTCATCGTCAATACGGCCAGCATGAAGCTCCACAAAAATGCCATCGAGGATTTCATTCGCCGCTGTGAGCAGGCGATGGGGAAGGAGACGCTATGATTCAGATCGTCATCGCCGACGGCCAGGCAGAGCAGCGGCAGATCGCCGCTCTGAAAGCCCGTGCCGCCCAGGCCAACGGCGAGATTACCCGGCGGGTGGCGGACATTCTGGAGGATGTCCGGGTCCGGGGCTATGAGGCGGTGCGGGAGTACTCCCTCCGCTTTGACCGGGCGGAGCCGTATGAAATTCCCGCCTCCCGGCTGGAGGAGGCCTATGCCGCCTGCGACCCGGCCCTGATCTCCGCCCTGGAGCACGCCGCCCGGAATATCCGGGACTACAACGAAAAGCTGCTGACCCGTTCCAACCGGTGGACCTCCCCGGACGGGGGACAGGTGGGGCGCATTGTCCGGGGCCTGACCCGGGTAGGCATCTACGTCCCCGGCGGCACCGCCGCCTACCCCAGCAGCGTGCTGATGAACGCCGTCCCCGCTCAGGTGGCCGGGGTGGAAGAGATCGTCATGGTGACGCCCCCCACGGAGAACCTGAACGACGCCGTTCTGGCAGCGGCGAAGATCGCCGGCGTCCACCGGGTCATCGCCCTGGGCGGGGCCCAGGCGGTGGCCGCCCTGACCTACGGGGCGGATTGGATTCCTCAGGTGGACAAGCTGGTGGGGCCTGGGAACGCCTACGTGGCCGCCGCCAAGCGTCTGGCCTACGGCACGCTGGACATCGACATGGTGGCCGGGCCGTCCGAGGTGCTGGTCATCGCTGACCACACCGCCGACCCCAAATTCGTGGCCGCCGACCTGCTCAGCCAGGCGGAGCACGACCGACTGGCCTCCGCCTGGCTGCTGACCGACTCCCTGGAGCTGGCCCAGGCGGTGGACGGAGAGATGGCCCGGCAGACGGGCTACCTCTCCCGGAGCGAGATCATGGAGGAGTCGGTGGCCCGGTTCGGCGCTGCCATCGTCTGCCCTGACCTCCATCGGTGCGCAGAGCTGGCCAACCTGGTGGCACCGGAGCATCTGGAGATCGTCACAGAGGACCCGGAGGCCCTGCTCCCGGAGATCAAAAACGCCGGAGCAGTGTTTCTGGGGGCCTGGTCCCCGGAACCGTTGGGGGACTATCTGGCGGGGCCGGACCATGTGCTGCCCACCAGCGGCACCGCCCGGTTCTTCTCCCCTCTGAGCGTGGAGGCCTTTTTGAAGAGTATGTCGGTTATTCGCTTCGACCAGCCGTCCCTGGCCGGATTGAAGGACGAGATCATCACCCTGGCCCAGGCCGAGCATTTGACCGCCCACGCCAACTCCATCCAGGTCCGATTTGAACAGTGAGGTGATTTCCATGTCCAGAACCGCAGCCATTGAACGCAAAACCAAAGAGACGCAAATTGCCGTCGCCCTTGACCTGGACGGCGGCCCGGTGAACGTCTCCACGGGCATCGGCTTTTTTGACCATATGCTCACCGCCTTTGGCTTTTACGCCAAAATTGGCCTCTCCGTACAGGCCCACGGAGACCTGGAGGTGGACGGCCACCACACCGTGGAGGACACGGGCATCGTTTTAGGGCAGGCGCTGAAGCAGGCCCTGGGTGACCGGGCGGGCATCCGCCGGTTTGGCTCCTGCTATGTTCCCATGGACGAGGCGCTGACCTTCACCGCCCTGGACTTCTCCAACCGGCCCTATCTGGTATTCGACGCCCCCATGCCCCAGGAGCGCATTGGGGAATATGACAGCTGCCTGACGGTGGAGTTTATGCGTGCCCTGGCGGTGAACGCCGGACTGACCCTCCACCAGAAGTGCCTCTACGGGGCCAACGCTCACCACATCACCGAGGGTCTGTTCAAGAGCCTGGGCATGGCTATCCGGGACGCCGTCCAGGTGCAGGGAGACGGCGTCACCTCCACGAAGGGCGTGCTGTGAGATGGGATACACTGCCATTGTAGATTACGGGGTGGGCAATCTCATGAGCGTGAAAAACGCCATGGGCTACCTGGGCCTGGAGACGAAAATCACCGGGGACGCCGCCGGGCTGGAGATGGCGGACGCTATCATCCTCCCCGGGGTAGGGGCCTTTCCGGACGCCTGGGAAAAGCTCTCCGGCCCCGGCCTGGACAAAATCCTCCGTCGGGAGGCGGAGCGCAAGCCCATCCTGGGCATCTGCCTGGGGATGCAGCTCCTCTTTCAGCGGGGGGAGGAGGTCCGCCCCTGTGAGGGATTGGGCTTTGTTCGTGGACCGGTGCAGCGGATTCAGACGGAGCTCAAGCTGCCCCACATCGGCTGGAACAGTCTGCGCTTTTACAACGATTCCCCCCTGTTCCGGGGCATCCCTCAGGGGGCCTATGTCTATTTTGTACACACCTTCTGCGGCAGGGCGGAGGAGCCGTCCCAAATCATCGCCACCACCGATTACGGGACCGAGGTGGTGGCTGCCGTCCAGAGCGGCAATGTCTATGGCACCCAGTTCCATCCGGAGAAGTCCGGGGAGATCGGTCTTGCCATGCTGCGGAATTTTGGAGGTCTGAACCGATGATACTGCTGCCTGCCATTGACTTAAAGGACCAGAAGGTGGTCCGTCTCTACCAGGGGAGCTTCGACACGGTGCATCAGGTAGCGGAGGACCCCCTCCGGACCGCCGCCGCCTTTTATGAGGCCGGGGCCAGGTTCATCCACATGGTGGACCTGGACGGGGCGAAAAGCGGACAGCGGGTGAACTCCGTCATCGTCTCCCGGGTCGCCCGGGAGAGCGGTCTCCGGGTGGAGCTGGGGGGCGGCATCCGCTCCATGGCCGACCTGGAGGCGGTGGACGCTCTGGGGGTGGAGCGGATGGTCATCGGCTCCGCCGCCGTCAGCGACCCGGAGCTGGTCCGGGCGGCAGTGGAACGCTACGGGAGCCGCATCGCCGTGGGCATCGACACCCGGGACGGCAGGGTGCGCACCGCCGGATGGGTGGAGGACTCCGGTCTGGACTATCTGGACTTTGCCCGCTCCATGGAGGCGCTGGGGGTGGAGATCATCATTTTCACCGACATCGCCACCGATGGGGCGCTCACCGGTCCCTCCTATGGCCGACTGGCGGCCCTCCAGCAGGCGGTGAAGTGCGACATCATCGCCTCCGGGGGCGTGTCCTGCAACGAGGATTTGGTGCGCCTGAACGAGATGGGCCTTTACGGGGCCATTATCGGCAAGGCCTATTACGCCGGGACGGTGAATCTGGCCCGGGCGGTACGGGAGGTGGGCAGTCCATGCTAGCCAAACGCATTATCCCCTGTCTGGACGTCCGGGACGGACGGGTGGTCAAGGGGGTCAACTTTGTCAACATCCGGGACGCTGGGGACCCGGTGGAGCTGGCGACCTATTACTCCGACCAGGGGGCGGACGAGATCGTCTTTCTGGACATCACCGCCACCCACGAGGCCCGAAAGACGGTGGCCGACGTGGTGGAGCGGACGGCGGCCCAGGTGTTCGTCCCCCTGACCGTAGGGGGCGGCATCCGGACGCTGGAGGACTTCCAGCTCCTCCTCCGGGCGGGGGCGGACAAAATCTCCGTCAACTCCGCCGCCGTGAAAAATCCCGCCCTCATCTCCCAGGCGGCGGAGCGGTTCGGCAGTCAGTGCGTGGTGCTGGCCATCGACGCCCGGCGTCGGCCCGAGGGCGGCTTTGAGGTGGTGGTGGCCGGAGGGCGTATCCCCACCGGCCTGGACGCTGTCGAGTGGGCCAGAGAGGGGGAGCGGCTGGGGGCCGGAGAGATTCTCCTGACCTCCATGGACGCCGACGGCACCAAGGCGGGCTTCGACCTGGAGCTGACCCGGGCCGTGACCCAGGCAGTCCGCATCCCGGTCATCGCCTCCGGGGGCTGCGGCAGCCTGGCACACTTTGCAGAGGTCTTTCGGGAGACCGACTGCGACGCAGCGCTGGCCGCCTCCCTGTTCCACTTCGGGGAGCTGACCGTTCCACAAGTGAAGGAGTATCTCAGAACACAAGACATCCCGGTGCGCCGGTGAGGAGACTGCCATGTTTGACTTAGACCTGTTGTTTCAGAAATCCGACCTCATCCCGGTCATCATCCAGGACAGGGCCAGCAAGGACATCCTCATGCTGGGCTTCACCAACCGGGAAGCGGTGGAGCGGACGCTGGAGACGAAAACCGCCTGGTTCTGGTCCCGGAGCCGGAAGACCCTGTGGAACAAGGGGGAGACGTCCGGGCATTTCCTCCACGTGAGAAAAATCGTCACCGACTGCGACACGGACACCCTGCTGTACCTCTGCGACCCGGACGGGCCCACCTGCCACACCGGGCGGCGGAGCTGCTTCTTCAACGACATCTGGGAGGCGGAGGAATGAGCATCGACAGCGCCCTGTGGAACCAGTACCGGGTGGTACTGGACCGGAAGCAAAACCCCGGCGGGGAGAAGTCCTATACCAGCTACCTGTACAGCCAGGGGTTGAACAAGATCCTGAAAAAGTGCGGCGAGGAGACCTTCGAGGCGGTCATCGCCGCCAAGGGAGACGACAGGGACGAGCTGCTGGGGGAGCTGGGCGACGTGCTCTACCACGTCACCGTCCTGCTCTGCTCTCTGGACATCCCCTTTGCCGACGTGCTCGCCACGCTGAACCGTCGCTGCGGCACGGAGGGCCAGCCGGTGGACGCCCTGCTGGACGCCGTGTCCGCCCGAAAAAATCTGCCTGTCCTGGAGGGAGCAGGGGAGGGCAGCTCCTACACCGCCTATCTTCTCCAGCAGGGGACGGATAAGATTCTGAAAAAGGTGGGGGAGTCCTGCGCTCTGCTGCTCCTGGCCGCCAAGGACGGGAACAGGGAGGAGACGGTCTCCCAGTGCGCCGGGCTGCTGTACCACCTGCTGGTGCTGCTGGTGAATGAGGACATCCCCGCCCAGGCCCTGGGGGAGACCCTGGACCTGCGCAACGGCGCCACCGGAAACCTGAAAACCTTCCACCAGACAGACGTGAATACCTGATGGACACCCCTCCGGGCCGCACAGGTCGGCTTCGGAGGGGTTTTTCTGAATATTTGTCAAAAAATGGCGAAAATTGGCGTAAAACCACCGTTTAGAAAACGACGGTCGATTGTAAAATGAAGTTGAACACCTAAAAAATCCATAGCGATT
>JAJQEM010000063.1 GCA_021201635.1 Clostridiales bacterium | reverse complement strand
GTTCCACCTCGATGTGGTGGTCTGTGCGAAGCTTGGACAATAAACATACAGTCTCCACATGCCCCGTCCCCGGAAACATATCCACAGCCTCGGCCCTTATCGCCCGGTATCCACCCGCCTCCAGCAGCTTCAAGTCCCGAGCCAATGTCGCAGGGTCGCAGGAGACGTAGACCGCCCGCAGGGGGGCCATACGGCAGATGGCGTCGATGACCTGAGCGGAGAGCCCCTTTCTCGGCGGGTCTACGGAGATGACGTCCGGGTGAAGCCCCCGCCCGGCCAGGAGGCTGGCCGCCTCCCCGGCGTCGGCGCAGAAAAACTCTGCGTTATCCAGTCTGTTCCTCCGGGCGTTTTCCTTTGCGTCATCGATGGCCTGGGGGACAATCTCCGCCCCCAACACCCGGCCCGCCCGGGTAGCCATGACCAGGCTGATGGTCCCTGTGCCACAGTAGAGGTCCAGCACCGTCTCCCGCCCGGTGAGCCCGGCAAACTCCAGCGCCCGGCCATAGAGCACCTCCGCCTGTGACCGGTTCACCTGAAAGAAGGAGGGCACAGACAGCCGGAAGGTCAGCCCGCAGAGGGTGTCGTCCAGATAGTCCCTGCCCCATAGCACCCGATACTCCGACCCCAAAATCACGTTGGTGCGTCGGGTGTTGCTGTTGAGCACCACCCCCGCCAGGGAGGGAAATGCCTCCCGCAGAGTTTGGAGGAGCTCGACGGCGTGGGGCAGCTCTGTGCCGTTGACCACGAGGCAGAGCAGCAGCTCCCCTGCCCGGTTGGTGCGGCAAAATACGTGCCGCACCAACCCGGTATGGGTCCCCTCGTCGTAGGCGGGAACCGTATATTTCCCCATCCAGGCCCGAATACACCTACCCGCCCGGTTGGATAGCTCTGGCTGGAGGAGGCAGCGCTCCACATCGATGACATCATGGCTCCGCTGGCGGTAAAAGCCAACCCTGACCTTCCCGTCCCCGCTGCCGCTCACCGGGAACTGCACCTTGTTCCGGTATCCGTCTCTCTGGGCAGCGCCGTGGATACAGGAGACGGTCAGGTCCAGACCGCCAATGCGCCGGAGTGCGTCGTTCACCTGCTCTGTTTTCAGCCGCAGCTCCTCCTCATAGGTCATGTGCCGGAGCTGACAGCCGCCGCATCGGGGATAATAGGGGCAGTCCGGAGCGATACGGGCAGGGGAGGGGGTCAGCACCTCCAGCAGACGGCCCCAGGCGCAATGCTTCGTCACCTTCATCAGGGAGATTCTGGCGGTCTCTCCTGCCAGAGCGCCCCGGACGAATACGGTCAGGCCGTCCTCCAGCCGCCCGACCCCCTCCCCCTGGCTGGTGCAGCCGGTCAAGGCGACAACGTGCTCTGTATTTTTCAGAGGATGGGACATGGCGGGAGCCTCCTGTCAGACAATTTTCTCTTCCCCATTATACTTCCCCCGCTCCTTCGGCGCAAGCGGATTTGCCCTGCTCCCAAGGCTACCGACGCCACTCTGTCAAAATGTAAAATTTGCCCGTATTCTCCCTTTTCTCTTGCAAAAGCAGCGGCTTCTGATTATACTTTTCTGTAAAGCGAACGATATGCGGAGAGGGGAGGGTGCAACGTGTCAGATTCCAATATTACCAAGCGGGCGCTGGCCGCCGCTCTGAAGCAGCTGATGGACGAGGAACCCTTTGCCAAGATCAGCGTGGGAGAGATTTGTGAGCGCTGCCAGCTCAACCGGAAGAGCTTTTATTACCACTTTCAGGACAAATATGACCTGGTCAACTGGATCTTTGACACCGAGTTTATCGCTGCGGCCAGCCAGCGGGACTACCGACACAACTGGGAGGTCTTTCACGACTTGGTCAACTACTTTTACGCCAATCGCAGCTTTTACCGCAAGGCCCTCCAGATCAAGGGCCAGAACTCCTTCCAGGACCACTTCCGGGAACTGATGTTCCCCTTTCTGTCCGCCATTATCAAGCCGCAGATCTCAGCCCACGCCAGCGACGACGACCCAGGGCTGCTGGAATTTCAAATCCATTTCTGCTCAGACGCCCTGATCGCCACCCTGGAGCGGTGGCTGTTGGACCGGGAGCCGACCCCACCGAAGATTTTCATCCAACGTCTGCGCTCCTGCCTCCAGATGATCTCTGACGGTGTCAGCGACGACCTGTTTTTCCAGGAAGAATAGCCGAAATCAGCGTATGACACCCATTGCAAAAATACCCCAGGCCTTTATAGAAAGAACACGGAAAAGTCACCTTAGGGCTTGCTCGTCTTGATTGCCCGGTGATAGCTGCATACTGAGTATATAAACCACCAGGCTGGTAAATTTTAAGCCCGGGCGCAGGAAGCGCCCGGGCGTTTTGCGCAGGGATATGTGCCGTTGACGGGGCAGCCTCCCTATCAGTGGCGGCTTAGAGGACCTTGGAGAGGAAGAGCTGAGTCCGCTCCTCCTTCGGGTGGGAGAAAATTTCATCCGGGGCGCCCTGCTCCAGGATGCCGCCGCCGTCCATGAACAGAACACGGGTGGCAACCTCCCGGGCAAAGCCCATCTCATGGGTGACAACCACCATGGTCATGCCGTCGTCCGCCAGTTCCTTCATGACCTCCAGCACCTCGCCCACCATCTCCGGGTCCAGGGCGGAGGTAGGCTCGTCAAAGAGCATCACCTTGGGCTTCATGGCCAGGGCCCGGACGATGGCGATCCGCTGCTTCTGGCCGCCGGAGAGCTGGGAGGGGTAGGCGTTGGCCTTGTCCGCCAGGCCCACCCGGCGGAGCAGGGCCATGGCGTTTTCCTCCGCCTCCGCCTTGCTCATCCGCTTCAGCCGCACCGGGGCCAGGGTCATATTTTTCAGTACGCTGAGGTTGTTGAACAGATTGAAGTGCTGGAACACCATGCCCATCTTCTGCCGCATCTCGTTGATGTTGGTCTTGGGGTCGGTCATGGACACCCCGTCGAAGATAATCTCCCCGCTGGTGGGCACCTCCAGCAGGTTGAGGCACCGCAAAAAGGTGGACTTGCCGGAGCCGGAGGGCCCGATGATGACCACCTTTTCCCCCACCTGGATGTGCTCCGTAATGCCGCAGAGCACCTCGTTGCCGCCAAAGCTCTTGTGCAGATCCTTAACGACGATCACTTTCCCGCAGCCTCCTTTCCAGCTTCCCCTGGAGCCAGGTGAGCACCATGACCAGGGCCAGGTAGATCAGGGCAGTTCCGATCAGCGGGAACATAGCCTCATAGGTGCGGCTATAGATGCCCTGGGCGGCGTAGAGCAGCTCCTTGCCGCCGATATAGGTGATGAGGGAGGTGTCCTTGAGCAGGATGATGAACTCGTTGCTCAGGGCGGGCAGCACCGCCTTAAACGCTTGGGGGATGACGATATACCGCATGGTGTCGAAGTAGCCCAGGCCCAGGGAGCGCCCCGCCTCCGCCTGGCCCGGGTCCAGGGACATGAGCCCACCCCGGATGATCTCGGACACATACGCCCCGGAGTTGATGCCCAGGGTCAATGCGCCCACGGCGGTAAAGTTCCGGCTGCTGGCGAAGATGACCATGCCCATAATGAGCAGCTGCACCATCATGGGGGTCCCCCGGATAACGGTGGTGTAGACAGAGCAGATGGCGTTGAGCACCCCCAGCAGGGGATTCCGGCGCCCCGGGAGCTGCTGGTCGTGGGCGGTGCGGAGCATAGCCACCATCACGCCCAGGATAATGCCGATGATGAGCGCTATGGCGGTGACCAGCAGGGTGGTCCCCACGCCGGAGAGATATTGCTTCCAACGGTCGGCCTCGATAAAGGCCTGATAGAATTTGACGTAGAAATCCTGCCAGAAGGTGACCTCTTCACCGCTGGAGATCATCGCCTTCCACTGGGTATAGTAGTCCAAGAAACGGCCCCCTCTCTCTATAATAAAGGATAAGACAAAGAGGGCGAGACTGGTCGCCCTCTTTGTCAGACGAATGTGATGTTATTCGGCGGCGATGTACTTGTCCACGATGGCCTGGATGGTGCCGTCAGCGGTCAGCTCCGCCAGAGCGTTGTTGACTGCCTCCACCAGAGCGGTGTTGCCCTTGGCCATGCCGATGGCGTACTCCTCGCTGACATACTCGGTGTCCAGAATGGTCAGACCGGCGTTGGCGGCCACGAACTCCTGAGCGGGAGCGCTGTCGATGACCACGCAGTCCACCTGGCCGTTCATCAGGGCCTGGACGGCGGTGATGCCGTTGTCATAGGCCACCACATGGTCCTCGCCGTAGTCGTCAGTGCAGTAGATGTTGCCGGTGGTGGCCCGCTGGGTGCCAATGACGTAGTCGCCCAGGGTATCCACCGTCACCTCGGAGCCTTCGGGGACGATGACCACCTGCACGCCGGTGGCGTAGGAGTCGGAGAAGTCCATCACCAGCAGCCGGTCATCGGTCACGGACACGCCAGCCATAACAATGTCGCTCTTGCCCTGCTGTACCGCCAGCAGAGCGGAGTCAAAGTCCATGTCGTCGATCTGGAGCTCCAGGCCCAGCTTCTCGGCGATGGCGGTGGCGATCTCCACGTCGATGCCCTCGAAGCCGCCGTCGTCGGTGGTCATCTCATAGGGCGGGAAGGCGGCGTTGGTGCTCATGGTGAGCACACCCTCAGTGACGGTGGTGAGGGAGGCGGTCTCCGTCTCATCCTCGGTCTCCGCACCGGCGGAGGCGGTGGAGGCCTCGTCCTCGGTGGTGTCGGCCTGTGCATCGTCGGCGGTCTCCTCCTCGGTGGCGGCGTCATCGGCAGTGGAGGTCTCCTCCTCGGTGGCGGCGTCATCGGCGGTGGAGGTCTCATCCTCGGTGGCAGTATCCTCGGCAGCGGTGTCCCCGGAGCCGCAGGCGGCCAGCGCCAGGCACATGGCCAGGGCCAGCAGCAGTGCAAGCAGTTTCTTCATTTCGTTTCACTCCTGATTTCGTTTCTTTCCCCGCCCATCTCCCGCCAGACAGAAGGCAGGATGGCGCAGGGCGAACGGGGCAGAGCCCCTTTGGCTGCCCCATTATACATCCGCTTTCCATCAATATGCAAGTCAAATCGTTGATTTTGCATGGTTATTCTTCGATGATTGGATTTTTTTACAGGACCGCAACGGGAAAATTCCATAAAAACCGGTGGAATACCCGGGGCGGCCCTCCGGGGTGCCCATCCACAGGCGCAGACAAATGGACCGGTACGGTCTGGACTGGGCTCGGTGCGCCCGTCTCTCCGACAGCATCCGTCCAGGCCCCATCCCAACCCTTTACATCCGGTTCTTTTTGCCGTATAATGGTGCAAATGCAGCGACAGGAAGGAAAAATGGTTATGAAAATTGCGGATTATGCTGTGACCATCCAGGAGCCGGTAGCCTGTGTCAAGCCGGGACGGACGGCGCTGCTCAAGCTGTGCGTTGCCCTTTTGTGTGTGGTAGGCGCTGTTGTGGTGGTAGGGCTGATCTGGGCCGCCGCTGCGGGAGTTGACGTGGGCGGCCTCCCCTGGACCCCCCGTCTGGCTTTGGCGGCCCTGGCCATCGCCGGAGCTGCGGGCATCTACCAGAGTATCCGGGAGGAAAAGGTGCCGGTGAAGCTCTCCTTTTACAAAGACCGGCTGACCATCACCGACGAGGGCCGCCCCAGCCTGTGGCATGAGGGAGCGCAGCCCCGGACGGTGGAGATCCCCTACGACCAGGTTAAGAGCTGCTTTTTCAGCCCCCGGCGGATGAAGGTGGTCTTTCAGATGAAAGCCTACACCGTCACCTGGGGGGAGCGCAAAAAGCAGAAGACCGGCACGGCGGAGCTCTCCACTCTGGGAGCACCGGACACGGACTTTGCCGACCTCATCCAGAAGCACAGCCCGTTGAAGGTGTCCCAGCGGAACTGACGGCCTCAGCGCACAAAAACCATCCCGGCAGCGGCTGTCGGCTTTCGTTGTTTTGACGAAAACCGGGGGCCGTTTTTTCACCGAAAATTGTGACAAGAAAATGAACAAATCCCCCAAAGGGCATTGTCAAAAATTGGACGAAATGCCGAAAATCCTTCGGAAGGGTGGATTCTTTATTTACAATTCCCCCCGGATTGCTTATACTAATAGATGTCAAAATTCGCTTTTACAGGGAGCAATTTTCCCTGGAGAGAACAGAATGATACAAATCGACAACGGAGGTGTCAGTATGTGCGTTCAATTCACTGAAACTGTATTGCGCGATGCAAACCAATCCCTGATGGCCACCCGACTGCCCTACTCGGATTATGAGGCGATCCTGCCCACTATGGACAAGGCCGGCTATTACTCTGTGGAGTGCTGGGGCGGCGCTACCTTTGACTCCTGCCTGCGCTACCTGGGTGAGGACCCCTGGGAGCGCCTGCGCAACATCCGCAAGAATATGCCCAACACCAAGCTGCAGATGCTGCTCCGGGGCCAGAACCTGCTGGGCTATAAGCACTATCATGACGACGTGGTGGAGAAGTTCGTGGAGCTGTCCATCAAGAACGGCATCGATATTCTGCGGATCTTCGACGCCCTGAACGATTTCCGTAACCTGGGCACCGCTCTGGACGCCACCAAGAAGTATGCCAACGAGAATACCGTGGCCTCCGGCTGCATCTCCTATACCCAGTCTCCCGTCCATACGGTGAGCAAGTATGTGGAGATGTGCAAAGAGCTGCAGCGGATGGGCTTCGACACCATCTGCCTGAAGGACATGGCCGGCACCATGAGCCCCTATGAGGCCGAGCACCTCATCAAGGGCATCAAGGACGCCGTGGGCGACATCCCCCTGATCCTGCACACCCACTGCACCACCGGCATGGCTTATCAGACCCTGACCAAGGCCATCGAGTCCGGCATCGACGTCATCGACACCGCCACCTCCTGCTTCTCCAACGGCACCTCCCAGCCCGCCACCGAGACCATGTACTACGCCCTGAGCCAGTACGGCATCGACACCGGTCTGGATGAGAAGGTCATCAACGAGGTCAACGACTTCTTCAAGCCCGTCAAGCAGAAGTATGTGGACAGCGGCCTGCTCAACCCCAAGAGCATGGCCACCGACGCCCAGGCCCTGGTCTACAAGGTCCCCGGCGGAATGCTGTCCAACATGATCGCCAACCTGACCGACATGGACGCCATGGACAAGTTCGACGACGCCCTGGCAGAGATTCCCGCCGTCCGGAAGGACCTGGGCTATCCTCCCCTGGTCACCCCCCTGTCCCAGATGGTGGGCAGCCAGGCGGTCACCAACGTCCTCATGGGCGAGCGGTACAAGGTCATCTCCAAGGACGTGCAGAACTACTTCAAGGGCGAGTATGGCACCGCTCCCGCTCCGGTGAACGCCGACCTGCAGAAGCGGGTGCTCTCCGACGCCGGGATGTCCGCCCCCGTGGACTGTCGTGTGGAGGACTCCAAGCGCACCGGCGAGGACTTCGAGAGCGCCAAGAAGGAGCTGGGCGACCTGGCCCGCAGCGAAGAGGACATCATGAGCTATATCTGCTTCCCCAAGCAGGCCAAGGACTATCTCCAGGCCCGCAAGGAGAAGGAGGAGCGCACCTGCAACTACACCATGGAAGTCATTGAGTGATCGGAGGCCCTGATATGGATGATATTACTTTGGCTGAGGCCGCTGGCGTTTCGGTGATGGGCTTTTGCGTGGTGTTCCTCGTCCTGGTGGTGCTGATCGGCGTAATCACGCTTCAGAACGTCATCATCTCCAAGCTGGAGGGCCGGGGCAAGACTGCCGCCGCCCCCGCTGGCAACGCCATCCCGGAGGCTCCCGCCCCCGCTGCCGCCCCTGCCAAGCTGGCCAAGGGCTCCTGCGGCGGCGTGATGCTCTACGACGTGCCCGACCGCACCGCCGCAATGGTGATGTGCATTGTGGCTGACGAGCTGAAAACTCCCCTCAACGAGCTGCGTTTCATTTCCATCCAGGAGGTAAAGTAAGATGAAGTACAAAGTAACGCTCAACGGCAAGGTGTTCGAGGTCGTTGTGGAAAAGGGCCAGGCCATCCTGGCTGACGAGTACGATGCCCTGGCTCCTGCCGCCGCCCCCGCCGCTGCACCTGCTGCCGCTCCTGTGGCCGCCGCTGCTCCTGCCGCTGCGCCCACCACCATCGCCGCCGGTGAGCCTGTCACCGCTCCGCTGCCCGGCACCGTGGTCGCCATCAAGGTGTCCGCCGGTCAGGCCGTCAAGAGCGGCGACATCCTGGCCGTCATCGAGGCTATGAAGATGGAGAACGAGGTGCTGGCTCCCAAGGACGGCACCGTGGCCCAGGTGGTCGCCTCCCAGGGCTCTGCTGTCAAGACAGGTGATCCTCTGGTCGTCCTGAGCTGAGGGGGCACAGAGTATGGAACTGATTACAAACACACTGAGTAACCTGATCGAGCAGTCGGGCTTTGCCCAGCTGGCGGACTTCAAGCAGATCATCATGATCCTCGTCGCCTGCGTCCTGCTCTATCTGGGTATCGTCAAGAAGTACGAGCCTCTGCTGCTGGTGGGCATCGGCTTCGGTATGCTGCTGACCAACCTGCCGGGCAGTGGAGTCTATCACCCCGAGCTGTGGTACGCCTCCGGCAGCGCTGACGTGGACTGGGGCGCCGTGCTCCACGACGGCGGCTTCCTGGACATCCTGTATTTGGGCGTCAAGCTGGGCATTTACCCCTCCCTCATCTTTGTGGGCGTGGGCGCTATGACCGACTTCGGCCCCATGATGGCCAACCCCAGCTCGATGCTCCTGGGCGCTGCCGCCCAGCTGGGCGTCTATGTGGCCCTGCTCATGGCCGTGGGCCTGGGCTTCTCCGGCTCTGAGGCGGCCTCCATCGCCATCATCGGCGGCGCAGACGGCCCCACCGCTATCTGGCTGACCAAGACGTTGGCGCCCCATTTGCTGGGAGCCATAGCAGTGGCCGCCTACTCCTACATGGCCCTGATCCCTCTCATTCAGCCCCCCATTATGCGTGCGCTGACCACCGAGAAGGAGCGCCAGGTCAAGATGGAGCAGCTCCGGCCCGTATCCCAGACAGAGAAGATTGTATTCCCCATCGTGGTCACCATCGTCTGCTGCCTGGTGCTGCCCTCTGTGGCCTCTCTGCTGGGCTGCCTGATGCTGGGCAACCTGTTTAAGGAGTGCGGCGTGACTGACCGTCTGTCCGACACTGCCCAGAACGCCCTGATGAACATCGTCACCATCTTCCTGGGCATCTCCGTGGGTGCCACCGCCACCGCCGACCAGTTCCTCTCCCTCGAGACGCTGGAGATCATCGTCCTGGGCCTGATCGCCTTTGCCTTTGCCACCGCCGGCGGCATCCTCTTTGGCAAGATCATGTACCGGGCCACCGGCGGCCGGGTCAACCCGCTGATCGGCTCCGCCGGCGTCTCCGCCGTCCCCATGGCCGCCCGTGTCTCCCAGGTGGAGGGCCAGAAATGGAACCCGTCCAACTTCCTGCTGATGCACGCCATGGGCCCCAACGTGGCCGGCGTCATCGGCTCCGCCGTGGCCGCAGGCTTCCTGCTGGCTGTGTTCGGATAAGAACCGCATCAACCATTTTCTGGGGCTGTGCCGCTGGCACAGCCCCATTTTGCGGTAAATCAGCGGGGAAATGCCCCAAAAACGTCTGTGCAACCGCCGGTTGACAAACTGCAAGGCCGGGGTGGTTGCGCCGCAACCACTGTTTTTCGTACAATGGAGCCACCAAAACAAGGAGGCGTTTCGATATGAACATGGCAGACAGGATACAACAGCTGCGGAAAGCCAAAGGGATCTCTCAGGAGGAGCTGGCGGACCGGGTGGGGGTCTCCCGCCAGGCGGTGAGCAAGTGGGAGAGCGAGCAGAGTGTCCCCGACCTGAACAAGGTGGTACTGCTCAGCGACTATTTCGGCGTGACCACCGACTACCTGCTCAAGGGCATCGAGCCGCTGCCGGAGCAGCCGGTCAAGTCAAAGCCGGACGCCCGCATCTTCGCTGTGGTGGGCACGGCGCTGAACTTTGTCGGCCTGGTGTCCGCCATCGGCATTTGGCTGACTTACTACGAGTCCTGGTCCGTGGCGGTGGGCTTCGTCCTCATGGCGGCGGGCTGCGCTGTCTTTGCCGTGGGCCAGTTTCTGGGAGAGAACACCCGGTGCGCCGCCGGATGGTTCTGGCCGGTCAACGTGTGGCTGCTGACTCTGATGCCCATTTCCTGCGTGTTCAACGCCCTGGACGGGACCCTCGGTGGGTTCTGGTGGCAGCTGTCGCCTGTCCCGGAGCTGGGAAACTCCTATGTCACCTATGCACTGTGCTGGCTGTTCTACGGGGCGGTATGTGTGGTGGCGGATTGTTGGCTCAGAAAAAGACTGCCAAAGGGTGAAAAATAGTCAGCTCCCCCATTGGCTCCACCGTAGCCGCAGGCTTCCTTTGCATCAGGGAGAAGCCTTTCGAAGCAGCAGCTCCCCGCCCGGGGCCCCGGGCGGGGAGCTGTTGCGTTTCTGTATCATTGTCAGGGACAGAGCCATCGCTCACAGCTGGAACGTGACCTCCCAGTTCCCCTGGGTCAGCTGGGCCCCGGTGACGAAGCAGCCGTACAGGGTGCAGTCCGCTGCCTCCTCTGGCCCCAGGTCGAACACGTACTCCACATAGGCGCTGCACCTGTCCTCCGCCCAGAAGGAGAAGCTGGCGGCATAGGTGATGATACTGCCGTCCCCGTCTGCTAACCACAGGTCGCCGTGGTTGTCGGTGGAGAGGACATCGTCATAGAGTACCTGGACATGGAGCTGCCCATCCAGATAGCCCATGGCGGCGACGGCAGCTCCGTCTCCCGTGGTGTACAGGCAGTTTCCGCCGCCGTCCAGGATCAGGCCCTTATTCAGGAAGGTCTGATAACTGCCGGTACCGCCCCGGTCGGAGACCCCGCTTTGGGTCGCCGGGTCGTCATCCGCCTGGGACAGCGCCAGGGGAAGCGGCCCCTTCGATTCGTTCTTGTGGCTGAGAAACCGGGACAGGGAGAAGGTGAACCGGTCCCCCTGGAAGGTCTCCCCGTCCATCAGGTCGATGGTGACCAGGAAGGTGGCGGTCCCGGTTTCCCCGTCGTACTCCAGCTGGGCGCAGGTGGCGGCGCAGTCATAGGGGGCGTTCAGGTCATAACTGTCAAACAGGTCGGTGGTCTCGTCCACCCGGTCTCCGGTCATGTCCTGTAAGGACAGATAGACACAGGCCCGGCTCCCCTCCACGTCGGCGGCCAGCACCTCCATGCGGATGCCGTTGTCCTCGCAGGACATCTCCACCGACTTCATGCTCTGGGCCAGGGCAGGGGAGACGGCGTAGATAGCCTGATACACCACCCCCACATGGTCGGCCAGGGCGGGGACCGTCACCCGGCGGCACAGGGGACCGTATTTCTCGCTCAGGGCAGTCACCGCCTCCTGGCTCCGGGCCTGAAAGAGGGCAATGATCTCTCTGTCCTCCATCTGCTCACCTCCCTCAAAAATACTCTACCGTTTTTCACGGAAATATGACAGAACCGCCTGCACTCTCAAAAAAGCGCAGGCGGTTTTTGTACTCGACAGGCAGCCGGACGGCTCACCCCCGGGCACCTTTGACAAAGCGGCCCAGCAGCTTCCGGCTCACCCGGAAGCGGTAGCGCCTCCGGTAGTGCATGAAGATGGAGATGACGATAAAGCCGATGCCCAACCCCGTCAGGGAGTGGATGCAGGGGACGAGATTTTCGGCGACCATCCCGGTGTCCTGGAGCATCAGGCCCACGATGGAGTAGTAGAGGGTGCCTCCGGGGAGCAGGGGTATGATGGAGGGGTAGATAAAGACGGTGGACGGGTTCTTTGTCCGCACCGCCATGATCTCCGAGAAGATGGACGCCGCCACAGCCGACAGAAAGCAGACGATGAACATCTCCGACGTGACCTGGGACAGGAGCAGGTAGACGATTCTCGTCAGCCCGCCGCTGAGCCCGGCGATGAGGAGGTATTTCCGCTCCATGCGGAACACGATCCCGAAGCCCAGGGAGGAGAAAAAGGAACAAATCACCAGCTTGATCGCTTCTGTCATGCCACGCCACCTCCAAACAGATAGATACTCAGAATAAAGCCGCCCACAATGGCCATGGTCTCCAGAATGACCTTGAAGAACTCCACCAGGCCGTTGATCTCGTTGCCGCAGAGGATGTTCCGGAAGGAGTTCACCAGGGAAATACCGGGAATGAGCATCATGCTGTTGACGATCATGACGGTATAGAGGTCGTCCGCCAGCCCCAGAGCCTGGGCACCGATGGCAATGCTCCCGGACACAAAGGCGCACAGGACGTTGAAGACGATCTTGTTGAACACGATCTGCCGCAGAAAGCGCCCGGCCAGGAACATGAGCGCCGTGTTGAGCAGGATGATAGCCAGGTCCTTCAGGCTCCCGTCAAACACCCCGGTCAGACCGGCCATGGCCAGCAGGAAGCCCACCAGCAGCACGGGCTGAGAGTAGCCCCGTACATTTCCCGCCTCGTCCAGCAGACCCTCCAGGCTGGACGGCTCCGGCTTTTCGGCGCAGATCTGCCGGGAGAGCTGGTTCAGACGGCTCAGATGCTCCAGATGGGTGTCCGTACCCGCCCAGATGCACCGCTGCCCGGTGACCCGGTTCCCCTCGGTGTCCTTCATACTCAGGCTGACATAGCAGTTGAGTGCAAAAAAATGGACGTCCTGACAGCCGTAGGCGTCGCAGATGTGGTAGACGCAGTTGTCCAGCCGTTCCAGGTTGGCCCCGCTGACCAGCATCCGCTCGCTGAATTTCAGGATGAAGTCCAGAAGAAAGTTCAAATCATTCATAAGCAGTTCCTCCCCGCCCGGTCTCTCCGCCCGGCCAAAAATATTATAGCAAAGGGGGTCCCCCGGCGCAAGCGGGGGGAGCGGATTTTCCCGGGCTGCGCAGTCACAGCACAGCAGCCGCCTGTTTCTCTCGTGGCTCTGGACGCCCTGCGGCCCCAGGCCCGGCAAAATGAGGAGGGAATCCCTTGTCATATGAAGGCGGTTTTGTTATAATATAAGGAAAATGATTCCTGTCAGCCGTTGGCAGACGGCTAGACCCGGCGATACGAGGCTATCATAATGAGATACGACAAATGGCATATTTTGCCGGGAGACCCGGAGGGCGCCGCCGACCTGGAGGAGGCCGGGATCCCCGCATTGGCCGCCCTGGTGCTCAGCGCCAGGGGCTGCGCCACCCCGGAGGAGGCCAGGAGCTTCCTCCGCAGAGATACCGGTCTGCTCCACGACCCATTCCTGCTCCGGGACATGGATCGGGCGGCGGCCCGGGTGACAATGGCGTTGGAGCGCAGCGAGCGAATCTGCGTCTATGGCGATTACGACGTAGACGGCATCACCGCCACCTGTCTGCTCACCTCCTTTCTCACCGAACGGGGGGGCGACGTGCTCCCCTACATCCCCAACCGGCTCACCGAGGGCTATTCCCTCAACGACGCCGCCGTCCGTTCCCTGGCCCGTCAGGGGGTCAAACTGATCGTCACGGTGGACTGTGGTATCACCAATGTGGAGGAGGTGGCTCTGGCCGCCTCTCTTGGAATAGACGTGGTGGTCACCGACCACCATGAATGTAAGGAGCAGCTTCCGGACGCCGTTGCGGTGGTGGACCCCCATCGGCCGGACTGCACCTATCCCGACGACTCCCTGGCGGGGGTGGGAGTGGCGTTAAAGCTCGCCCTGGCCATGACCTCCCTTTCCCGCCGGGAGGCGGTGCTGCTGGAATACTGCGACCTGGCCGCCGTGGGCACGGTGGCGGACGTGATGCGTCTCCAGGGGGAAAACCGGGCTATCGTCTCTCTGGGCCTGTCCCAGCTGGGCGAGGGAGGCCGTCCCGGCCTCGCCGCCCTGCTCCGGGAGGCGGGGCAGGAGGGCCGCACCGTCACGGCGGGCACCGTGAGCTTTACTCTGGCTCCCCGTATCAATGCCGCCGGGCGGATGGGCTGCCCGGAGCTGGCCGTCCGGCTGCTGCTCACCCGGTCGTCCCAGGATGCGGAGCTCTACGCCCGGCAGCTCTGCGCCCTGAACCGGGACCGACAGGCAGTGGAGTCGGAGATCTACGAGGAGTGCCTGGACCATCTGGCCCGGCACCCGGAGGCCGCCCAGGGGGCCATTGTCCTGGCCAGTCCCCGATGGCACCAGGGGGTGGCGGGCATCGTGGCCTCCCGGCTGTCCGAACGATATAAAATACCTGTGTTTATGATCTGCCTGGAGGATGGCCGGGGCAAGGGCTCCTGCCGCTCCTGGGGCGAGTTCAACCTGTTCCACGCCCTGGAGCAGTGCGAGGGCTTGCTGGAGGGCTTTGGCGGCCACGAGCTGGCGGCGGGCTTCACCATCCGGGAGGAGCGCATCCCCGCCTTTCGGGAGCGGATGTGCGCTCTGGCGGCGGCATGGTATGCGGCCAACCCCGGCGACGCCGCTCTGACGGCGGACGTACAGCTTCCCGACGCCCGGCTGCTGACCCTGGAGCAAATCCAGTCCCTGGAGCTGCTGGAGCCTCACGGGGCGGGAAATCCCAGCCCGGTGTTCGTCCTGGAGCGGGCCACGGTGACGGGCCTGGCCCGGGTAGGCGGGGGACGGCACACCCGTCTCCAGCTCCGCAAGGGGAGCGTCCTGCTGGACGGCATCTTCTTCTCCGCCACCCCGGAGGACGCTCAGTTGGCCCTGGGCCGGCAGGTGGACGTGGCCTTCCACGCCCAGATTAACGAATTTCGGGGCATCCGCTCCGTTCAGCTCCAGATCACCGACTGCCGCCCCGCCCGGCTGCTGCCGGAGGAGGCCCTCTACCGCCGCTATCGGGCGGGCTCGGCCCTGACCGTGGCGGAGCTGGAGCGGCTCATCCCGGACCGGAGGGATTTTGTGGCCGTCTGGCGCTATCTCAGCCACAGCGGCTCCGGTCTGCGGGAGGACCCGGTGAAGCTCTCCCAGAATATCTCCCGCACCTCTGGCCGTCAGGAGGCCCTGGGCCGTACCATGGTCTGTCTGGAGGTGTTTCGGGAGCGGGGCCTGATCGACTTCCGGGGCAACCGGAACAGCATCACCGTCACCATCCGCAAGACCGACCAGAAGGTAGATCTGGAGGCCTCGGAAATTCTCATCCGCCTTCGCCGGAAACGGGCGGAGAGCTGATTGATATGATACCCCAGGCCCGTTCCTGACAAGAGCAAGGCCGTTTGAAGGGAGGAGCAGTTTATGGACCCCATACTGGAGAGCTATCAGGCGTTAGAGGAAAAGGTACTGGCCTACAATCCCAATCTGGACTGCCAGCGGCTCCGGGACGCCTTTCACTATGCAGACAACCACCACTCCAAGCAGCTGCGCCGGGACGGGACACCCTATATCACCCATCCCCTGGCGGTGGCGGACATTGTGGCCGACCTGAAGCTGGACACCGACTCTCTCATCGCAGCCCTGCTCCACGACTGCATCGAGGACACCGACGCCACCCATGAGGAGGTCGCCGCCCAGTTTGGCCCCGCCGTGGCCGACCTGGTGGAGGGGGTCACCAAGCTGACGAGGGTGCAGTACGTCTCCATGGAAGAGAAGCAGATGGAGAATCTGCGGAAAATGCTCCTGGCCATGAGCAAGGACATCCGGGTGGTGCTCATCAAGCTGTGTGACCGGCTGCACAATATGCGCACCATGCAGTACCAGTCCCCCAAGAAGCAGCGGGAGAAGTCCCTGGAGACGATGGAGATTTACGCCCCCATCGCCCACCGCCTCGGTATGCAGCGCATCAAGTGGGAGCTGGAGGACCTGTCCCTGAAATACCTGGACCCGGTGGGCTACCGGGAGATCGAGGAGGAGCTGGCCGCCCTCACCGCCCATCAACAGGAATTTTTGAACAAGGTCCAGAACCAGATCAGAGAGCGACTGGCCAAGGAGGGAGTGGAGTGCACCATCCACTCCCGGGTGAAGTCCATCTACTCCGTCTATCGGAAGATCTACACCAAGCAGAAGACCATGTCGGAGATCTTCGACCTGTACGCCCTGCGGGTCATCGTAAACACAGTGGCGGACTGCTACAAGGTGCTGGGCTTTGTCCACAATATGTTCAACTTGGTGCCTGACCGGTTTAAAGACTATATTTCCACCCCCAAGCCCAATATGTACCAGTCCCTCCACACTACCGTCATCGGCCGGGAGGGCATCCCCTTTGAGGTGCAGATTCGCACGTGGGAGATGCACGAGACGGCGGAATACGGCATCGCCGCTCACTGGAAGTACAAGCAGCAGGCGGGAGCACAGCCCCTGGGGGGCGACGAGTCCTATGAATGGATCCGCCGCCTGCTGGAGAGTCAGGAGAACTCCGACGCAGAGGAGTTCGTCAAGAGCCTGAAGGTAGACCTGTTCGCCGACGAGGTATTCGTCTTTACCCCCCAGGGGGATGTGGTCAACCTGCCCGCCGGGGCCACCCCTATCGACTTCGCCTATGCCATCCACTCTGCCGTGGGCAACCGGATGGTGGGGGCCAAGGTGAACGGACGCATCGTCACTCTGGACTCCGCCCTGCACAACGGGGACATCGTGGAGGTGCTCACCTCCAAAAACGCCCGGGGCCCCAGCCGGGACTGGATGAAGATCTGTAAGAGCAACGAGGCGAGGAACAAAATTCGCCAGTGGTTCAAGCGGGAGCGCCGGGACGAGAACATCGCCACCGGCCGGGCCGCCTTCGAGTCCGAGCTGAAACGGGCGGGCTTTACCATCAACGACATCACCCGGGAGGAGGTGCTGCCCCGGGCGCTGAAAAAGGCCCGGTACGGCAGCCTGGACGACCTGTACGCCGCCATCGGCTACGGAGGTATCACCAGCGCCAAGGCGGTCTCCCGCATCCGGGAGGAGATGCTCCGCATCAGCCGGGAGGAGAAGGAGCGGCTGGCCGCCCTCCAGCAGGAGGAACCCGCCGTCCAGAATATGCAGGTGGCCGGGAGCCGGGAGCTGGCCCCTCTGCCCCAGAAGAAGGTCACCTACTCCAAAAACGGCATCATCGTGGAGGGGCTGGACAACTGCATGGTGAAGTTTGCCAAGTGCTGCACCCCCGTCCCCGGCGACCCGGTCATCGGCTTTGTTACCAGAGGCTATGGCATCTCCGTCCATCGGCAGGACTGCCCCAACGCCGCCCCGGAGCGGCGGAAGGGGGCGGAGCAGGGCCGCTGGCTGGCGGTCTCCTGGGGCCCCAGCGAGCAGGAGGGGTATCAGACCAGCCTGAGCATCTCCGCCAAGGACCGGCAAAACCTGTTCCTGGACATCGCCGCCACCCTCTCCACCGCCAAGGTGCGGGTGGACTCCCTTATTGCCAAGGGAATGCCCGACGGCTACGCCCTTATCACTGCGCTGGTGATGGTGAAAAACCTGGAGGAGCTCCAGAGCGTCATGCGCAAGCTCCACGGCATCTCCGGGGTCATCGACGTGAAGCGGGCCGGTGGCTGAGCTGCCCGTCTCCGCTCTTTCGCTACAACAAAAAAGGAGGAACGATCATGGGACTTTTTTCCTGGTCAAAGAAGCAGGCGCAGCGGGACGCCGTCCGGCAGGATAGCTCCTGGTTTCGTCAGCATCCCCGGGACGCTGCCTATTTTTCCGAACTCTTCGCCCAGGCCGCCCCGGATTGCCACATCGCATCTCAGGTTCCGGCAGAGGCGCTGAATCCCGATGCCGACCCCGACTGCGCTCCGGTGGACTTCCTTTTTATTTGTCAGGATTGTCCGGTCCTGGCCGTGTCTCTGCTGCATCAGGACACCTACCGCCAGAGACCGTTCTGCGCCACAAAGACGGCGGTGGAGCAGACAGGCCTCCCCTATCTGCGCTTTTTCGCAGACATGGCCAACGAGCCGGACTACGTTCTCTCCCGCATCCGGGAGGCCCTGGCCTCCGGGCAGGCTGCCGGTAAAGGTCAGCCGCCCTACATCGTCCCCCGTCTCCAGGAGACACCAGGCCGCTCGTCGGCTCGGCTGTGTGCGCCCGCCCCGGACAGCGATACCGTCTCGGTGGTGGTGCAGGCCGAGAACCGCTGGGATCTGCTGTCCGACCTGACGGTGGCCCTGACCGCCGAGGGGGTGCAGGCGGTCTCTCTGACGATGGAGGAGGCGGCAGGTCAGTCGGTCCTCGTCCACCTCCGGCTCTCCTCCGACAGCCTCCAGCAGATCTCCGACGCCATCCGTCGGCTCTCCGGCATAGCGGGCGTCTGGCAGGTACGGCAGGAGGCATAGGGCCGCACGGGGCTGACCCCGCAGGGCAACAGCATTTACTTGGCAGCAAGAACGGCGGCCAATGCCTCATTGCTCA
>JAJQEM010000059.1 GCA_021201635.1 Clostridiales bacterium | reverse complement strand
GACTCTATTAAAAATTTTTCGCGGATGTGTTCAACTTGCACTTGCAATTTTCGCAAAAATAAAATAGAGAGCCGCCGATTTTCGGTGACTCTCTCAACGTATCCAGGCTATCGCCAGTCCCTGAACTACATCCCTCACTTTGCTCCAGTGAGCGACGTCTTCTCCAATCGTTTTTCGCACCCCAGCATCCCCAGGCACCCCTCGAACTGCACCCCGTAGGAGTGCCCCGGGTCGGTGCGGCGGATGGCGGCGGCGACGAAGTCGCTGGCGGTCTCCACCGCCTGCTCCAGGGTGTCGCCCCTCATCAGCCGTCCCAGAAGGGCGGCGGCGAACAGGTCCCCCGTCCCGTGGAACCGCCCCGGCAGGCGGGGCCGGCTCTGAAAGACGGCGCTGCCGCTCTCGGAACGATAGATCAGATTGGTCGCCTGGCCGGGAACACAGTCCAGCCCGGTGAGCACCACCGTTCTGGGGCCAAGGCCAGCCAGCCGCCGGGCCAGGCGGAGGCAAAAGTCCTCGTCGTACCCCTCCGGCACCGGCTCTCCCAGCAGGAGACAGCCCTCGGTGAGGTTGGGGAGAAGGATGTCTGCCCGCTGGCAGAGCGCCGCCATCCGGACGGCGTAGTCCGGGCCGAAGCCGGAGTAGAACCGCCCGTTGTCCCCCATGGCCGGGTCGATGAGAACGAGGGTGCTGTCCCGGAGGTCGTCCGCCACCCGGGCGGCGAAGTCCATGGCCCCGGTTCCCAGATAGCCTAGGGCCAGGGCGTCGAAGGTAAAGCCCTGCTTCCTCCAGCTCTCCCAGACAGCCGGGAGAACGTCCGTCAGGGGGTGGACCTCCGGCGGGTCAAATTCCGGCCCGGTATGGGTGGAGAGGACGGCGGTGGGCAGCACGCAGCACTCCACCCCGCAGGCAGAGAGCACCGGCAGCGCCGCCGTCAAGGAGCACTGTCCCACACAGGAGAGGTCCTGGAGAGAGAGCACCCGTTTCCCGCCGGTCACAGTGCCAGCTCCAGCCCCACCGGGCAGTGGTCGCTGCCATAGATCTCGTTATGGATCTCCGCCGCCTGCACCCGGTCCCGGAGGCGGTCAGAGACGATAAAGTAGTCAATACGCCATCCCGCATTGTTCTCCCGGGCGTGGAACCGATAGCTCCACCAGGAATAGGCCCCCGTCCGGTCAGGGTAGAGATAGCGGAAGGTGTCGGTAAAGCCGGAGGACAGGAGGGCGGTCATCTTTCCCCGCTCCTGGGCGGAGAACCCGGCGTTGCCCCGGTTGGGGCCGGGATTTTTCAGGTCGATCTCCTCATGGGCCACGTTCAGATCGCCGGTGTACACCACCGGCTTTTTCCGGTCCAGCTCCATCAGGTAGGCCCGGAGATCGTCCTCCCACTGCATCCGGTAGTCAGTGCGCCGCAGGCCGTCCTGGGCGTTGGGGGTGTAGCAGCAGACGAAATAGAACTGGGGGAACTCCAGGGTGATGAGCCGTCCCTCATGGTCGTGTTCCTCGATGCCCATGCCGTAGGTCACGTTCAGGGGCTCCAGCCGGGTAAAGACCGCCGTACCGGAGTACCCCTTCTTCTCGGCGCTGTTCCAATACTGCCGGTAGCCGGGGAGGTCCAGCTCTACCTGTCCCGGCTGGAGCTTGGTCTCCTGGAGGCAGAAGATGTCCCCGTCCAGGGCGGCGAAGCTCTCCCCGAAGCCCTTCTTGATGCAGGCCCGCAGGCCGTTGACGTTCCAGGAAATGAGATGCATGGCTTGTCTCCTTTTTTGGGTGAGGTCCTGATGGATACGGATTCACCGGGGCCGTTTTTCGCTGTCTGCCCTCTATTCCTGTGGCCCCGGAGCCACTTCCACCACTGTCAGCGTGTCTCCCGCCACAGTGAAGCGCACGTCCCAGCCTGCGAAGGTCAGGCCGTAGCGGCGGCTGGGGTCGCTCTGGTAGGCGGGGCGGGGGTCCTGGGCCAGCACGCCCATGAGCGCCTCCCGCTTCTCCGGAGGGATACGCTCCAGCAGCTCCTCCGGGAAATCCACCTCCAGCGTCCGCCGGGCCACCTGGTCGGTGAAGCCCCCGGTGGCCTCCGGCCGACAGTCGGCATAGGGTAGATAGGGCTTGATGTCCAAAATGGGGGTTCCGTCCATCAGATCGGCCCCGGAGACCACCAGCACCGGGCCTGTCCCCGGGCGGTTCTCCACCGACACCAGCTTCACCACTGACAGGCCGATGGGGTTTGGGCGGTAGGGGGAGCGGGTGGCAAAGACGCCCATCGTCTCGTTCCCTCCCAGCCGGGGCGGGCGCACCGTGGGGCTCCAGCGGGAGCGGACTGCTTTGCTGAACTGCCAGATGAGCCACAGGTGGGAGAATCCCTCGATGCCCCGGAGGGCGTCCGGGTTCCGGTAGTCCGGCTCAAAGACGATCTCTCCCCGGAGGGCGTCCACCAGGCCGCTCTGCCGGGGGACGCCGAACTTGGTGGAGAAATCCGTGTGGATGCGGGCGATGATCTTGACGGGAAATTCCTCCGCCGTAGACTGCTCCTTCATCTCACCTGCACCCCGGCGCAGCGCAGCCGATCTCCTCGTCGGGGATGGGGTAATGCTCGGTAAAGCAGCCGTCGCAGAAGCCGCACTGGGCGTCCGGGGCGATGTGGTGCAGCCCCTCCAGGCTCAAAAAGGCCAGGGAGTCCGCCCCGGTCATCTCCCGGATCTCCTCCAGGGAGTAGTGACAGGCGATGAGCTTCTCCTTGTCCGGGATGTCGGTGCCGAAGCAGCAGGGGGCGATGAACTCCGGGGAGGAGACCCGCATGTGCACCTCTGTAGCCCCCGCCTGGCGGAGGAGACTGATGATGGCCTTACAGGTAGTACCCCGGACGATGGAGTCGTCGATCATGACCACCCGCTTCCCCGCCACCTGGCTCCGGAGGGCGCCCAGCTTGATACGCACCGCCTGCTCCCGGCTCTGCTGGTTGGGGGTGATGAAGGTTCGGCCGATGTACCGGTTCTTCACAAAGCCCTCCCCGTAGGGGATGCCGGACTCGGCGGCGTAGCCCATGGCGGCGTCCAGGCCGGAATCGGGCACGCCGATGACCACGTCCGCCTCCACGGGAGACTCCTTCGCCAGAAACCGCCCCGCATTCCGCCGGGCCTCGTGGACGGACTGTCCGCAGATGACGCTGTCCGGTCGGGCAAAATAGATGTACTCAAAGATGCACAGGTGGCTCATCCCCTGGCAGTTGGAGCGGATGGAGCGGACGGTGCAGGCGGTCTGGCCGTTTTTCTCGTCAGGCGGCTCCACCACCACGATTTCTCCCGGCTCCACCTCCCGGACATACTCCGCCTCCACCCCGTCCAGAGCGCAGGACTCGCTGGCAAAAAAGATGGCGTCCCCCTTTTTGCCGATGCACAGGGGCCGGAAGCCCCAGGGGTCCCGGGCGGCGATGAGCTTTCGGGGGCTCATGACGATGAGGGAGAAGGCCCCCTTCAGATGGCGTACCACCCGGCTCACTGCCTCCTCCACGCTGGGGCAGGTCAGCCGCTCCCGGGCAATGGCGTAGGCGATGATCTCCGTGTCCGAGGTGGTCTGGAAGATGGCACCGTTGTACTCATACTCCCGGCGCAGGGCCTCGGTGTTCACCAGGTTGCCGTTGTGCACCACCGCCAGGGTTCCCTTGACGTATTTCAGGGTCAGGGGCTGGGCGTTCTCCCGCTTTCCCGCCCCGGTGGTGGCGTAGCGGACATGGCCCACCGCCATCGTCCCCCCCAACTCCCGGAGCTTTTTCTCGTCAAACACATCCCCCACCAGGCCCACGTCCTTGTAGTAGGACAGCTCCCGGTCGTTGGTGGTGGCGATGCCGCAGGCCTCCTGGCCCCGGTGCTGGAGGGCGTACAGCCCGTAATAGGTGGTCTTGGCGCAGTCCCCCTTGGGGTCCCAGCAGCCAAAGACGCCACATTCCTCATGGATACTCATGGAGTGTCCTCCTCGATTTCTTCTGTCGTTGTGCGCTCCTCATTCCGGCACGGCGATGCGTCCGGCGATGGCGGAGGCGGCGGCGGTGGCGGGGGAGGCCAGGAAGATCTCCACCTTAGAGGTTCCCATCCGGCCCAGGAAGTTCCGGTTGTTGGTGGCCACCACCCGCTCGCCGTCGGTGAGGATGCCCCCCGTCCGGCCGCAGCACAGGCCGCAGCCCGGGTGGGTGATGATGGCCCCCGCCGCCGCCAGAATGTCCAGCGTGCCGTTCTCCAGCGCCTGGAGATAGACCTTGCGGCTGGCCGGGGTGACGATGAGCTTGACAAATGGGGCCACCTGACGGCCCTTCAAAATCTCTGCCGCCGCCATCAAATCCTCCAGCCGCCCGTTGGTGCAGGAGCCCAGGAATACCTGGTCGATCTCCAGCCCCGCCAGCTCGCTCACCGGGCGAATTTTGTCCACCTGAGAGGGACAGGCCAGCACGGGGACCAGCTCCTCCGCCTGATAGTGGAGGGTGCGGATATAGCGGGCGTCGTCGTCCCCGTGGAGGGTGCGCAGCTCCTCCGTCAGAGGGACTTCACAGTATTCCGCCGTCTTTTCGTCCGGGGTGAACAGGGCGCACTTGGCCCCCGCCTCCACCGCCATGTTGGACATGGTCATCCGGCTGGAGACGGACATGGCCTCCACGCAGGAGCCGGAGAACTCCAGGGCGCAGTAGGAGGCCCCGGCGGCGGTCAGGTCGCCGATGATGCGGAGGATGACGTCCTTGGAGGCCACATTCTCCGGCAGGACGCCGTCGATGACGATACGGATAGTCTCCGGAATCTTCACCCACAACGTCCCGGTGCCCAGGATGGCCGCCATTTCGGTGTAACCGATGCCGGAGGAGAAGGCCCCCACGCAGCCGTAGGTGGTGGTGTGGCTGTCGGTGCCAAAGACCACATCTCCCGGCTTCACGTACCCCGCCTCGGTCATGAGCTGGTGGCAGATGCCGTTAGAGCGGTGAACGTGGGTCAGGCCGTATTGGGCGGCAAACTGGTTTCCAATTCGATGGTGCCGGGGGTCGTCCAGCCGACTGGCCGGAACCAAGTGGTCGTAGATGAGCACCACCTTGTCCGGGTCCCACAGCCGGGTAAAGCCCATCTCCTCAAATTTATCTTTCACAAAGGGGATAAAGATGTCGTGAATCATCACCCGGTCCACATTGACGGTGACGATGTCCCCCGCCTTTGCGTCTGTCAGGCCGGTGTTCCGGCGGATGAGCTTTTCAATGAAGGTCGCTCCCATGTCTCTCCCCTCCTCAGTCCAGGCCGTTCCGGCGGCGCATGGCCTTTACCAGGCCCCCGGCGTTGATGATCTCCAGCAGGTTGTCCGACAGGGATGCGATGGGATAGGTCCTGCCCTTGCAGACGATCTCCTTCCCCACCGTCACCGTCACCTCGTCGCCGTCGACCACGTCAGGCCGGAGGGCGGGACACTCGATGAGCAGCAGGCCGTTGTTGATGGCGTTGCGGAAGAAAATACGGGCAAAGCTCCCGGCGATGACGCAGCGCACCCCCAGGGCCTTGATGACCTCCGGGGCCTGCTCCCGGGAGGAGCCACAGCCGAAGTTGCTCCCGGCCACGATCACGTCTCCCGGCCGAATCTGGGCCGCCAGCTCCGGGCGCAGCGGGGAGAAGGCGTAGGGCCGCATATCATTCACGGTTTTCAGGGCCAAGTATTCCGTAGGGATGACGATGTCCGTGTCGATGTCGTCCCCCAGCACCCAGATGCGGGCGGTAAATGTCTCTGCCATGATTCAGCCCTCCACAGGGGGGAGCTGGTCCGCCGTGGCGATCTCCCCCAGAATGGCGGAGGCGGTCACCGTCTCCGCAGAGGCCAGGTACACAAAGGATCCGGGATGGCCCGCCCGGCCCTTGAAGTTGCGGGTGCCGGTGCTGATCAGGGTCTCCCCCTCGCCGATGACCCCCTGACAGCTGCCCCAGCAGACGGAGCAGTTGGGGTTCATGACGATGGCCCCGGCCTCCATAAAGGTCTTCAACAGGCCCTCTGACAGCGCCTGGCGATAGACCTCGCCGCTGGCAGGCACCACCAGGAAGTGGACGGCGTCCGCCACCTTCCAGCCCTGTATCAGCGCCGCCCCTGCCCGGAGGTCTTCAATTCGCCCGTTGTTGCAGGAGCCGAGGAACGCCTCGTCGATGGAAATGCCCCGGCACTCCATCGCAGGGACCACCTGGTCCACAAAGTGGGGCTTGGCCACCACCGGGACGATGCTGCCCAGGTCGATGTCATAGGTCTGGGCGTAGACGGCGTCCGGGTCGCTGTGGAACACCGCCTTGGGTGTCCGACCCCGGGCGGCCAGGTAGTCCAGAGCCACCTGGTCTGCCTCCATAATGGCGGTTTTCGCCCCTGCCTCCACGCAGAGATTGCAGACGGCGATGCGGTCGGACATGGTCAGAGTGTTCAGGCCCTCTCCGCCGAACTCCATGGCCTTGTAGTTGGCCCCGTTGGCTCCGATCTGGCCGATAATGGTGAGAATGAGGTCCCGGGCGGTGACGCCGGGGTTCAGGCGTCCGTGGAGGTTGAATTTCAGGCTCTCCGGCACCAGCACCCAGCTGTGGCCGGTGACCATGGCGTATAGGTAGTCGGTGCAGCCCACGCCGGTACCGAAGGCCCCCAGAGCTCCATAGGCGCAGGTGTGGCTGTCCGCCCCAAAGATGAGCTGTCCCGGACGGACGTGGTTCTCCATCATCAGCTGGTGACAGACGCCCTTGCCCTCATAGAAGGTGATGCCGTGAGCCTTGGCGAAGTCCCGCATTTTCTTCTGGCTGGCCGCCGTCTTGGGACTGTCCGAGGGACAGTTGTGGTCCACGATCCAGACCAGCTTGTTCACGTCGGCGATGTGGGGATGGGCCAGCTTGTTATACATGTCGATGGTCAGGTGAGTGGTGCCATCGTTGCTCATGAGCAGGTCCAGCTCCACCGTGTGGATGTCCCCGGGGCGGACGCTGTCCACTCCCGCTGCCGAGGCGATGATCTTTTCCGCCAGTGTCATGCCCATCTCTCACACCTCCTCGTTCAGAGAGGCCAGCAGGCCGCCCTGGTTCAAGATCTGCTGCATATAGGGGTTCAGCCGGGTGCAGGTGAACTGCTCCCCGTGGACGGTGGCAATTCCCTCGGTGAGGGACAGTTCCATCTCCTCCCCGTCCTGAACGTGGTCGTACAGCTCCTTGCAGACGATCACCGGCAGGCCGATGTTGATGGCGTTGCGGAAGAAGATGCGGGCGAAGCTCTTGGCCACCACCGCCCGCACCCCCAGGGCCTTTAGCACCGCCGGGGCCTGCTCCCGGGAGGAGCCGCAGCCGAAGTTCTCCGCCGCCACCACATAGTCCCCCGGCTTCACCCGGCTGGCAAAGGTGTCGTCCAACGACTCGAAGGCGTGGGACTTCATCTCCTCCACCGTGGGGTAGAGCAGGTACTGAGAGGCGATAATCTGGTCTGTGTCCACGTCGGTGTGGAATTTGAAGATTTTTCCCATATATGTCACTCCATTTTCCGGGCAGGGCCCGGGCACCATAATAAAGCTATTATACAGCGTTTTAGAGAAGGACGCAAGCACCAGGACAGAGCGGCACGGCGTCTTAGCTGCGAACGTATCCAGATTTTAAGAAGCGACTGGCCGTCCAGGAACGCAAATACAACAGCTTCCCCATGCGTTCTCTGAACTGGCGTTCTCCGAAAATTGTTCTTTCTTCTTTTCCGGAGTGTAAAGTATGATCGATGAGCCTACAACAAAACCCGCCCCGTTTTTGAAATTCCCACTTGACAAAGGGAGACCCCGTGGGTATAATAATACCTGCGCTGTGACGAGACTGTTATTTGTGCGACATGGCGGCGTAGCTCAGTTGGCTAGAGCACACGGTTCATACCCGTGGTGTCACTGGTTCAAATCCAGTCGCCGCTATTTTTTCTCCTCTGGAGAAAGCCCATGGCCCGTTGGTCAAGCGGCTAAGACACCGCCCTTTCACGGCGGAAACATGGGTTCGATTCCCGTACGGGTCAGTCTGGAGGCTTAGCTCAGCTGGTTAGAGCGCATGCTTCACACGCATGAGGCCACTGGTTCGAGTCCAGTAGTCTCCACTCAAATGATTCCCGAAACCGGCTCCGGCTTCGGGAATCATGCTTTTTGTCTTAAAAATGGGAAGAGGCTAGGCACTTGCCTGTCCCCTTCCCATTTCGTCCTTTACGGCGGCACTGCACTTATGGTCTGCTGTCAGCCCGTCGCCACCGCCTCGGCGATGCGGATGCCGTCCACAGCGGCGCTGACAATGCCCCCGGCGTAGCCGCAGCCCTCTCCACAGGGATAGATCCCCCGGAGACTGGACTGAAAATCGGCTCCCCGGAGTACCCGCACAGGGGAAGAGGAACGGCTCTCAATGCCGGTGAGCACCGCCTCCGGAGCGGCGAAGCCGTGGAGCTTCCGGTCCAGCAGGGGGAGGGCGTCCCGGAGAGTCCCGGTCACATAGTCCGGCAGACAGAGCCCCACGTCCGTCCAGGTCACCCCCGGCCGATAGGTGGGCAGGATGGCCCCTCCGGCGGTGGAGGGCCGCCGCTGTAAAAAGTCCCCCGTCAGCTGGGCCGGAGCACGGAAGCCTCCACCCCCCAGGCGGAAGGCGGTTTCCTCCCACTGCTCCTGGAATCGCACGCCCGACAGGGGGTCTGTGCCGGGGTAGTCCTCCGGGCCGACCCCCACCAGAAAGCCGCCGTTAATGTTCTCCCCATCTCTGGCCCGGCAGCTCATGCCGTTGGTCACCAGCCGTCCCGGCTCCGAGGCGGAGGCCACCACCGTTCCTCCGGGACAAACGCAGAAGGAGAAAGCGCTCCGCCCGCCGGGGAGGTGACAGGAGAGGTGGTAATCGCTGGGGGGCAGACGCTCCCAGGCGGGGCCGTACTGGGCCTGGCTGACAGCCTGCTGACAGTGCTCGATGCGCACGCCGATGGCAAAGGGCTTTGGCTCCATGGCAAGGCCCAGGCGATGGAGCATGGCGAAGGTGTCCCGGGCGGAGTGCCCCGGGGCCAGCACCAGCCGGGAGGCGGGGAGCCGCTCCCGGCCATGCTCCGTCTCCAGGATCGCAGCGGTCAGCGTTCCACCCTCGCTCTCCAGACCCACCAGGGCAGTCTCAAACCGGATGTCGCAGCCCAGGCGGAGCAGCTCCTCCCGGAGATTGCGCACCACCTGGCGGAGCACATCCGTCCCCACATGGGGCCGGAAGGACCAGGCCACGTCCGGGGGAGCCCCCATCTCCACAAAGGTGTCCAGCACGGCGGAGATGCGGGGGTCGTGGATGCCGGTGGTCAGCTTGCCGTCGGAGAAGGTGCCGGCGCCGCCCTCGCCGAACTGGACGTTGGAATGTGGGTCCAGGGCCCCGGTGGCCCAGAACCGCTCCACGTCCTCCTGACGCCGCTCTACCGGACGGCCCCGCTCCACCACCACAGGCGGGATGCCCGCCCGGGCGAGAAACAGAGCGGCGAACAGCCCGGCAGGGCCCATGCCCACCACCACAGGCCGGGGGCCGGAACAGGAGACGGTCTCCGGGAAGCGGTAGGGTGTGCGCTCCAGTCTGCGCACCGTGGGCTCGGCCCTGCGCAGCACCCCCTCCTCGTCCGACACCCGGACGTTGACGGTATAGACCATGTGGAGGTCGCCCTTCCGCCGGGCGTCGATGGACTGCTTCACCAGCTGGAACTCCCGAATGTCTCTCCGACCGATGTGGAGGGCTTTGGCGGCCCGGCGCTCCAGCTCCTCCTGACCTGCGTCCAGAGGGAGACGGAGATTGCTGATTTGGAGCATAAGATCACCACCGTATCCCGGGGCGGCTCCGACGCCGCCCCGGTTGATCGACTGACAGTATAGCATATTCTGTCCGGAAGCACAACGCCGGGAAATTGCCAAAAGACCCGGTTCTGATCTCCTGGCCCGACGCATACCCTTATCCTGAGGTGAAGTGCGTTGGTTGGATACTTACACTTTGTAGGACATGGCCGTCGAGTGCGGGTGGCACAGCACGATGTCCTGGGGCTCACCGTCTGGGAGGCCCGGCTCCCCGGGTCGCCGGAGAGCCTGCTGGCCCGGCGGCGGATGGCCAGGGGTCTGGACGAGCTGGAGGAAGCGGGCTGCCGCCGTCTGCTGGCCCCCTGCCCTCTCGTCCCCTACTATCCCACGGTGCACACCAGGAGCCTGTGGCAGGCGGTGGCGGCCCCTCTGATTTTGACTGACCTCCGGCAGCGGGGACTGGAGCCATGCCGTTCGGTGGTAGCCGTCCGTGGTGACCGGATGACCCGGGGCTATCTCCGCACCTGTCAGGCCCTGGCCCGGGAGGTAAAGGCCCTGTCCCTCTCCCTCCTCCGGCAGGAGACCTTCTGCTGGAATCTGCAGCAGGAGCTGGGCGTCCCTCTGGTGGAGGGCGGGGCGGCGGTCACCCTCTCCTTTCTCCCGGGACAGTGGCGGCCCGGCTTCTTCCCGGTGGGGGACGATGATCCGTCCATAGGCGGCTGGCGGCTGGAGCTGCCCGGCCTGGCCCTGCCTGATGGGTGTCCGACCCTCCCAGCGCTGGCGGCGCTGCTGGACGCAGGGCGGCTGCCTGTGGGGGAGGTGCTGTGCCTGCCGGAGGGGAGGACTTGCAGAGAGACAGAAAATGCAATATAATGGTGACAGTTCACAGGAAACGAGGGACTCACCATGGAAATTCTCATCGTCGGGGCCGGGGCCATCGGCGTCGCTCTGGGGGCCGGGCTGGCGAGCGTCGGACAGCAGATCTCCTTCTTCGCCCGGGGCGCTACTTTGGAGGCCATCCGCTCCGGCGGCGTCCACCGCACCGGGCTGTTCGGGGAGGTACATATTCCGCCGTCACAGGTGCGGGCGGAATCGGACTACGCCGCCTTCGGGCCGGAGCGGTTCGACTACATCCTCATCTGCGCCAAGACCCTGGCCAACGATGACATCAGCCGCAAGCTGGACGCCCGCCGGGACCTTTTGAAGCCCCGGGGCAGGCTGGTCATTCTCCAGAACGGCTGGGGAAACGACCGGCCCTATCGCCGGTTCTTTGCCCCAGAGCAGGTGTGGAACGCCCGGGTCATCACCGGCTTTGAGCGCACTGCCCCCAACGTCAGCAATATCACCGTCCACACCGCCCCGGTGCTGCTGGGGAGTCTCTATGGGCTGGACTGCGCTCCCATGGAGCCCCTGGCCGCCGCCATTCGGGAGAGCGGTCTCCCCGCCCAGGCCAGCAATGAGGTGGACAAGGCCCTGTGGGCCAAGATGCTCTACAACTGCGCCCTGAACCCTCTGGGTGCAGTGCTGGGGGTACACTACGGTGCGTTGGGGGATTGTCCGGAGACGAGGGCCATTATGGACGATGTGATGGACGAAATTTTCGCCGTCATGGACGCCGCAGGCTACGCCACCTTCTGGCCGGACAGCGACAGCTATCGGCAGGAGTTCTACGGCAAGCTGCTGCCGGACACCTACCATCACCACGCATCCACACTCCAGGACATCCAGGCCAAGCGGCCCACCGAGATCGCCACCCTCACCGGGGTCATTCTGGAGCTGGGCCGGGAGCACGACGTCCCCACCCCGGTCAACACCATGCTCTATCGGCTCATCCGGGGCATGGAGGCCAATTACTGACCTGACCGTTCACGAAATGGGCCGGAGAAATCCGGATTTTGTCACAGCTGACCATTGCAGCGGCCACTTTTTTACGCTATACTGATAAAGAAATAAAGGACAGGCAGCTGCCCTGTCGAAAGTGAGGGTGCCTCATGGAAAAGATCAAAATGACCACTCCCCTGGTGGAGATGGACGGGGACGAGATGACCCGTATCCTGTGGAAGCAGATCAAGGACGAGCTGATTCTCCCCTTTGTGGAGCTGAAAACGGAGTATTACGACCTGGGCCTGGTGCATCGGGAGGAGACGAAGGATCAGGTGACCATAGACGCCGCCAACGCCAACAAGAAGTACGGCGTAGCGGTAAAGTGCGCCACCATCACCCCCAACGCCCAGCGGGTGAAGGAGTACAACCTCTCCCAGATGTGGAAGAGTCCCAACGGCACCATTCGGGCCATTCTGGACGGCACCGTGTTCCGCTCCCCCATTATGGTCAGGGGCATTTCCCCGGTGGTCAAGACCTGGAAGAAGCCCATCACCATCGCCCGCCATGCCTTCGGCGACGTGTACAAGGCCACGGAGTACCGGGTCCCCGGCCCCGGCAAGGCGGAGCTGGTCTACACCAGCGAGGACGGCACCTCCTTCCGGGAGACGGTCTATGACTTTGAGTGTCCCGGCGTGCTTCAGGGACAGTTCAACAAGGACAGCTCCATCCGCTCCTTCGCCCGCTCCTGCTTCCAGTACGCCCTGGACACCCGGCAGGATCTGTGGTTCTCCACCAAGGATACCATCTCCAAGCAGTATGATCACACCTTCAAGGACATCTTCCAGGAGATCTTTGAAGCGGAGTGTCAGGCCCGGTTCGAGGCGGCGGGCATCACCTACTTCTACACCCTCATCGACGACGCCGTGGCCCGGGTCATCCGATCCAAGGGGGGCTTTATCTGGGCCTGCAAGAACTACGACGGCGACGTGATGAGCGACATGGTCTCTACCGCTTTCGGCTCCCTGGCTATGATGACCTCCGTTCTCGTCTCCCCGGAGGGGAACTACGAGTACGAGGCCGCCCATGGCACCGTCACCCGCCACTACTACAAGTATCTCAAGGGGGAGGAGACCTCCACCAACCCGGTGGCCACCCTCTTTGCCTGGTCCGGAGCTCTCCGCAAGCGGGGCGAGCTGGACGGACTGGAGGCTCTGGGGGTCTACGCCGATGCCCTGGAGACCGCCACCATCGAGACCATCGAGTCCGGCGTCATGACCGGCGACCTGTGCGCCATGTGGGAGGGGGATGTCCCCGCCCAAAAGGTCAGCTCTCTGGAGTTCCTCCGCACCATCCGTGGTCGGCTGGAGCAGAAGCTGGGATAACACAAAAGCAGGAAACATAGCAGGCGGCCCGGAGCAAAATGCTCCGGGCCGCTGTATTATATATTTTGCTTATCGTGCCGACTCGATGCGCCGGTATCCGGTGGAGCGGTCCACCACGCTCTCCATGGGCTGACCGTTTAAGCAGGCCGCCAGATTGCGCAGAGCGATGTTCACCACCCGGCGCAGGGTCTCCGGGAGATTGTAGTTGCCGGAGACGTGGGGGGTGAGCAGCAGATGAGGGGCATCCCACAGGGGATGCCCCTGGGGCAGCGGCTCCGGATCCACCACATCCAGCACCGCCCCGCCAATTTCACCGGAACGGAGGGCAACGTTCAGGGCCTCCGTGTCCACGGCGGAGCCACGGCCCACATTGATGAGGATGGCGGTGTCCTTCATCCGGGCCAGTTGCGCCGGACCGATAATCTTACGGGTCTGGGGACTGTTGGGCAGGGACAGGGAGACAAAGTCCGCCAGGGGCAGCAGCTGATCCAGGGCGTCCATCTGATAGAGGGCGGAGAGGTAGTCCGGACGCTGGGTGACGTTCCGGCGGATGCCGATGACGGTGCTGCCCAGGGCGTGCATCCGCCGGGCAAAGGAGCTGCCGATGTCCCCCAGCCCCACCACCAGGGTGGTGGAGCCCTCAATGGAGGAGACCTGCCCCTCGTCGTGCCACAGGTGCAGCCCTTGGTTCCGCTGATACCGGTCCAGATGCTTGATGAGGTGGAGCACGCCTGCCAACATACACTCGGAGATGGCCAGACCGTAGGCCCCGGAGGCGTTGGTCAGGAGCACTCCCTCCGGCAGCACCCCGGGGGCGGCGTAGTTGTCGCTCCCGGCGAAGTTGAGCTGGAGCCATTTCAGGCATTTTGCGTTTTTCAGCAGGAGAATGGGGACGTTGCCCAGGATAATCTCTGCCTGGGCGACCTCCTCCCCGGTGACCTCAGCCCCCGTGGTGTAGCGGACGACGGCCTCCGGGGCGATGGCGGCCAGGGTCTGCCGCTGCTGAGCGTCCATGGGAATGGTGACGAGTATGTTCATGGGTGTTCCTCCTTAGCAGGGCACAGGCCCTGGATGGTGATGTATTTTTCCAGCATCTGCTGGGGCAGCTGCATCTGATAGTAACGGTACAGCTCCCGGGCGCACAGGGTGCTCCGGTCCTCCGGCAGCTCTGGCGCCCAGAGGTGGATGAGATAGACCACCCCAAAGACGCAGTTGTCAAAGGGACAGGGGACAAAACCGGAGCGCTGATAGAACCGGATACGGCGCTCCCGGAGGGCCAGTTCTTCCGCCGACAGGCCAGGAAGGGGAGCCTCCGCCTCCACTAGAATACCCTGGGGATACCGGGCCTGGAGCAGCGCCAGACAGACAGTGCCCCAGCCGTGCCCCCTGTCCAGTACGGCCAGGTAGTCCAGCAGCACATAGCGGCTGCCCTCCCCCCGCAGGAGCAGGGCGTAGCCGTGGACAGCGCCGTCGTCCACCAGCTTCCACATATCGTAAATGCCCCGGCGGTACAGCTCCAGCAGCCGGTTCAGAGGCTTCATCTCGTTTTCCGGGAAGGTTTCCGCCAGAAAGAGAAAGCAGCCGGCCAGCTCCTCCGGAGTCAGAGATTCCAGATGTCCGTGGATTTGGGTCATGATATTCCTCCGTTCTGGGGCTATTGTCTCGCATTTGTGGAGGATTGTCAAGGAAAAGGAAAACTGCAGAAGGCCTTCTCCCCTCTCACATTGCCCATGAAATCCCACCTCCCGCCCTGCGGTTTTGTGACACACATGGATTGTCTTTTCGGATTTTCGTTGCTATAATAGAATCTGTAATCATGAAAGCTGCCTGAAGAAAAGGAGCACATCCGTGGAAGAAAAACGCCGTACCATTGGATTTATCTGCCCCAAGTGTCGCCAAAGTGTAGCGGCAGACCGGAGCCTGTTCTCCCTGTCGGTGGGGCAGATGAAGCTGGCCTGTCCCTGCAAGGAGTCGGAGGTGCTGGTGGATTACACCGGAACGGGCTATCAGTTCACCGTCCCCTGCGCCGCCTGCGGCGGGGAGCACCAGGTGACCATCACCGGTGAGCAGATGATGGGCAACCGGCTGCTGGGCTTTGCCTGCCCGGAGACGGGCATCGACTGCTGCTATATCGGGGAGGAGGGTGCCGTATTTGCCGCCCTTCCCCGGCTGGAGCAGGCCATGGACAAGCAGCAGCTCCGGGGCAAAAGCTCGGACTCGGCTTTTCTGGACGAGACGGTCATGGAGGAGATGCTGGGCGAGCTGAAGGACATCGCCTCGGCAGGCCGTGTCTCCTGCACCTGCGGCTCCAAGCGGTGGTCGGTGACCCTCCACTACTCCTCCATCGAGCTGCGCTGCGGCGACTGCGGCGGCGTGCTCCGTATCCCCGCCGCCACGGAGGACGACCTCACCGACCTGTGTGCCAAGGGCCGGCTGACCATCCGGGGCAGAAAATAGAGAACAGAGGACAGAAAACAAATCACCATTGCCACAGAGGACGGAAAGGAGCTGGAATTTATGGTCAACATGGACGCATCCACCAAATTCCTGAAAGAGGGTCTCACTTTTGACGACGTGCTGCTCATCCCCGCAGAGAGCAGCATCCTCCCGGCGGACATCGACCTGCGGACAAACCTGACGAAGCAAATCAAGCTGAACATTCCCATCATGTCCGCCGCCATGGATACGGTGACCGAGTGCCACATGGCCATCGCCCTGGCCCGTGAGGGCGGCATCGGCATCATTCATAAAAATATGTCTATCGGTGCCCAGGCGGAACAGGTGGACACGGTGAAGCGGTCGGAAAACGGCGTCATCACCAACCCTTTCTGGCTTGCCCCCGGCCACACCCTGGCGGAGGCGGACGCCCTTATGGCCAAGTACCGCATCTCCGGCGTCCCCATCTGCGAGCGATCCACCGGTAAGCTGGTGGGCATCATCACCAACCGGGACATGAAGTTTGAGACCGACATGGACAAGCTCATCGACGAGGTGATGACCCGGGACAACCTTATCACCGCCAGAGAGGGAATCAGCCTCCAAGAGGCCAAGGAGATCCTCCGGAAGCACAAGGTGGAGAAGCTCCCCATCGTGGACGACCAGTTCCGGCTCAAGGGCCTGATTACCATCAAGGACATCGAGAAGGCTGTCACCTACCCCAACGCCGCCCGTGACTCCAAGGGCCGTCTGCTGGTGGGCGCCGCCATCGGGGCCACTGCCGACGTGCTGGACCGGGTGGCCGCCCTGGTGGAGGCCGGGGTGGACGTGCTCTGTCTGGACTCCGCCCATGGCCACAGTCGGAACATTCTCCGGGCGGTAGAGCGCATCAAGGCGGTCTATCCCGACGTTCAGCTCATCGCAGGCAACGTGGCCACCGCCGCAGGAACCGAGGCCCTCATCAAAGCGGGTGCGGACTGCGTTAAGGTGGGCATCGGCCCCGGCTCCATCTGCACCACCCGCGTGGTGGCCGGTATCGGCGTGCCCCAGATTACCGCCGTCTATGACGCCGCCTGCGTCGCCGCCAAGTACGGCATCCCCATCATCGCCGACGGCGGCATCCAGTATTCCGGCGACATTGCCAAGGCCATCGCCGCCGGCGGCAACGTGGTCATGCTGGGCTCCATCCTGGCCGGCTGCGAGGAGTCTCCCGGAGCTACGGAAATCTTCCAGGGCCGTCAGTTCAAGGTCTACCGGGGCATGGGCTCCCTGGCCGCCATGGCCCATGGCTCCAAGGACCGTTATTTCCAGGAGAACAACAAGAAGCTGGTGCCCGAGGGCGTAGAGGGCCGTGTGCCCTACAAGGGAAGCCTGTCCGACACCATGTATCAGCTCATGGGCGGCCTCCGCTCCGGTATGGGCTACTGCGGCTGCCCCACCATCCCGGACCTCCAGGAGAAGGGCCAGTTCGTCCGCATCACCTCCGCCGGTCTCCGGGAGAGCCATCCCCACGACATCTATATCACCAAGGAAGCTCCCAACTACACCGTCAACACCGCCAACAAGTGAGCTGGCAGCAGAATACGCCGCCCGGCGGGAACGATCTGTTCCCCGCCGGGCGGCGGTGTGTTTCGTGCGTCTTATGTATTTTTGCGCAATTCCATTTTTGGAGGTAGGCAGCGAACCATATACGCTCAGCTGGCCTCAGCAGGAGGGGAATCTGATTTGTCGCTCTCAACCGGTGCAGAAGCCACCTTTTGAGGTATGAGGAGCATTCCAAAAATCAAAGGGATTGTCAATGCAATGTACAGTGTATAGCGCCATTGATAGGCCACTGGCGTTGAAATCATAATGGTGAGCCAGCCGCAGAGAGACGGCATGCCCACAATCCAAATGCCGGGGCGGTTCAGGAGAATGAGCAGAAGCAAGAGGAAGACAAAAATCCAGAAAAGCTGGCCTTCCCCTAATGCGCTGGTTCCGGCGTAGGTGATAGTTTCCAGCGTAAACTGTAAGGATTCCGGGAGGACTCCTTTGAGGCAGATGTCATTTTCCTCAAACCACTCGTCATAGGAAGAGACATAGATTGTGTTATAGCGTTGGATATGATTGCCCGTTGTACTGGTTGCCCAGAAACCGTAAGTAGCTTGTAAGTATGCTTTGACATAAATCTTAAAGTTCGGAATCAGCATTTCTGCCCAGACCTGGAGAAACTCAACTTTATTTTCGTTTAGGAAACTATTGTCCAGGGGAGCGCCGCCCCATTTCAGCGTATCGGCCGAGTATGGATTGTAGTTTTCCTGAATAAATTCGATTGGGATTACCTGATTGATGAAAACCAACTGTTCCTCTGTAATCTCTCCATCGCGGCTGACAGCGGCAGCAATCTGCTGAAGTGGGATACCAACAGTTTCTTTAAAGAGAGGGGTAATGGAGTTGGCTTTTTCAAATGAGATACTTCCCCCAAGCACAACACCAAGGACAAGGAAAAGGGAAACAAGTTTTTTCCACTTTTTTCTATACAGAATCAACATACATACAAGGAGCGCAGCAGAGATATAAAGGCCGTTGTTGCGGAGGAGAGAAAGAATAAGGCAAACAACAACCCGAAGGTAGGTAGAACGCCTCTCCAGGCTTTCCCCCGTACTCTCCCAATAATCGTATAGTAACATGACCCACTCGACGAGCACGTATGCAAAGGGGACATCCTTAAATAAAGAAATCGTGTATAGATTTAGAATCGGGCAAAAAGCATATACAGACAATACGGCGAGCAGAGGGATCTTACTAACGCCCTTACTCTTTAGCCAGGTGACACAGTGTGCAGAAACAGCCGCTGCAATGGTAATTTGAATCAGGCTCTCCACAACGAAGGCAACCTCATACCCACCCCCAAAGAAAAATACGGCTTGCACCATCCACTGAATCAGCAGACAATAGAACCACGGATGCTGCTTTGCTACACCGAGAGAAGTAGTAGATAATATACGAAAATTGCAAGTGCAAGTTGAACACATCCGCGAAAAATTTTTAATAG
>JAJQEM010000156.1 GCA_021201635.1 Clostridiales bacterium | reverse complement strand
CCCCCCCCCCCCCCCCCCCCCCCCCCCCCCCCCCCCCCCCCCCCCCCCCCCATTGGGAGGAACCAGGCAGGTGTGCAGGCCAAAGGGCCGAGCGATCTCCCGGAGCACCTCCACCTCCACCACGTTGTCCCCCGGCCCGTCTGCGGGGATGGGGCCGTTGGGACGTATTCCCACCAGAGCGGCGTTGGGGGAGACGACCTGAGCAGTGGTCAGCTCCACGTCCCAGCCGGTGAGCCGGAGCCGATGCTCCCCCACGGGGATGGCCTCCAGAATGGTCTCGCAGCCGGTGAGCCGGGCCGCCTGCCGCCGCCGGGGATTGGCCAACACATCCTCCCGGGGGGCCTGGAGCAGGATGCGCCCGTCATCCATGACCACCAGCTCCTGGCAGAAGTGGTAGACCTCTTCCAGCCGATGGGAGACGAGAATGGCCTGGCCGGAGAAGTGCTGCAGAAAATCGGTCAGCTCCTGCTGGAGCTCGTCCCGGAGTACCTGGTCCAGGGCGGAAAATGGCTCGTCCAGGAGGATGGTCTTCGGTTCCGGGGCCATCATCCGGGCCAGAGCCACCCGCTGCTGCTGTCCGCCGGAGAGCTGGGCGGGATAGCGATCCTCCAGTCCCTCCAGACGAAACTGGGCGATGAGTGAATCGACCCGCTCCTGCCGCCGAGCCTTGGGCAGACGGAGCCCAGCGGTGATGTTTTGGGCAACCGTCATGGTGGGGAACAGGGCATAGTTTTGGAACAGATAGCCCACCTGTCGGCTTCTGGGGGGCAGATCGACCTTTTGGTCGCTGTCATACAGCAGCCGCCCGTCCACCTCAATGCGTCCCCGGTCGGGGGAGACCACCCCGGCAATGGATTTCAGGGTCATACTCTTGCCGCAGCCGGAGGCCCCCAGGATGCCGATGCGGGGGCATTGGCTCTCCAGGGCGATATTCAGGGAGAAACGGCCCAGCTCCCGCTCCAGGTGCAGAGAAATAGCCATAGCCTACCACCTCTCCTTCGGGGCAGCCGTCCGGTTGGAGAGCAGATTGATAGCCAAGATGAGGACAAAGGCGACGATGATGACCACCGCCACCCAGATGCCTGCCGTCAGGTAGTCCCCGTTTTGCAGCACCATGGCGATGCGCTGGGAGATGGTGCCCGTCTTTCCGGCGATGTTGCCCGCCAGCATGGAGGTAGCCCCATACTCTCCGATGGCCCGGGCGAAGGTGAGCACCGTGCCGGAGGCCACACCGGGGCCGGCAGTAGGGATGACCACCCGCCAGAAGATGGCGGTGTCGCTCATCCCCAGGGTGCGGGCGGCGTGGATCAGGTCCACGTCCACCTGCTCAAAGGCGGCCCGGGTGTTGCGGTACATCAGGGGAAAGGCGATCACCGTGGCGGCAATGACGCAGCCCAGGAAGGTCTGCACTACCTTGATGCCCAGAACTTCATAGAGAAAGCTGCCGAAAGGGCGGCGGAGGGAGAAGATCAGCAGCAGGAAAAAGCCCGCCACCGTGGGGGGCAGCACCATGGGCAGGGTCAGCAGCCCGTCCAAAACGGCCTTCCATCTCGGGGTGGCGGACATGGCCCGGCGGGCCGCCCACAGCCCCAGAAAGAAGCTGAGAACTGTGGCGGCGGCGCCGGATTCCAGGGTGATCCAGAGGGGCGACCAGTCCAGATTGGAGATGGTCGAGATCAGCTCATCCATATCAGCGGTTGTCCAGGAACATATAGGTGGTAAAGATCTCCATAGCCTCGTCGGAGGTGATGTAGGCCAGGAACTCCTCGGCGGCGGCGGTCTGCTCCTCAGAAACGGCGGACTCGTCCAGAGGGACGACCTGGGCTACGGGATAGATGATGTTGCCGGTCAGGTCGGTGGAGACGTGCTCCAGGATCTCGATCCGGTCGATCTCGGAGTAGGCGTCGGAGTAGTAGACGGTGCCCACCTCGTTGGAGCCCTCGGCCACAGCCTGGAGAACGGCGGAGACGTTGGCGCACTCGTTGATCTCCACCCCGCCTAGAGCCTCGGAGACCTCGGCGGTGGTGATGTCAGAGGCGGTCAGGCTGCTGTCCAGCACGCCGGTGGCCTGGAGAGCGGTCCGGGTGTAGCGGCCCACGGGGACGGAGCCGTCCGCCAGGGCGATGGAGGCGGCCTCGCTCAGGCTGTCCAGCCCGGTGACGGTGGTGCTGGAGCCCTGCCAGGTGATGACTACGACCTCATTTTTCAGCAGATCGGTGCGGGTGCCGTCCACGATGCGGCCCTCTTCCTCCAGCTGGTCGATCTCCTTGGTGGAGGCGGAGAAGAAGATATCGCAGTCATAGCCCTCCTGGATCTGGGTGAGCAGGGTGCCGGAGCTGGCAGCGTTCAGGGTGATGGTGACGTTGGGATGCTCAGCCTCATAGTTGGCCTTTAATTCCTCAAAGGCGTTGTTCAGGGATGCGGCGATAAACACGTTCAGTGTGACCTCAACGTCGGAGGAGGTCTCCTCTGCTTCCTCTTCGGTGTCGGTGGCCTCAGCTTCCTCGGCGTCGGCCTCCTCCGTTTCGGCGGCGTCGGCATCCTCCGTCTCCTCGGCGGTATCCTCCGTCTCGGTGGCGGTGGCGTCGGTATCGGCGGTGTCAGCGGTGTCCTCTGTGGTGCTGCCGCAGGCGGTCAGAGCGAGGACCATGCACAGGGCCATCAGCAGCGCAGCCAGCTTTTTCATCGTTCGTTACTCCTTTTTTTGATGGTCGATTGTAAAATGAAGTTGAACACCTAAAAAATCCATAGCGATTGAATC
>JAJQEM010000121.1 GCA_021201635.1 Clostridiales bacterium | reverse complement strand
GTGTTGATGCCCTCCACGTTCTCCGCCACCACATGGCCATAGGGGTTCATGCAGAAGGTGCGCACCTGATCCCCGTACTGCTTTGTCCGGTAGACCAGCTTGGACTCATAGACCACGTCGGTGATGTGCTGGAACACCTTGGCGGGCAGCTCCACCCGGACGCCGATGTCCACCTGGTTGTTAATGAGGGGGATTCCCATGCCTTTGCACTGGCTGGCAAACCACTCTGCTCCGGAGCGTCCGGGAGCGGCGATGAGATAGGCGCAGTCGAAGTCGCCCTTGTCGGTGCATAGACGGTAGCCCTCCTCCGGCACCCGTTCGATCCGCTCTACGGCAGTGTGGAAGCGGAAGTCTATCCGTTCCTTCAAATACTCATACAAGTTGGCCAGAATGCGGAGATTGTTCTCCGTCCCCAGATGCTTGCACTGGGCCTGGAGGAGATGGAGGTCGTACTTCAGCGCCTCCCGCTCCAGGGCCATAGCCTCCGGGGTGGAGGTGGAATAAACCTTCTCCGTGGCCCCGAAATGGACGTTCACCGAGTCCACGTAGTGGATGAGCTCCATGACCTCCCGGCCCTCCATGTAGTCGGTCAGCCAGCCGCCAAACTCGGTGGTGAAGTTGAACTTCCCGTCGGAGAAAGCCCCCGCCCCGCCGAAGCCGCACATGGTCCCGCAGGTCTTACACTGGATGCACCGGTCCACCTTTCCCTGGACGATGGGGCAGGTGCGGGAATAGATGTCCGCCCCCTGCTCCAGCACCACCACCTTTAACCCCGGGCAGCGCTTCACCAGCTCATAGCCGGCAAAGATTCCCGCCTCGCCGCAGCCGATGATGACCACATCTGCTCGTTCGCTCATAAACCTGTTCCTCCTGTCTATTTGACGGCCCAAAAGCCGATCTGTTTCTTCCTTTTCTGTATTCCGCCCTCAGGCGCACCCTTATTATATCGGATTTTGCCAATAGATGGTATCCTTTTTCCACGATTTGTGGTAAAATCTTTTTGAATGAAACAAGGAGGGGCTGTCATGACATTTCCCCAGACAAAGCAGGAGCTGCGCCATTACTACAGCATGGCCGCTATCGCCCTGCTGGTGTTCACCGTCCTCGTCGAGGTCGCTGTACAGCTGTACTATATCCCCTACTACCTGGGGAACTATCGGCTCTTTTACAGCGACTGGTACTATTACGCCATGGACGCCATCGTGATCTATCCCGCCGGCTTTATCGCCTTCGGGCTGGTGCTGCGGAACTTTCCCCGTCCCCGTCTGGTCAAAAGCCCAGACCCCTCTGCTGGACAGATATTCTCCGGCATCGCCGTAGGGGTGGGCCTCCTCTATCTGGCCAGCATCTTCACCCAAATGATCCTGGCGGACACGGACACGGTAGACTACGCCAACGAGGCCATCTCTCAGGAACCCCTTCTGGTGGCCCTCCTCTTCACCGTCGTCGTCGCCCCCATCTTTGAGGAACTGCTCTTCCGTCGCCTGCTGCTGGATCGGCTGCTCTTTCTGGGGGACTGGTCGGCGCTGCTGATCTCCTCCCTGTTCTTCGGCCTGTTCCACACCAATCTGTATCAGTTCTTCTACGCCACAGCGGTGGGCCTGGTGTTGGGCTATATTCACATTATGACCGGAGAGATGAAGTGGAACATCGGTCTGCATATGTTCATCAACTTCTTCTGCGGCGTGTTGGTGGACTATCTCCCGGACAGCGACCTGGTGTGGGGCATCTTCGACGCCGCCATTTATCTCTGCATCGGCTACGCCATCTTCTATCTGCTGGCAAAAAAGCCCTGGCGCAACCTCTATCCCGGCCCCACCAGCTGGTCTGCGTCGGAGAAGCGGTCCGCCTGCCTCACCTCCATTCCCTTCTGGCTGTGCGTGGTGGCCCACCTGTGGCTGTCCGTGTACTATATCTATATCGCCTGAGCGGTTGAGCCTGTCGTAAAAACGGCAGGCTCTCGAACCAGCAGACGCCGCAGACGGCTTATGGCGCTTCTCTGGGAAAAGGCAAGCACTTTCCCGGAGAGCTAATGAGACGGGATTTTGAGGACAGCATCCTCAAAATCAGGCTCGGAACGAGCCGTATTTTCAACAAAGAGCATCGCTTTTTGTTGAAAATAGGATCAAACCCCGACCTAATCGGGCCGGGGTTCACAGGGGCTTGGGGCGGCAGGCCACCAACAAGCAGCGAGGGTATCTGCCGAGGCATTGCTTGCTACAATACGTTTGACCCAGGCCGGTGCTGGTGAGGACAGAACGTTCCAGCGGCTCAATGCGCTACAGGAAAAATCCTGCATGCAATCTCCCTATTATAAATACCACATAACTCCCCGGCAGGATGCTCCTGCCGGGGGGCATATTGCTTCAGCGCTTGCCCCTGGAAAGTGGATGCGTGTCTGTTAGGGAAACAACCTCATCCGGAGCAAATCTGAATGGTGCGCAATCGTTTCAGATCACTGCAATCTATTTATTTTCCGGATGCCTTCTGCTTATACTTATCCAGATGGTTCTTGGCATCTTTGGAGCAGCGCACCATGACGACGATCATTACCGTGGAGAACACGGCGATAACTGCGTCAATACCTGCCAGCAGATACACCCAGGGAGATGCGCTGTACTCCACTACCGTTCCGGGCGTAAGTCCATCCATAACAGCGGAGTTGGCGACAGTGTATGGGATCTTTATCGCACAGGTCTATCTGTTGAGAGACGTTCGAAAATTGCAAGTGCAAGTTGAACACATCCGCGAAAAATTTTTAATAGAGT
>JAJQEM010000065.1 GCA_021201635.1 Clostridiales bacterium | reverse complement strand
GATAAATTTGACGGCGCTGTTCCACGCCTTACGGGAAGAGCTCATTTCTTGTCACCGTCCCCCTTCTTCAGCAGTCGTCCCATGATCGTGTTGATGATCATGATAAAGAGGAACAAAATCAGGCCGATGGAGTACAGCGCCTGACGCTGTAAGCCGCCGGAGTAGCTCATCTCCTTGGCGATGGCGGTGGTCAGGAAGGTGACGCTGGTGAACAGGCTGGGCATATTGGCCACATTGCCCGCCACCATCATGACCGCCATGGCCTCGCCCACGCCCAGGACGATACCGGCGGCCACGCCGCTCTTTGCGGCGGGGAGAGACACTTTGAAGTAGGTCTCCATCTCGGTGGCTCCCAGGGCCAGGCTGCCCTCCTCATACTCCGGAGGCACAGCAGAGAGGGCGGTCTCGCTGACGCTGATGATGGAGGGGAGGATCATCACCGCCAGCACCAGAATGGCCGCCAGCAGGCAGGTGCCGTTTTTCAGGGAAAAGGTGTTCATAATGAGCGGCACCAGAATGATGGCTCCCACCAGGCCATAGACCACGGAGGGGATGCCGCTGAGCAGCTCCACCGCCGTCCGGACGACGCCCGCCGTCTTTTTCCCGGCGATCTTGGACAGGAAGATGGCGGTCATCAGGCCCACAGGCACCCCGATGAGGCAGGCTCCGAAGGTGCCGTAGACCGAGGCCAGGATAAAGGGCAGGATGCCGTATTTCGGGTCAGCTGCCGTGCTGGCCCACTCGGTTCCGAATAGGAAATCAATGGGGCCGATCTCGATGATGGCGGGCAGACCGCTGATGACCATGTAGGCGGTGATGAGCACCACCATGGCGATGGAGACCATGCCGCAGACAAAGAACAGCCCGTTCATAAACTTTTCGATCGTATCTCTGACTTTCACAATGCTTCGACCCTCTCTTTGTCGTTGTGGATTGATTATGCCGGAGCGGGAGGTGTTCCCGCCCCGGCACTTTGGGGTTCTGTTACGTTCGGTCAGACCGATCGGGGCTGGATGGCCCCGGCCTGGGCGATGTAGTCCGCCACGTCTGCGCTCAGGCAGAAGTCCAGGAAGGCCTGGGCGGCGTCGCTGAGGGTGGCAGAGTCGCTGACCACCATGTTGAAGTTACGCTGGATGGCATAGGAGCCGTCCTTCACGGTGTCCTCGGTGGCGGCCACGCCGTCCACGGAGATGACCTTCACGGACTCGTCCTCAGCGGCCTCAGAGAGGGAGGCGTAGCCGATGGCGTACTGGTTCTGAGCCACAGCGGTGATGACGGAGCCGGTAGAGGTCAGCTCCTGGTCGTAGACGCACTCGTCCTCCACACCGACGGCGCTCTCGAAGCCGTCCCGGGTACCGGAACCGGCCTCACGGCCGATGACAGCGACTTCCATATCCTCGCCGCCGACCTCGCTCCAGTTGGTGATGGTGCCGTTGAACAGACCGGCGATCTGCTCCAGGGTCAGATCCTCCACGGTGTTGGAGGGGTTGATGATGACGGCGATGCCGTCGATGGCCACCACATAGGCGGTCAGACCGGTCTCCTCGTCCTTCAGGTTGCGGCTGGCCAGACCGATGTCTGCGCTGCCCTCGGTGGCGGCGGTGATGCCAGCGCCGGAGCCGGTGGCGTCATAGGTGACGGTGACGTTGGGGTACTGCTCCTCGAAGGCCTCGATGAGAATGGACATGACCTTCTCCATAGAGGTGGAGCCGTTGGTGGAGACGGTACCGCTCAGTTCGACGGTCTCGGTGCTGGCCTCCTCCTCTGTGGCGTCAGCCTCCTGGGTCTCGTCCTCGGTGGTCTCGGGCTCGGCATCCTCTTCCTCGGTGGTGTCGACCTCCTGGGTCTCAGTCTCGGCAGTATTCGTGTCCACCGCCTCAGTGGTGGTATCGCTGCTGCTGCCGCAGGCGGCCAGGCACAGGACCATCATCAGGGCTAACACAAGTGCGCTGATTCTTTTCATACAAAGTGTTTCCTTTCACAGTTCATGTGGTGCGGTCGTTCTTCTTCGACCGCATCCCAATGGGATTTCCGTCAGACAACGCCGTTTCCCGGTCCATCTGACAGTCCCTATTGTAAGGATTGACTGTGTAAGATACTATCATCCGGGATTCAAATGTGGGTATTGTGGGTGTAAAATTTGGGTAAGGGAGGAGTGCACGGATTCGCCGAAGGTTCACAGCGTATCGTTAGCTCATGCCGCACCCCTCCACCGGCTTGCGCCGGTCCCCCTCCCCTTTCAGGGGAGATAAGGGGTGCGCACAATTCTGGCTCCCCTGAAAGGAGAGCTGGCTGCCCGAAGGGCAGACTGAGGGGTGCGGCAGAAGCTATCGTTAAGTAGAGAACCTTCGGCGAATCCGTACCACTTTCCCCACAAACCGCCCTTGCGCCCTTCCCATTTCCCGGTTTATAATGGCCTCAAAACCTGGAAAGGGAGTGTTATCCATGTCCAGCCTTCTGGTCAGAAATCTCAGCGCCCTGGTCTCCTGCGATGGAGAAGATCGCATCTATCATAACATCGACCTCTACGTGGAGGATGGCATCATTCGTTCTATGGGTCCGGGGCCGGAGACTGCTGACCGGGTCATCGACGGGTCCGGGATGTTCTGCTATCCCGGCCTGGTCAACGCCCACCACCATCTGTATCAGGCCTTCTCCCGCAACCTGCCTCAGGTGCAAAACCTGGAGCTGTTCGACTGGCTCACCGCCCTGTATGAGATCTGGAAGGGCCTGGACGAGGACGCCGTCCTCCTCTCCTCCCAGGTGGCTATGGGGGAGCTGATGAAAAACGGATGTACCACTGTCTTTGACCACCACTACGTTTTCCCTGCCGGGGCGGGGGACCTGCTGGGGGCCCAGCGGGAGGCAGGACGGCGGCTGGGAGTGCGGCTCCACCTGTCCCGGGGCAGCATGGACCGCTCCCGGAAGGACGGGGGCCTGCCCCCGGATTCCGTGGTGCAGTCGGTGGACGAGATATTAAAGGACAGCGACACCCTCATCACCCGCTATCATGACCCCGCCTTTGGCTCCATGTGTCGGGTGGCCCTGGCCCCCTGCTCCCCCTTCTCCGTCTCCGACACCCTGCTCCGGGAGAGCGCAGCCCTGGCCCGCTCCCGGGACGTGCAGCTGCACACCCATCTGTGCGAGACGCTGGACGAGGAGCGGTTCATGCTGGATACCACCGGACTGCGTCCTCTGGCCTATATGGAAAAGCTGGGCTGGCTGGGTCCGGACGTATGGTATGCCCACGGCATCCACTTCAACGACGACGAGCTTCGCCTGCTGGCCCGGACGGGGACCGGGGTGTGCCACTGCCCCATCTCCAACATGAAGCTGTCCTCCGGAGTGGCCAAGGTGCCGGAGATGCTGTCCCTGGGCGTTCCCGTAGGCCTGGGAGTGGACGGCAGTGCCAGCAACGACGGCTCCAATCTGCTGGAGGAGCTCCGGGTGTGCTACCTGCTCCACCGGCTGACCTCCAGCGACAGAGCGCCCTCCGGGTACGATGTGCTGAAAATGGCCACCATGGGCAGCGCCCGGCTTTTGGGCCGGGAGAACGAGATCGGCAGCCTGGAGCCGGGGAAGTGCGCCGACTTCTTCCTGGTGGACAGCCGCCGCCTGGAGCTGGTGGGGGCCGGTCAGGACCCGGGGGCCATGCTGGCCACCGTGGGGCTCAAGGGGCCGGTGGACTACACCGTGGTCAATGGACAGGTCACGGTAGAGCACGGCCGTCTCATCGGCGTGGACGAGGAGCGGCTGGGCTATGACGCCCGCCGAAAGGTGGAGACGTATTTGAGAGGATAAGGGATTTTCCATACATAAAAAGCAGCAGAAGGCCACACGGTCTTCTGCTGCCCAAGTTTTATCCTTTCCCGGCTCACCCGGCATCCGTCAGCGCTCCATTCTCGTCCAGCCAAAACTCCGCCGTCATGTCGTCCTTGACGATGCGGTAGTGGCCCGCCTCCAGGTCACCGTAGGCCGTCAGGTCACAGGTCTCCTCCGCCTGCTCCATGTCCTGGAGGATATAGGCAATGCTATTGAACTCCAGCGTCCCCTGGGGCGGCAGGACGTACCATTCTCCGTCCTGCTCCATCTCCAGGGAGAAATATTCTCCATACTCCATCTCATAGCCGCTCTGGTTATCAATAAGGACGGTGACGACCCCATCTGTCAGATCAACCACCGTCATGGTCATCTCCAGGGGCATGGTGGAGATGCCACTCTCATCCGCCACAGTCGAGGCCGCCAGGAATAAGCTGTTCACCGGGGCCAGATACCCGGCGTTGGGAAAGTTCAGGACAGAGAGCGTGCCGTCCTCGTCCTCTCCCTCCAGGGCCTCCCAACAGGCGGCGAAGTCCGCCTCTCCTGACCAGACGTTGCCGTCCCGGTCTAGCCACAGCCCGTCGTAATAGGCCAGGGTCAGGTCGTATCCCTCCCCATCGCAGGTCCACAGGCCATAGCAAGGGGCCTCCCATGCGGACAGGTCCCCGTCCTCTACCAGGGCGACGGAGACGTTGAGCACTTCCAGCAGTTCGTCCTCTGTGGCCGTGGTGTAGCACGTCCGGGAGGTCACCGTCTCCCCGTCGAAATAGTATAGCGTCACGGCACTGCTCGTCGTGTTGGCGTCGTCCAGAAGGTGAGCGGAGGCGTCCTCCGTGTCCGTGTCCTCTGCGGTCTCGGTTTCGGTCCCGCCGTCGTTGTCCGCCTCCCACAGAATGTCTGATGCGGGGTCGTTCCCGCAGGCGGTCAGGCTCAGAGTCAGGACCAGGGCCAGCAGGAGGGTCAGTGTCTTTTTCATATGCGTGCTCCTTTCCGGTCGGGTGATTTTCTTCTACTGTTCATACGCATGACCGGGGCGATTTGCTGCGCTTCTCCTCTCTTTTTTCGCCCGGGAATTTTCCCGTTTCAGGGATTGACGGAGGCCAAAAATTATGCTAAAGTATCATAGTTGTAAATGCTAACGTGGCTCAATGGCAGAGCATCTCACTCGTAATGAGAAGGTTGTGGGTTCGATTCCCACCGTTAGCTTCTCACATCGTCCCCTGGAAGTGCTGTGCTTTCAGGGGACGTTTGTTGTCCCCGTCAATCCTGCCAGTAGTGAATTTTTTCTTACATCCGCCGAAATCAGGTGATATAATAGCAACCGTACCAGGCAGTCCATGCGTGTAGCATACAGGATATGTTCGCAAGGCGTATGACCCTTTCCGGCAATGGGAGGGGGAATACGTCTTTTTTTGCGGCCTGTCCCGTTGCTGTCACCCAATCGAAACAGGAGGATTATTATGCCAAAAACAAGAGGTCAGGGAATCATCTTCGGACTCATCATGTCCTACGCCATGGCGTACGGCATGGAGGTCTACAACGTGGCCATCAAGGAGGGTTTTAATCTGGCCGCTGGTGGGCTGAGCAACATGACCAACAGCGTGTTCCTGGGTGCCCTCATCGAGGCGTCCTACATGGGCGTGTTCGTGTTCATCGTCTCCAACCTGTACGGCAACCGCTTTGGGGCGGCCTTCGCCGCAAAGCACAGCGACCCGCAGCGGGACAACCCGTATTTCTGCCAGCTGCTCCGGCAGGGTGCGACGGTGGCGGTCATGTGTCCCTCTATGAGCCTGATCGCCTCGCTTTTGTTCAACGTCTGTCTGGCAGGCGCACCGTTGAGCCAGCTCCCCGCCATCTGGGTAGGTACGGTGCTGAAAAACTTCCCCATGGCCTTCTTCTGGAACTTTTTTGCCGCTGCTCCCTTCTCCCACTGGCTGTTTGGCCGGTTATTTCCGGAGAAGTGACTTCCGTGGACCCGTTGTTTTTCAAAATCTTCCAGGTTTAATTGTAGGTGGGCCGCAGAAACTAAGCCGACCGAAAAAGCGGTCGAACATGATTCCATGGGAGGTTATGAGATGAAAGGAAGATCCAAGGGGACGTGGGCGCACTGGTCCTGGCCCTGGCGCTGGCAGTATCCCTGCTGCTCACCGGCTGCAACACCCGGCAGGATACTGTTGCCGACGATGCCGCTGACAGCGGCAGCTACTCCGCCGACGAGGGCGGCAGCGTGACGGATGACGGCACCGCCACGGATGACAGCGCCGCCGGGCAGGATGACGCCGAGCGTTCTGTCGCTGACGACAGCACCCATCGGGACAGCACCGACAGCTCTGTCACTGGCGAGGACAGAACGGAGGGCAACGGCAGCGTCTCCGACGATGTGAAGGACGCTGTGGACGACACCGCCGACGCCGCCGAGGATGTGACCGACGGCATTATTGACGGGGCCAGAGACGTGACAGACGACGCTATAGACGCTGTGGACGACGCAGGGGATGATGTCAGAGACGGCATGGAGCAGGCTACCGACGACAGTCAAACCGGAAAGTAGTTTTCAAAGCAGCCAGACGGTGCATGCCGCCTGGCTGCTTATTTTCACTTCCCCAGCTCCGCCATCCCCCGCTCCAGGGCGGCGGCGAACCGGCCTATATGGATCCCGTCCACGAACCGGTGGTTCACCTCTACCGAGAGGCCCAGCTCCAGCCGTCCTTCCCGCTCCTCAAATTTGCCCCAGGAGATACGGGGATTCGTGTCGTCCGGGTTCGGATCCCGCTCGTTGGACAGGGCGGTGAGCCGCAGCCAGGGGAGGCAGGAGTAGAAGATGAGCCCGTCCGACTCCAGCTCTGAGCGAATGAAGCAGTCCTGTGTCCGGCTCCGCTCCCCTGCCGCCCGGCAGAAGTCCTCCAGACTGCCCTCACAGGGCATGGTGACAATGTGGAACAGGTCGGTGTCCTGCTTCATGTCGGTGAAGCTGGGAGAGCGCCCGTCCAGCAGGAACACCCTGCCCTCCCGGACAGTGTAACGGAAATTTTCCACCTGATTGACCGCCCGGGTGCAGAGCCAGACCATGGCATAGTAAAAAGAGAGTCCCCGCTCCTTTGTGTAGCGGTACAGGTCGGTCACGTCCACGGTGAAGGTAGTCATGTATATGGGGTCGTGCATCCCGGAGAAAAAGCCGTAGATCTCCCGGCGGGGCCAGGTGGCGAGGTCGATTTCGTGGGTCATGGTGGGCCTCCTTGTTCTGGGGTTTTCTTCATTATAGCACAGGTTTTGGGGGTGGGGTAGGGTGTGTGCGAATTCGTACTAACTCTCTGCGAATTCGCCGATAGTACCTATCTAGTCGTGAGTGCGTGCTGCTCTCCCTCAGTCTGCCCTTCGGGCAGCCAGCTCTACCGCCTACGGCGGCACTTCGCCTCAGAGAGGGAGCCAAGAAGCTCGCAGCAGACCCTTGCCTCCCTCTGTGAGGGAGGTGGCACGGCGAAGCCGTGACGAAGGGAGAGCGGCAGGGGCTATCGACTGGCAAACAGCTCCCGGCGAATTCGTATCATCCCTCCCAGAACTTTACAAAAAAAGTTGCCCGACCTATATAAATGTGTTATAATACAAACTGAGCATTTTCCGCTCTCCAGACTTTACAGAAAAGGAGTTTTTCCGCCATGCTCTTCGATAACGAGACCCAGGAGCTGCTGACTATGGTGCGGGAGTTCGTGGATAAGGAAGTGATCCCCACGGTAGGGGATTACGAAAAGAACAACGAGTTCCCGGAAAAGCTGCTGGACATGGCCTGTGACATGGGCCTGAACCAGCTGTGTGTTCCCGCCGAATACGGTGGCCCCGGCCTGACCAGCGTGCAGGTCTTTGCCATCGCCGAGGAGATCGCCCGGGGCGACATCGGCATCGGCACCACCCTCATCGCCAACGCTCTGGCCTCCTACCCCGTGCTCATCGCCGGCACCGACGCCCAGAAAAAGCTTTGGTTTGACACCATGATCGAGAAGAAGTACGCCGCCTTCTGCCTGACCGAGCCCAACGCAGGCTCCGACGCAGGCGGAGTGCAGACCACCGCCGTGGAGGACGGGGACGAGTACGTCATCAACGGCACCAAGTGCTTCATCTCCAACGGCCCCATTGCGGGCATCTACACCGTTCTGGCCTCCACCCGGAAGAAGGCGGGGGTCATGGGCCTGTCCGCCTTTATCGTGGAGCGTGACCGGCCCGGCGTGTCCATCGGCAAGGAAGAGGACAAGATGGGCATGCGGCTCAGCTGCACCAGCGAGGTCATCTTTGACAACGTGCGCATCCCCAAGGATCACCTGCTGGGCAAGAAGAACCGGGGCTTTAAGTATATCCTGGAGACCCTGGATCACTCCCGGGCAGGCGTGGGCGCCTTTGGCATCGGCATCGGACAGCGTGTCGTAGAGGAGGCCACCAAGTACGCCAAGCAGCGCAAGCAGTTCGGCCAGCCCGTGGCCAACTTCCAGATGGTGGAGGCGATGCTGGCGGACATGGAGATCCAGGTGCAGGCGGGTCGTCAGATGTACCTCCACGCCGCAGAGCTGATGGACGCAGGCCAGCCCTTCACCATGGAGGCCGCCATCGCCAAGACCTTCGGCACCGACGTGGGCATGAAGTGCGCCGTGGACGGCGTGCAGGTCATGGGCGGCTACGGCTATATGAAGGAGTACCCCATGGAGAAGCTCATGCGGGACGCCAAGATCCTCCAGATCTACGAGGGCACCAACCAGGTGCAGCGCACCGTCATCGCCGGTCAGGTGAAGAAGAAGTACACCGACAACGGCCCCAAGGCCGCTCCCTCTACCGCCCCCACGAAACGGGAGGAGGCCCCCAAGACCGTCGCTCCCGCCCCGGTTTCCGCCCCCAAAAAGGTCGTCACGGGCAAGGAACTGAACCTGCTGGTCTGCATCAAGCAAGTGCCGGACACCACCCAGATCAAAATTGACCCCGTGAAGCACACCCTCATCCGGGAGGGCGTGCCCGCCATCGTCAGCACCTTTGACACCTACGCCCTGGAGACTGCTCTCCGCCTGAAGGATCAGGTGGGCGGCAAGGTCACTGTCCTCACCATGGGCATCCCCAAGGCCAAGGACGCCCTGCGGGAGTGCCTGGCCGCCGGTGCGGACGAGGCATACCTCATCACCGACCGGGCCTTCGGCGGCTCGGACACCCTGGCCACCTCCAAGATCATCTCCACCGCCATCCAGGTGCTGGAGATGCGGGCGGGCAAGGCCTTCGACTTCATCTTCTGCGGCAAGCAGGCCATCGACGGAGATACCGGTCAGGTGGGCCCGGAGATCTCCCAGCACCTGAACCGGGCGCTCATCTCCTACGCTGTGGAGGCCACCCTCCAGGAGGACGGGAGTCTCAAGTGCAAGCGGGAGAGCGACGAGGGCTATGACTACTACGCCGCCTCCGCCCCCTGCGTCATCACGGTGAACAAGACCGCCTACGACCTGCGCTATCCCAACTTCAAGAGCCAGCGGTTCGCCCGGACAGCGGAGATCGGGGAGCTGACCTCCGCCGAGGTGGTGGTCGCCCCGGAGGAGCGGGGTCTGGCCGGTTCCCCCACCAAGGTTCTCAAGACCTACACCCCCCGGCACGAGAAGAACGGCATGAAGATCGAGGGCCTGGACGGCAAGGTGGCGGCGGACAAGCTGACCGATCTGCTGTCCGACGCCGGGCTGCTGTAAGCTAGGAGGGTATCAGCTATGGAAAACAAGAATCTTTGGGTCTATATCGAGACGGACAGCGGCATGGCCAAGAACGTGGGCTATGAGCTGCTCAACCCCGGCCGCATGATGGCGGACAAGCTGGGCAGCCAGCTGGTGGCCGTCATCCTGGGCAAGGGCGTGGAGGCTGTGGCACAGCAGGCCATCGCCTACGGCGCAGACAAGGTCCTCCTGGTGGAGGGCGACGAGTACGAGACATACAACACCGACGCCCAGACCTATGCTATGGTCAACCTCATTCAGAAGTATCAGCCCTTTATCGTCCTCTACGGGGCTACCAACAACGGTCGGGACGTAGGGCCCCGGGTGGCCTGCTCCGCCCACACCGGCCTGACCGCCGACTGCACCGGGCTGGACATCGACGAGAAGGGGCTGCTGGCCTCCACCCGTCCCGCCTTTGGCGGCAACCTGATGGCCACCATCTCCTGCCCCGACCATCGGCCCCAGATGTCCACCGTCCGTCCCGGCGTGTTCAAAAAGCCGGAGGCCGACGACAGCCGCACCGGTGAGATCGTCCGGGAGGACATCCACATCGACCCCGCCAATGTCCGGGTGAAGCTGCTGGAGCGGGTGAAGGAGGTCGCCGAGGCGGTCAACCTGGAGGAGGCGGAGGTCATCGTCTCCGGTGGCCGCGGCCTCAAGAGCGCTGAGAACTTTGCCCTGGTGCGGGAGCTGGCGGACGCCATGGGCGGCGTGGTAGGCGCCTCCCGTGCCGCCGTGGACGCAGGCTGGATCCCCCACGCCCATCAGGTGGGTCAGACCGGTAAGACGGTAGCTCCCAAGATCTATGTGGCCGTAGGCATCTCCGGGGCCATCCAGCACTTGGCGGGCATGAGCGGCTCCGACACCGTCATCGCCATCAACAAGGACCCGGACGCCCCCATCTTCTCCGTGGCGGACTACGGCATCGTGGGCGACCTGTTCGAGGTGGTTCCCGTCCTCACCGCTGCAATCAAGGCAAAGAAAGCCTGAACAGACACCACAATATAAGCGAGCCCCTCTGTCCAAGGACCGAGGGGCTCGCTTTGTGCTGTATTAGTGGGTCGTTTTGCGCCGTTCTGGCCTTTTTACACATCCTGGAGTAGTTTCAGGCAGTTTTTGCAGATGTTTTTTCCCTTAAAGGGCACCACGTTCTTTCCGTTGCCGCAGAAGACGCAGGTGGGCTGGTATTTCCGCAGGACGATGGACGAGCCGTCCACATAGATCTCCAATGCGTCCTTCTCCGAAATCTCCATGGTGCGCCGCAGCTCCACGGGCAGGACGATTCGCCCCAGCTCGTCTACCTTTCGCACAATGCCGGTGGATTTCATCTCTCTTTCTCTTCCTTTCTTTGCCGGTCAGTTGCCTACCCGGTGGTGTACCGGCTTGGTGGAACGGTCAATGGCCTTGAAGGTGTAGCCGTTCTCCCGGCCGTAGTTGATAATGGATTGCAGCGCCTGCACCGTCGTCTTTTTGCTGTTGGCGTCGTGCATGAGCACCACGTTGACCCGTCCCTTTTGCAGCTCACCGGTGACGTTGGCGATCAAGGTACTGTCCGGGACGCTGCTGCCGCTGGCGTCCTCCGAGTCCACGTTCCAGTCGAAGTAGACCATGCCCAGATCGGCCACCCGCTGGGTCAGCCGGGTCATAATGCCGTCGTTGTAGTTGGCGCTGATGGTGTTGGAGCTGCCTCCGGGGAAGCGGAGACAGAACGCCTCGTAGCTGGTATCCCGATACAGCTTCTCCTTCAGCTTCTCCACCCCGTCCAGATAGGCGTCCTCGGTGGAGTAGCACGCCTCGTAGTCGTGATCCAGGGCATGGATGCCGATGGTGTCTCCGTCCTCGATCATCCGCTCCAGTATGGGCAGCTTATCCTGGGAGTAGTCCACGATAAAGAAGGAAGCCTAGACACAGTTTTCCTCCAGCACGTCCAGGATCTCCTCCGTGATGATGCTGCTGGGTCCGTCGTCGAAAGTGAGGCAGATCACGCTGTCTGGGTCAGGCTCCGGATAGGTGGACTCCCGGGTCTCCTCCGGCTCCTCCTCCGTCCCGGACTGGGTGAGGCCCGCCCCGTCGCCGCTCTCTGCGTCTGCGTTGTCTGCGTTCCCGTTCTCCTGCTGCTCCCGGTCGTCCTCCTGCTCCACGGCGGATACCTCTGTGACGTGGGCGAACACCGCCCATCCCGCCGTCAGCATCACGCACAGCAGCAAAACCGAGCCCGCCAGACGGAGGGCCTGTCTCCGCCGCTGCCGCCGTTTCCGCCGTCGTCGCTGCCCTCTGCGGCGACGCTCCAGCTCCTGCTCTGTCATCTCTGTTCCATCCCCTTCAACTGACCCGTCGCCGCTCTCTGTCGCTGTTTTCCTGCTTCTCATTTTATCCCAAAACGGAGGATAGTCAATAAATCTGGGGCAATTGAAAGAATTTGTTAAGAATCTGTCAAAATCTGGAAGGGAATGGCCTTGTTTCACGTACAAACATCCGCCTTGAAAGCACACGGGCGGCTCCCTCTCCCCTGCCGGGCTGCCCGACCGGGTCTATCCCCTGGCGTTTCCGCATAGGCTGGGCCAGAGGAGGGATGGACGATGGCAATGACCTGGCTGTGGACGGGAATGATCACCCTGAGCCTTGTGTTTGGCTGGCTGAACGGCACGCTGGATGCGGTGTCCGCTGCCGCCGGGACGGGTGCCCAGAGCGCCGTGGAGCTGTGCATCTCCCTGGCAGGGCCCCTGTGTCTGTGGAACGGGGTAATGGAGGTGCTGCGGGCCTGCGGCGGTCTGGAGGGGCTGAGCCGCCTGCTCCGGCCCGTTCTGGGCAGGCTCTACCCCGCCTTTCGGGAGAACGGGGAGGTGATGGAGGCGATCTCCGCCAACATCTCCGCCAATCTCCTGGGGCTGGGCAACGCCGCCACCCCATCCGGCATCCGGGCCGCCCGGGGCATGGCGGAGGCCACTCCCGGGGTGGCCTCGGACAGCCTGTGTATGCTGGTGGTGTGCAACACCGCCTCTATTCAACTCATTCCCACCACCGTGGCTGCCGTGCGCACCGGGGCGGGGTGCGCCACGCCCTTTGACGTTCTGCCCGCCGTGTGGCTGGCCTCGGCCTGCTCGGTGACGGTGGGTATTCTGGCCGCCCGGCTGCTGGCCCGGCTGTGGAGGGAGGGATGAGCGCCCTCACCGCCCTGCTGCTGCCCTCCCTCCTGCTGGTCACCGCCGTGGCCGGAGTGTGGAGGCGGGTGGATGCGTACCAGACCCTGGCAGACGGGGCGGGAGAGGGCCTGCGCATCCTCCTGCGCATCCTGCCGCCTCTCATCGGGCTCATGACCGCCATCTCCATGCTCCGGGCCTCCGGCTTTCTGGACTGGGCGGCCCAGGCCCTGGGGCCGGTGCTCTCCGCTGTGGGCATCCCGCCGGAGACGGTGGGGCTGCTGTTGGTCCGGCCCATGAGCGGCAGCGGCGCCCTGGGGCTGGGGGCGGAGCTGATGGAGACCTACGGCCCGGACTCCCTCATCGGCCGGACGGCGGCGGTGATGCTGGGCTCCACCGAGACTACCTTCTACACCGTCAGCGTCTACTTCGGGGCGGTGGGCATTCGCAGGACCCGGTACGCCGTCCCCGCCGCCCTCTGCGCCGATCTGGCGGGCTTTCTCGCCGCCGCCTGGGCGGTCCGGCTGTTTTTCCCCGATGGCTGACCGTTTTCCCCTCCCTCCGGCAAAAGGATACACCCTTCGGCGGGAAAAAACCGTCGAAGGGTGTCGGGGATGGAAAGAAATTGAAAAACGGACGGCTTCCGGCCTTACCGCCCCAGCAGGCTGTCCACCGTGTTGTGCTCCTGGGCCTCCAGCAGGTCGATGATGATGCCGTTGGACAGGAGAAAGCCCTCCGGGGTCAGCCGCCACCGGTCCCCCTCCAGCCGCCGGGCCAGTCCCCGGGCGGCATAGCCCTCCAGCAGCCGTTCCAGTGGCTTGAAGTTCATGTGATACCGGCGGCTGTAGAAGTCCCCGTCGATGCCCTCCGCCGTCCGCAGGCCCAGCATGAGGTACTCGCTCCGCCGCTCCTCCTGGGGGATGACATGGTCCTCGTCTACGATGGGGCCGCCGTCCTCCATGCCGGAGAGATAGCGGTCCAGGTCCCGGACAAAGCTGTACCGCCGCCCGCCGAAGTCGCTGTGGGCCCCGGGGCCGAAGCCCACATATTCCTCCAGCCGCCAGTACCGGAGGTTGTGCCGGGAGGCCCGGCCAGGCCGGGCGAAGTTGGAGATCTCGTACTGCTCATAGCCCGCCGCCGCCAGCCGCTCCACCATCCACAGGTACATATCCGCCTGGAGGTCGTCGTCGGCGATGGTGAAGTCGTCGATATGGTCGCAGAGGTAGGTGCCCACCTCCACCTGGAGGCCGTAGCAGCTCAGATGCTCCGGGTTCAGCCGAAGGGCCTCCTCTACGCTGTGCTGCCAGGAGTCCATGGTCTGCTCCGGCAGACCGTAGATCAGGTCAAGGCTCAGGTTCCGGATGCCCGCTTTCCGGGCCAGGCGGACGGCCTCCTGTGCCTGAGCGAAGGTGTGAGGACGGCCCACCGCCCGCAGCTCGTTGTCGTTGGCGGACTGGAGCCCCAGGGACAGCCGGTTCACTCCCGCCCGGCGGACAGTGCGGAGGAGCGGCAGGGTGACGCTCTCCGGGTTGGCCTCCAGGGTGATCTCACAGTCCCGCTCCAGAGAGCAGCACCGCCTCACCGTCCTGAGCAGGGCGGTCAGTCGCTTCTCCCCCAGCAGGGTGGGGGTGCCGCCGCCGATGTAGACGGTATCCACCCGCCGCCCCGCCGCCTGGGGAGCGGTCTCCCGGAGGTGAGCGGTCAGAGCGGCCAGATACCGGTCCATGTCCCCCTCCCGGTGGGGCAGGGAGTAGAAGTCGCAGTAGGCGCACTTGCTCCGGCAGAAGGGGACGTGGAGATAGATGCCCAGAGACTTTCCCCTCTGGCTGCGGGCATAGTCCCGCTGGAGCTGTTCCCGCTCCCGTTGCTGTTGCAGCAGCGTTCTCCGCATGGCGATGGCCTCCTCCGGACAATGGTTTCCCTATGATTATAGCACAGGTCAGAGGGGATTTCACGGGAATGGGGTACAATTTTGTGTGGAGTGGGAAATTGCGCCTCCCCCTTGACAGTCAGCCCCTCCTGTGACATAATTAGAACACAAGTTCTAGCGAACAAAGTTTCTAGTTTCAGGAGGTGAGCTGCCGCGGAGCTGATGGACAAGCTGGAGATACTCACCGATGCGGCCAAGTACGACGCCGCCTGCACCTCCAGCGGCCTGGATCGGAAGGCCCGGGCGGGACGGATGGGCAGTACCATGCCTGCAGGCTGCTGCCACACCTTCTCCGCTGATGGCCGGTGCGTCACCCTGCTCAAGGTGCTGCTGTCCAACTGCTGTGTCTACGACTGTCAGTACTGCGTCAATCGCCGGAGCAACGACGTTCGGCGCACCGCCTTTACCCCGGAGGAGCTGGCGGAGCTGACCGTTCAGTTCTACCGGCACAACTACATCGAGGGCCTGTTCCTCAGCTCTGCCGTCATCCGCAACCCGGACTACACCACCGAGCTGATGATCCGGGCTCTCTCCCTCCTGCGCAACACCTACGGCTTCAGAGGCTATATCCACGCCAAGGCCATCCCCGGGGCCGACCCCCGGCTCACCTGGCAGCTGGGGCTGCTGGCCGACCGGCTGAGCGTCAATATCGAGCTGCCCTCCTCTCAGAGCCTGGGCCTGCTGGCCCCGGACAAGAAGCGGGAGGCCATCCTGCAGCCCATGGCCCAGATCCGGGACGGCTCGGCGGAGAGCCGGAGAGAGCTGCGCCAGCTCCCCTCCCATCAGGCCCTCCGCTTCGCCCCGGCGGGCCAGTCCACCCAGATGATCATTGGGGCCACCCCGGAGGACGACCTGCACATCCTCAACCTGACCCAGAGCCTTTACCGGAAGTACCGGCTCAAGCGGGTATTCTACTCCGCCTATATGCCGGTGTCCCGCTCCAGCCTCCTCCCTGCCCCGGAGGGCTTCCGTCCTCCTCTGCTCCGGGAGCACCGGCTGTACCAGGCGGACTGGCTCCTGCGGTATTACCACTTCGACGCCGCAGAGCTGCTGGACGAGGACGAGCCCAATCTGGATCCCCGGCTTGACCCCAAGTGCTGCTGGGCCATCCGGCACCCGGGCTTTTTCCCGGTGGAGGTGAACCGGGCGGACTACGAGGTGCTGCTCCGGGTGCCCGGTATCGGTGTCACCTCCGCCAAGCGGATCATCACCGCCCGGCGCACCTGCAACCTGGACGAGATGGCCCTGAAACGGCTGGGGGTGGTGCTGAAACGGGCCCAGTACTTCATCACCTGCGATGGGCGGATGACGGACGGCCTCCGTGTCCGGCCCGACGGCGTCCTCCGGCACCTGATTTCCCAGGAGCAGCCCACCCTGGCTGCCTATGAGCCGGAGCAACTCTCCCTGTTTGACGGCAGAGGTGAGGCCGTATGAGCGAGACCTGGCGGCAGGTATGCTACAGCTACGACGGCAGCTTTGCCGGGTTTCTCACCTGCGCAGACGAGAGCTTTCGCCACCATGAGGAGCCGGTGGCCTTCTGCGCCCCGGAGGAGGAGCGCATCTCCCTCTACCCGGAACACCCCGTGGATACCGACCAGCGGCGGGCCAGTGCGTTTTACCGCCAATTAAACGAGGACATCTCCCCGGATGTCCAGCGGCTGGTGGCCCACGGCTTTCTCACCTGTATCCCCGAACGGGAGTGCGTCCTCTGGCAGTTCATCCGGATGGCCCGCACCCTGGGCCAGGAGGTGACGGGACATCTGGCAGACCGCCGGGTGGCCGCCCTGTACGCCGCCGTCCGGCACCTGTATAACGAGGCCCATCTGCTCAAGGGGTTCACCCGGTTCTCCGACTGCCGAGGACTGCTGTGGGCGGAGATCAGCCCCAAGAACCGGGTACTGCCCCTGCTGCGCCCCCACTTCTGCGCCCGGTTCAACACCGAGACCTTCATCATCTTCGACGACGTCCACCACGAGGCCCTGCTCTACGCCCGGGGCCAGTGGGCCATCCGGCCCATCGACCACATCGACTTTCCCCCCAACGACAGCCGGGAGGAGGACTGCCAGCGTCTGTGGAAGAAATTCTACGACACCATCGCCATCGAAGGGCGGTACAACCCCAGGCTGCGGATGAGCAACGTCCCCAAACGCTATTGGGAGCACATGACCGAGCTAAAGGACGAGCTTTCGGCAGAGCAGTCGGTCTCGGCTCTCCCCGCCTCTGTCTCTGACAGAGGAATGTGAGCAACCGGTTTTGTCACGTTTTCCCAATTCCGGTCAGGATACGCACCCGGGGGAAATTTTGTCGGGTATCGTCGTTGTAAATGGGCACATCCTATACCCAGACAGCCCGGAAACGGGCGGTCTGAGCAGAAATCTGAAAGAGAAGGAGATGTGTTCTTATGTCCAGCAACAGCAATGGCAAGCAGTCCCTGGTCCCCGAGGCCCGTGACGCTCTGAACAAGTTCAAGATGGAGGCCGCCTCCGAGGTGGGCGTCAACCTGAAGCAGGGCTACAACGGCGACCTGACCTCCCGTCAGGCCGGCTCCGTGGGCGGACAGATGGTCAAGAAGATGATCGAAGCCTACGAAAACGGCATGAAGTAAGTCAGCGACTCGCCCTGACAGTATGCCAAACCCCTGCCCTGGTTATCCCGGGGCAGGGGCTTTCGTTCGATTTTCTGAAACAGACCGCATAAAGGGATCTCTGAGCATAGAAAACGGCCCTGGCTGAAACCAGCCGGGGCCGTTTTCATTGATTCAAAGTGGGCAACTCACTTAATCATGGAGGCGACCTCTGCGGCGAAATCGTCCTCCTTCTTCTCGATGCCCTCGCCGGTGACGAAGCGGGTGAACTTCACCACGGTGATCTTGCCGCCCAGCTGCTTGGCGACGGCCTTGACGTGCTGGTCAACAGTGGTCTTGTTCTCCTTGACGTAGCCCTGGTTGAGCAGGCACACCTCGGCGAAATAGTTGTTCATACGGCCCTTGACCTTGTTCTCGGCAATCATCTGCCGCTTGGCCTCGGGCAGCTTGGTGTTGGCGGCACCCTCCTCCAGGGCCTTGGCCAACTGCACTGCCTTCTCCTTCTCCACCTCGTCGGCGGGGACCTCATCGGAGGAGACATAGGTGGGGCTCATGGCGGCGATCTGCATAGCCAGGTCCTTGCCCAGCTCCACCACGGCGGCGGTGTTGTCGATGCCCTCCACGGCTAGGTTGACCAGGACGCCGATCTTGCCGTTCATGTGGACATAGGGGACGTTGACGCCGCCCTCGTAGCGGACGAAGCGGCGGATCTGGATGTTCTCGCCGATGGACAGCACCTTGTCGGCGGTGACGGCGTCCACGGTGCGGTCGGTGCCGGGATAGGTGGCGTTCTTCAGGGCCTCCACGTCGGCGGGGTTCTGCTGTGCCACCACCAGGGCCACGTCCTTGACGAAGGCCTGGAAAATGTCGTTCTTGGCGACGAAGTCGGTCTGAGAGTTGACCTCCAGCACCACGCCCACGCCGTTGTCGTCCACCAGAGCGTAGGATACGCCCTCGGCGGCCACCTTGCCGGCCTTCTTGGTCTGAGCGGCCAGGCCCTTCTCCCGCAGCCAGTCGATGGCCTTGTCCTTGTCGCCGTCGCAGGCCACCAGAGCCTGCTTGCAGTTCATCATACCAACGCCGGTCAGCTCACGGAGCTCCTTGACCAGCTTTGCGCTAATAGCAGCCATGATATACTACCTCCTGTAATCGTATCGTTGTAGCGCCGTTCTTACTCGGCGGCCTTCTCCTCGGCCTCGGCAGCCTCATCGTTGCCCTGCTTGCCCTCGATGACGGCGTTAGCGATCACGCCGGAGATCAGGCGGATGGCGCGGATAGCGTCGTCGTTGCCGGGGATGGGGTAGTCGGCCTCGTCGGGGTCACAGTTGGTGTCCACGATGGCGACCACGGGGATGCCCAGCTT